>DASVLX010000026.1:0-26565 GCA_036384655.1 Pseudonocardiaceae bacterium
TCCCCACCATGATCGACGGCGACGTCGTGGAATTACACGGCATCCGCACCTGGCCGGCCGGCTGGGCCGACGCGATCCGCGTCCGCTACACCACCGACACCGCCGCCCTGCGCTGCAACGATTCTGGCGACATCACCTGGCGCCACGAAGGCACCCTGTCCGACGTCATCGACGGCCTGATCACCCTCCCCCCACCCGACAGCAGGCTGGCACCCCGACTCGTCATCGCCCACGGCCCCACCCTGTGGACCCCCTGAGCCCGATCAGGACAGCCCTGTTTGTCGGTCCTCCTCAATAGGGTGCGTGATCATGAGCATCACCGACGTCCACACACAACTCGCCACCCTGGCCGACCGGTTACCCATCCCCCAGATCACCCTGCGACTACAGGACTCGATCACCGCCGCCGACCGGCTAGCGGTGGCACTGCAGGGAACCGACAATCCGGAAGCCGCCCACGCACCCAGGGACGTCCACACCGCCAACACCCTGGTGTCCGGTGCGGTCGAACGGATGGTCGCCGCCCACGAACTGATCAACACCCTCGCGGTCCGCTTGTAGAGGCCACCGGATGACGACATCACTGCCCGAGATGATCGCCGAACTGCGCTCGGCGATCGCACTCCTCCAACCCGATGACTGCGCCCGCGACGCCACCCAACTCCGCGACGAGGTCCTACCCGTGCTGGGGAACTGGCACAGGAAAGTGCCAGCTACGAACTCGCCGAAGCCTTCAACCTCCTCGCCCCCGTCGCCGACCAGCTAGAAGAAGCCGCCGCCCTCTACCAACGCGCCAGCACCAGCGTCCAGACCTACATCACCGACATCACCCAGGCCGCCGAGCCCGCGAAACAGCCCATCGAGGCCGCGACCGAACGGCCCAAGGACGCACCACCTGAGCGGAAGCGACCACCCCACACCTGGAAGACCATCGCCGACGAAGCCGGAGGAGTGGTGTCCTACCCATCGTTCAAGGCCGCCAAGCAAGCGCTCGGAAACCGAGACGGCCAACAAATCCACCATCTGACGGAGCAGTGTCAAGTGAAGCCACAGCGGAGCGGGTTCAGCGTTGAGCGCATCAACACCACCGACAACCTGGTTTGGCTCCCCGAACCAGTTCACCGGCGAGTCAGCGGACGCTACTCGCGCACAGTGTTCGGCACCGACAAGATACTCAGGGACTATCTGAACGGACGTGACTGGGACTACCAGTACGACCGAGGCATACGGGAAGTAAACCGCGCGATGGAGGAGCAAGAGCGTCATGATTCCGGACGCGACTGAGATCGAGCAGGCTCAGCAGGAGCTGGTGACCCTCGTCGGCGCACAGCGGGCCGCGTTCGACCAGGACCCTCCCGACGTGCGGGAGGCGAACCGCCGGATCAAGGCCATCAACATCCTTGTCGCCGGTTGGGCCGAACAGGGCGGTGACAAGGTGGTGCAAGCGATCCTGCTGCCGCTGCTCAACGACCCCTCACCCGATATCCGCTGCGCCGCCGCTGCCTACGTCCTGCGCCATGGTGCGGCTGATCAGGCCTTGCCGGTGTTGCAAGCTATCGCCGAGGACATGAAGTTGGGCGACGCGAGCTCTCAAGCCGACAGCGTCCTCATGGTTTGGGAAGACGAACAACGTAACGCCCAATAACGGCTGATCTCGACGCCCCTGGTGCTGGGCCGTTGTGCGCGCGACAGCGTGGCGGACCGTGTGCGGTGGCTTGGCTAGCCAGCGCACATGATCCGCCTGCCGTGGGGGTCGTGCTCGGCCGGTGGCCGAGCTGGGGCTACACCCCTGCCGGCACCGCCAGGTGCTCCGCCCACTCGCGGGCGCGTTCCGGCTCGCCGGTGGTCAGCGGTCCCTCAGTCGACTCGACGCTGAAGTGCTCGGTGGCCGCCACCGGGTAGCCCAGCTTGGCCAGCCGCTGCTTGATGCCGCGCGCGGCGGAACCGACCAGCCAGGATGGCTTGGCGAGGCGGGTGTCGAACACCGCGGTGGTGACGCCGGGCCGAGCCTTCGCCAGCGCGGCGAGCCACTCCCGCACGCCGGTGTCGACCGCGACCTTGCTGTCCGGAATCTTCATGGCGCCCTGCTGCCGGGTGTTGGGACGGCTCAAAGTCATCGCGTGGGTCGGCGCCCCCACCACAAGCAGGTCGACGTCCTCGGGCACCGTGGTGGCGGCGACGTCCGGCGTCACCAGGTCCACGGCTGTGACATCGTCCCGCGCGGTCAGGCCGGCCGCGATCTCGTCGGCGATGCGTCTGGTGTTGCCGAAGACGGACTCGACCACGATCAACGCACGCATCGTGCGCACCTCCCTGCGTTGGCATTCCGACATGTACAAGCGTCCCCTTGATCGAGAAGCCGGGGGCAGAGCGAAAGGTCCCAATCGGGAGGGTTGTTCGCCAGCCGGTGGTCCTCAGGGTCTCCCCTAGGGACCCCGAGACCTCAGGTCCCAACGGAGGGTTGTGTGTCACCCGTTCGCGCCGGTATATTCCACGTGGAATAACCGGTACGGAATGATCGGAGTGGAAGTTGATATCGGGTCCGGGCACGCTCACACCGCTCGCGCTGGCGGTGTTGGAACTGCTGCACGAGGGTCCCAAACACCCCTATGACATCCACCAGACCATGCGCGACCGGCACACCGACCGGTTGCTCAAGTTGACCCCGGGCACGCTGTACCACACCATCGAGAGGCTGGCCCGGGACGGAATGGTCGAGATGGTCGAGACCAGCCGGGAGGGCCGCCGGCCGGAGCGAACCACCTACCGGATCACGCCATGCGGTCGTGAGACGTTCGCCAGCAAGGTCAGGCAGATCGCCTCGCAGCCCAGTGAGAGCTATCCGGAGTTCGCGCTGGCGATGAGCCTGCTGCACACCCTCAACGCCGAGGACGGCACGGAGTGCCTGCGGGATCGTTGCGCGGAGTTGCAGGCGGAGATCGCCGCCCGGCAGGTCTGGGTCGACCATCTCACGGCCGTGAAGCTGCCGGAGATGTACTGGATCGACGTCAAGTACCGGCTGGCGATGGTCAGGGCCGAACTGGCCTGGGTGAACGAACAGCTGGACCGGCTGCGCCGAGGCGATCTGGGCTGGCCCGACTGGGGCTCGGGATCGAATCCGGTCAGCACGGCGGAACTGCGGGTCGTCCCGGACGACCGACCCGCGGGCGAAATACCAGCCGACAAGGCAGCGCTGAAACAGGCACGCAAGTCTGCACGGAAATCGACGGGGACACGGACCACCACGGAGGCGACGGGATGACCACCAGATCGGGGACAGGCGTACAGGACGGCGCCAGAAACCCCTGGGCAGCGCTGGCCGCGCTGTGCATCGGCTTCTTCATGATCATGCTCGACACCACGATCGTCAACGTGGCGATACCGACCATGCTGCGCGACCTGCACGCCAGCCTGAACGAAGTGGTCTGGGTCAACAGCGCCTACCTGCTGACCTTCGCCGTGCCGCTGCTGCTCGCCGGCCGACTCGGTGACCGTTTGGGCCGCAAGAACGTGTTCCTGTTCGGGATGGTGGTGTTCACCGCCGCCTCATTGTGGTGCGGCCTGTCCACCAGCGCGATGATGCTGATCATCGCGCGCGCCGTGCAGGGCCTCGGTGCCGCCGCCATGACCCCGCAGACGATGGCGTTCATCACCAACCTGTTCCCGCCCGCGAAGCGTGGCGCGCCGATGGGTGCCTGGGGCGCGGTGGCCGGCGTCGCGACGATCGCCGGACCGTTGCTCGGTGGTCTGCTGGTCGACAACTTCGGCTGGCAGTGGATCTTCATGGTGAACGTACCGATCGGCATCATCGGCCTGGTGCTCGCCGTCATCCTGGTGCCCGGCAGGCAGCAGCGTCACCAGCACCGCTTCGACCTGGTCGGCACCGCGCTGTCCAGCCTGGGCCTGCTGGGAGTCGTGTTCGGCCTGCAGAACGGCCAGCAGTACGACTGGGGTCGGGTGTTCGGGCCGATCACGGTCCCGGAGATCATCGGCGCCGGCGTGTTGCTGCTGATCGCGTTCGTGATCTCGCAGTGGCGCAACCGCGCGGAGCCGCTGATGCCGCTGTCGCTGTTCGCGCACCGGAACTTCTCCGCCGCCAGCATCGCCGGGATGGCCATCGGGTTCGCGATGATCGGCATGTTCCTGCCGCTGACCATCTACTTCCAGTCGGTACTCGGCATGAGCCCGCTGATGGCCGGTGTGCTGACCGCGCCGATGTCGCTGGTCTCCGGGTTCGTCGCGCCGCTGGCCGGCCGGCTGTCCGACCGGATCAGCGGCAAGTACGTCGCCATGAGCGGGTTCGTGCTGCTGTCCGCCGGGATCGCGATCATCGTCGCGCAGGCCCGGCCGGGCAGCGATCCGTGGTCGCTGATTCCGGGACTGCTGGTGATGGGCCTGGGGGTCGGCTGCGTGTTCTCGCCGATCGCCAACGTCGCCACCACCGACATGCCGCTGCCGATGATGGGCGCGGCGTCCGGCGTGTTCAACACCACCCGGCAGGTCGGTGGCGTGATCGGCAGCGCCGCGATCGGCGTGCTGCTGCAGAACCGGCTGGTCGCGTCCATCCACTCGGCCGCCGTGAACGCGTCGACCGCGCTGCCGCCGGCGTTCCGCGGCCAGTTCGTGGACGGAATGGCCCAGGCCGCCAACAACGCCACCGGCGGTTACGGCACGAGTGGGCCGGCCGCGCTGCCGCCGGGCGTGCCCGCGAGTGTCGCGAACCAGATCAACACACTGGCGCTCACCGTGTTCCACCAGGGCTTCACGGACGCGGCCCGAGCGACCCTGATCCTGCCGATCTGCGTGCTGTTGCTCGGCGCGGTCGCCTGCCTGGGCATGGTTCGCAAGAACCGGGCACGCCCGGACGAGGCCGCCGAGATGGTCACTGAGGAACCGGCCCGCGCGAGCGCCTGATCCGGCTGAAAAGACTGGAAAATCGATGCACCCAGGTTCAATGAAGATTGGACCTGGGTGCATTTTCTAGGATGTGGGGGGAATCCCAAGGATGGAGTGTTTCGATGACCCGACTGCGCCAGTCGGTCGACCGTGTGATCACCGTGCTCAACGCCGGTGAACTCGCCGCCGACGACACCGTGCGCGAACTGCTGGAGCTGACCACCGTGCGGCGCCGGATGGACCTGTCCGACCTGTCCGCGGCCGAGCAGGCCGCGCTCATCTCGGAGCGAGCCCAACAACTGCAGCCCTCGGCGGAGGCCCTGGCCGGGCGGATCATCGAGGCCCAGAAGGCGGGCCGGCCGTTCGTCGCGAAGTTCGGCATCGACCCGACCGGCCACGAGGTGCACCTCGGCCACACCGTGCCGATGCTGATCCTCAGCCGGTTCCAGCGGATGGGCCACCGCGTGGTGTTCATCGTCGGTGACGTGACCGCCAAGATCGGTGACCCCAGTGGCCGCTCCGACGAGCGCCCTGCGCTGACCGACGAGGACATCGCGCGGAACCTCGCGACCTACCGCGACCAGGTCAGCCCGTTCTTCGACTTCACGCACGCCGAGTTCCGGCACAACGGCGACTGGCTGCGGACGATCACGCTGCCCAGGCTGATCGAGATCTCCGCGCACATCCCGGTGTCGATGCCGTTGCAGCGGGAGGACTTCCGCAAGCGGCTGGACGCCGGTCACGGCCTGTCCCTGGCCGAACTGCTGTACTCGGTGGCGATGGCGCTGGACTCGGTGGAGATCAACACCGATCTCGAGGTCGGCGGCATCGACCAGTTCCTCAACATGCAGATGTGCCGGCATGTCATGCAGATCTGCGGTCAGAACCCGGAGATCGTGGTGGCCACCGCGCTGATCGAGGGCACCGACGGCACCGGCGCCAAGATGAGCAAGAGCAAGGGCAACTACGTGCCGCTGACCGCGTCGGCCGGGGAGATCTTCGGCAAGCTCATGTCGGTTCCGGACCGCCTGGTGCTGCCGTACTTCCAGGCCCTGACCGAGTGGCGGGACAGCGAACTGGCGATCGTGCGCCAGCGGCGCGCGGCCGGCTCGCTGCACCCGATGGACCTGAAGAAGATCCTCGCAGGGGACGTGACCGCCGCGATCCACGGCGTGGACGCGGCCATGAAGGCCCGCGAGGAGTTCGCCGCGCGGTTCTCCCGCCGCAGCTTCGGTGAGGTCGAGGACCTGCCCACGGTGTCCGATCTCAGTCAGTCGGTGACCGAGGCGGTGCGAGGGCTGGGATTCGCGGCGAGCAACGGTGACGTCCGCCGTGTCGCGCAGCAGAACGGCCTGCGTCTGGTGGTGGAGTCCGACGGGAGTCAGCAACAGGTCACGCTGACCGTCGACGACATCCGCGACTCGCTGGCCACGTTGCTCAAGGACAAGCTCGCGGACCTGGACGCCGACCGGAAGGGCGACTACTACCTCAAGGTCGGCCGCAAGCTGGCCCGCGTCAACGCCTGATCGGGCCGCCCGCATAGGCCCGGACGGCATCGGGGCCGAGTGCGGCCAGCAGGTCACTGGACCGCTCGGTCACGTAGTCCGCCAGTTCGTCGGCCTTCCGCAGCACCCGGTACAGCTCGCGCGTCTGGATCGGCATCAGCCGTCGCAGACCGTCACGCACCGCGTAGACCGCCGAGACCCACTCCGCTTCGGGCACGTCCGCGAGCGGTCCCTCGCGCAGCGCCACCAGTTCCGGTGTGACCTCGCGAAGCAGGGCCTCGGGGTCCGTCAGTCGCCTGGCGAGCCCACGGTTCTGCCGCCAAGCCGAGATGGATTTGATTGCGGCCTCAATTGCCCTCTCCAGCAGCCATTCCACCGACTGCGAGAGCACATTTGCCAGCGAGAGTGGATCAGACATCGACATCAGCGTAACGATCTCGGGCCGATTGGCGCGGAAATAGCACCCGGACGGTGCATTCTCAACTCTCGGTAGTCTGCCGATATGCGTCTGATTCTCGCCTCCGCCTCGCCAGCCCGACTGGCCGTGCTGCGCTCCGCCGGGGTCGAGCCGGTGGTACGGGTGTCCGGAGTGGACGAGGACGCGATCACCGCGGGCCTGGCCGATCCGACGCCGGCCCAGGTGGTCACCGCGCTCGCGGCGGCCAAGGCGGACGCGGTGCTCGACAAGGTCGCCGTCGAATATCCGGACGCGGTCGTGATCGGCTGCGACTCGATGTTGTCGATGACCGGTCCGGACGGCCCGGAGTTGGTCGGCAAGCCGGGCACGGTGGACCTGGCGCGTGCTCGCTGGCGGGCCATGGCCGGCGGCGAGGGCACCCTGCTGACCGGTCACGCCGTGGTGAGGCTGACGGACGGCGGGCCAACCGCCCGCGCGACCGACACCCGGTCCACGATCGTCCGTTTTGGCCGGCCCACCGACCGCGAACTGGACGCCTATCTGGCCAGCGGGGAACCCGTTCGGGTGGCCGGCGGATTCACGCTGGACGGGCTGGGCGGCTGGTTCGTCGAGGGTGTGGACGGCGACCCGTCCAGCGTTATCGGCATCAGCCTGCCGCTGACCAGGACATTGCTCGCCCGGGTGGGGTTGAGCGTGGCCGACCTCTGGGCCGGCGACGCGGCCGCCGGCGAACTGGACGACACGCCCGGAGCGTGACCTACGACCGAGGCGTGAGCTGGCTCTCGCCCACGGTGACCAGCCAGTCCGTAGACTCCCCCACAAGCCCCGCGTATCAGGCGCGATGCCGAGGCACGGGTCTGGCATGAGTCCATACAAGGAGGTAGGCGGTGCCCGAGTCGGCCACCACCCAGTTGCGCAAGGTCCTGGTTGCTAACCGGGGCGAAATCGCCGTACGGGTCATCCGGGCCTGCAAGGACGCTGGTTTGGCCAGCGTCGCTGTTTATGCCGACCCGGACCGTGACGCGGTGTTCGTCCGGTTGGCTGACGAAGCGTTCGCGCTGGGTGGCAATACTCCTGGGGAGTCCTACCTGTCCATCGACAAGATCCTGGACGTGGCGAAACGGTCCGGCGCGGACTCGATTCACCCCGGCTACGGCTTCCTGTCCGAAAACGCGGACTTCGCGCAGGCGGTCATCGACGCCGGTCTGGTGTGGATCGGGCCGGAGCCGCACGCCATCCGCAGCCTGGGTGACAAGGTGACCGCCCGGCACATCGCGACCAAGGCGGGCGCGCCGCTGGTGCCGGGTACCTCGGACCCGGTGAACGGCCCGGACGAGGTGCTCGCGTTCGCCGACGAGTTCGGCCTGCCGGTGGCGATCAAGGCCGCGTTCGGTGGCGGTGGGCGTGGCCTGAAGGTGGCCCGCACCCGTGAGTCGATCCCCGAGCTGTTCGAGTCGGCGGTGCGCGAGGCGGTGACCGCGTTCGGCCGCGGCGAATGCTTCGTGGAGCGCTACCTCGACCACCCGCGTCACGTCGAGGCACAGGTGCTGGCCGACAGGTACGGCAACGTGATCGTGGTCGGCACGCGTGACTGCTCGCTGCAGCGCCGTCACCAGAAGCTGGTCGAGGAGGCGCCCGCGCCGTTCCTGACCGACGAGCAGCGCGCCACCATCCACAGCTCGGCGAAGGCGATCTGCAAGGCGGCCGGCTACAGCGGCGCCGGCACCGTCGAGTACCTGGTCGGCGTCGACGGCACGATCTCCTTCCTGGAGGTCAACACCCGGCTGCAGGTCGAGCACCCGGTCTCGGAGGAGACCACCGGCATCGACCTGGTGCGCGAGCAGTTCCGCATCGCCGCCGGCGAACCGCTGCGGTTCACCGAGGACCCGACCCCGCGTGGGCACGCCTTCGAGTTCCGCATCAACGGTGAGGACGCCGGCCGCAACTTCCTGCCCGCTCCCGGCACGGTGACCAAGCTGGTCTCCCCGCAGGGCCCGGGCGTGCGGGTCGACTCCGGCGTCGAGTCGGGCAGCGTGATCGGCGGCCAGTTCGACTCGCTGCTGGGCAAGCTGATCGTCGTCGGCGAGAACCGGGACGAGGCTCTGGCCCGGGCCCGGCGGGCGCTGGACGAGATGACCGTCGAGGGCATGGCCACCGTGCTGCCGTTCCACCGCAAGGTGGTGCGCGACCCCGCGTTCATCGGCAACAAGAAGGGCTTCCAGGTCCACACCCGGTGGATCGAGACCGACTTCAACAACACCATCGAGCCGTTCACCGGCGTCACCGACCCGGAGTCCGGGGACGAGGCACCGCGCCAGTCGGTCGTCGTCGAGGTCGGTGGGCGCCGGTTGGAGGTGTCGCTGCCCGGCGATCTCGCGGTCGCCGCCGGTCCGGCGGGTCCTGCCGCCAGGTCGAAGCCGCGCGCGCGAAAAGGCGGTAAGGCCGCCGCGGCCGTGTCCGGAGACGCCCTGACCGCGCCCATGCAGGGCACGATCGTCAAGGTCGCCGTCGAGCCCGGGCAGACCGTGGAGGCCGGTGAGCTGATCGTGGTGCTGGAAGCCATGAAGATGGAGAACCCGGTCACCGCGCACAAGGCCGGCACCATCGCGACGATCTCGGTCTCCCCCGGCGAGGCGGTCACCCAGGGCGCCGTGCTCGCCGAGATCAAGGACTGACGACATCAGGGTGTGGCCGGGCCGGCCGGGATTTCGGCCCGGCCACACCTGACATGTGTCATGTCCCCGCACCACCGATCGCTCGTAGGATCGATGGTGTGGCAGGCACGGAGCCGAACGACATTCGGATCAGCGACACGGAGCGGGAGTCGGCGCTGAGCGCCCTCGGCGAGCACATGAGTACCGGGCGGCTCGACGTGGACGAGTACGGCGAGCGCAGCGCCAAGGTCGCGACCGCGAAGACCCGCGGTGACCTGCGGGAACTGTTCCTGGATCTACCCGACCCGCATCCAACGTTCGACGGGTCGGCGGCGTCGCGGACCCAGACGCGGTCGACGGTGGGGACAGGCGGGACGAACCTGCCCGCGCCGGGCACGTCCGACGCGATCCAGCGTTGGCAGTCGCGGCCGGCCGTGCAGCGGCTGGCCGGTGCGGCGGTCCCGGTTGCGGCCATCGTCGCGGTGGTGCTGTTCTTCAGTCTGGTTCATATCTGGTGGATCTTCCTGCTGCCCGCCGCGGTCGTCGTGCTGAGTGGTGCGATGTTCGGTGACGGCTGGAAGCATGACCGCAGGGCGTATCAGCGGGCGCGCGCGGCGCGGCGCTCGGCCCAGTACACGGAGCGCGAGGAACGCTGGCGGGAGCGCCAGATGCGCCGGCGCGGGCGCTGGTGACCACCCTCACTCGTGGGCTGTGGTGGAACTCACCACGGGAAATGGCACTAACACCGTGGCATTGACCGAGTCGCTACCGTAACGAGCCATGCGGACGAAAAGACCGCCGCGCCTCAGCCATGTCGTGGCCGGGGTGGGGATCACGCTCGCGGTGTTGATCGGTCTCGCGCTCACCACGTTCAGCAGCCCGATCTACAGCAGCGTGAAGCCGAACAACCAGTCGTCGTCGGAGTCGGGCACGGCCAGCCCGTTGTCGACGGTGACGGTTCCGACGGTCGCCACCCTGACGTTGCCGCCGCCGGATCGCGCGTTACCGCTGGACAACGTCAATCCGTGCCGGATTCTGACCTCGTCGCAGCGGTCCGCGCTCAGCCTGGACTCGACCCCCGTCGCCTACACGGACGACGAGTTCGACAAGGCGCGGGCGTGCACGATTCGCGGTGTCAGCAGCGGCACGGTCGCCGAGCTGGCGTTGGTCACCGACATGAGCGTGAACGTGTGGCTGTCCGACGAGGCGCAGGTGTCGGCCACGCCGATCAACGTGGCGGGCTGGCCGGCCCTGGTCGTCCGCACACCCGGTCTGAACTCCGTCTGCACGGTCGAGGTGGACACCAGCGCCAACCAGTTCCTGGACGTGTTGTTCCGGGATGGCGGCAACAATCCACCGCTGAGTCAGGACACGCTGTGTGCGGGTGCGCAGCGGGTCGCGCAGGCGGCGGTGACGAGTCTGAGCAAGACCGACTGACCGGCGATTACGGGCAGTTGCATGACGTTGCTCCGGTTGGGTCGACTTCACGCGAGGCGGGCTCGTGATCGGGTTGGACCGCTAGAGTAGGTCGGCAACCACGCGAGGAGGTCTTCGTGTCGCTGCTCCCCACGGGCTTGCCCGACCTCGGTGCCTCGCCCGCCACCGCCGCCAGGTTGCGGGTCGACCGGGAGTCGCTACCGAAACTGCGCCGGGTTTTCAACGACGCGCTGGCAAAGCTCGATGTGCAGATCAACGAGGCGATCACGGCCGTGCGGGTCAGCCCCTGGGCCGGCGATCCGGTGAGCGAGAACGCCGCCAGCCGATTCAACGATCACTCCATCAACGACGCCGACTCCGCGCTCAACGTGCTGATGGCCTACCAGCAGCGGTTGAAGTCCGCGTCGGATGCTCTGGAAGTGGTCGCCCAGCAGTATCAGGATGTCGAGGACGGCAACACCGCCACGCTCAGGGCCCTCGAGAACAGTGACTGACGATGGTGACCGACAACGGTTCCGGGCAGGCGGTTCCGGGCAGGCGGTTCCGGGCAGACGGTTCCGGGCAGACGGTGATGGGCGCGAGGAAGGACCGAGCAGGTGACGGCGGGCGGTAACACCGGTGATGGCACGGGCAACCGTTGGCAGGGCTACTCGCACGGCGAGCTCTACCAGTTGATCAAGTCGGGACCGGGTCCCGCGTCCGCCGGAGTCGTCGCCAATCACTGGTCCGGGCTGTCCGACGCGCTGAACGAGATCCAGCAGGACATCACCAGCGGGGTGGCCGCGTCCGGCGCCGGTTGGGAGGGTAGCGCCGCGGACGCCGCCCGGTTCGCGCTCGCGCCGCTGGGCGACTGGGCCGAGCAGGCCGCGCTGGCCGCCGACACCATGCGGGTGAGCACCGATCTGCAGGGCCAGCTACTCGCCAAGGCCCGCGCCGACATGCCACCGCCCGTGCCGGTCACGGCGGAGCAGCCGAACCCGGCGGTCACCGAGGTCGCGCATCTGTTCGGCTTCCAGACCGACCACGAGATCCAGGAGGCCGCCGCCGACGCCGCCGAGCAGCGAGCGTTCGAGGTGATGGCCGACTACGAGTCCTACACCACCGACAACACCGACACGCTCGGCGAGTTCAGCATGCCGCCCTCCCTGGAGGTGCGGTCCGCCACGGGATCGACCCGGTCCCGGCGCGGTGCCCCAAGGTCACACGGTCCGCACTCGACCGGGAAGTGAGTCGGTGAGCACGATCACCGCCGAGCCGATCGCACTGTCCACATTGGAGTTCGATGTGCTCTGGGAGCACCTCGGGCTCGGCCGGATGCCGTTGGTGTTGAAGGTCCCGTCGCCCGGCCGCAGCTACGGCGAAAGGGCCGCGCTGGTCGACGATGTCTGGCGCCGGCTGACCCTGCGTGGCCTGCGCGGACCGGACGGGCTGAACCCGCATCTGGAACGGACGCTGCGCCTGCTGGCCAATCCCGAGCGGGCGATCGACGGCCGGTTGTGGATCAGGCTGCGCAGCGTGCGGCTGTTGGTGGCCGCGTCGGGCCGGGAGGCGGCGATGGCCGTGCTGGCCGACGGGCAGCTTTCCGTGCGTGAGGCGGCCGCGAGCGGCCTGGCCCGGGAGGCCCTGTCGGTGCTGCCCGCCGGTCCCGCCGGGCCGGGTGCCTCGGTCACGCTGCCCAGCGTCGATCTGGAGGTCGCCGCGGCCGACGCGCAGAGCCCGGAGGAGTTCGAACACCGGCTGTTGTCGCGTGGCGTGCGGGCCGCCGACGCCGCCGCGTTACGGGTCATGGTCACCAGGGCGCGCCGGCAGGGCCAGTTCGGCGCGTCCGCCCGGGACCACCGGGGGCGGCGGGTCCGTGCGCCACGGGTGGTCAGCTTCTTCGACAGTCCGAAGGGCCGCTACCTGCAGTTGCGCCGCTCCGAGCCCGGCGGCGAACCGTGGAGCACCATCGCCCCGGCCGACTATCGCCTGCTGGCAGCCGAACTGACCGAGCTGGTCGACGAAGCAGTGTCCGCCGCAGGCTGAACGGCCGGCAGTGCAACCGGCGTGGCCTGGGAGGTCAGCCCGCGATGCTGCGCACCTCGGGCGCCGCACTCCGGCGGGCGTCGGCGGTCTGGTCGTCGGGCTGGGTCTGGGACTCGCGTTCGGCGGCCACCCGCGCGGTGTAGGCGTCGACCTCCTGGACGATCCGTTGGTCGTCCCAGCCGAGTATGCGGGCCATCAGATGGGCGACGGGCAGCGCGCAGTCCACGCCCCGGTGCGGGTACTCGATGGAGATCCTGGTGCGCCGGGTCAGCACGTCCTCCAGGTGCAGCGCGCCCTCGTGGCTGGCCGCGTAGACGATCTCGACGCGGAGGTAGTCGGGTGCGGCGGGTACCGGCTTGAGCAGGTCCCGATCCGTCTCGGCGAGCGCGAGCACCTCGTGGATCAGTGATCCGTAACGGTTGAGTAGGTGCCGCACCCGGTACGGGTGCAGGCCATGCCGGGCGGCCAACTGGTCGGCCTGGTTGATCAGCGCGTGGTAGCCGTCCGCGCCGAGCAGCGGCACCTTGTCGGTGATCGACGGCTGTAGCCGGCCGGGTAGTTCGCCGCCGGCCGCGTCCACGGCGTCCGCCGCCATGATCCGGTAGGTGGTGAACTTGCCGCCGGCGATGGCGATCAGTCCGGGCGCGACCCTGGCGACCGCGTGCTCGCGGGACAGCCGGGAGGTGTCCTCGCTCTCGCCGGCCAGCAGCGGCCGCAGCCCGGCGTAGACGCCCTCGATGTCCTCGGTGGTCAGCGGGGTCGCGAGTGCGGCGTTGACGTGATCGAGCAGGTAGTCGATGTCGCCCTTGCTGGCGGCCGGGTGGGCGAGGTCCAGGCGCCACGGGGTGTCCGTGGTGCCGATGATCCAGTGGTTTCCCCAGGGCACCACGAACAGCACCGATTTCTCGGTGCGCAGCACCAGCGCGCACTCTCCCACGATCCGGTCGCGCGGCACCACGATGTGCACGCCCTTGCTGGCGGTCACCCGGAACCGGCCCCGGCTGCCGGACAGTTTCTGTACCTCGTCGGTCCACACGCCGGTGCAGTTGACCACGGCTCCGGCCGGCACGTCCGCCTCCCGGCCGTCCTCGACGTCCCGGACCCGCACCCCGGAAACCCGGTCGACCTCCTTGAGGAGCCCGACGACCTGGGTGGAGGTGCGGATCACCGCGCCGTAGTGGGCGGCGGTGCGGGCGACCGTGAGGGTGTGGCGGGCGTCGTCGGCCTGCGCGTCGTAGTAGCGGATGCCGCCGATCAGCGCGTCGCGCCGCAGCGCCGGGAACAGCCGCAAGGCGCCGGCACGGGTCAGGTGGTGCTGTCCCGGCACCGAGCGGGCGCCGCCCATCCGGTCGTAGAGGAAGAGTCCGGCGGCGGTGTAGGGGCGTTCCCAGAGCCGGTGCCGCAGCGGGTACAGGAATCCGACCGGTTTGACCAGGTGCGGGGCCAGCCGGGTGAGCATCAGCTCGCGTTCCCGCAGCGCCTCACGCACCAGCCCGAACTCCAGTTGTTCCAGGTAGCGCACGCCGCCGTGGAACAGTTTGCTGGACCGGCTGGACGTGCCGGACGCGAGATCGCGCTGTTCGACCATGGCGACCCGCAGCCCGCGCGTGGCGGCGTCCAGCGCGGTGCCGGCGCCAACCACCCCGCCGCCGATCACCACCAGGTCGAACGGCTCGGAGGTCAGCCGCTGCCAGGCCAATTCCCGCTGCGCGGGACCGAGCCGATCGCCAAGCTCGGGCGGCGACAAGGGACCCGTCATCAACCCTCCCAAGCCGGTGAGATTCCGCGCACAACGCTACCCGTGAGCGCAGACCGGAACGAGTCGGCTTGGTGACCAGAACACCCCGGTGGACGTGATCTCCCACCAGGCCGCGCTTGATCGATGTGCTTGGGGGTGGCCGGATAGGTTCCCGACGTCCCGGGTGGTTGCGGCGCAAACCCCAAGCCGCAAGCCGCCTGGCGTACTGCGGCTACGCGTACCAGCGCGCCTCTGAACCCCAGCCTGTTCCGGCGTTCCAGGTGGATGCGGGCCAAGGCCGCAGGGAGCGTGGCGCACTTCCGTGCGCGAGCGACCGAGAACGCCGGCCAGCGCCGCCTGGGACGGCGGAACAACTAGCCGAGGTCGTCGTGGCGCATCAGCTGCCTCGCGGCCTCCGTGATCGAACCGGTCAGCGACGGATACACCGAGAAGGTCAGGGCCAGGTCGTCGACGGTGAGCTGGTTCTGCACGGCCAGCGCGATGCTGAGGATCAGTTCGCTGGCGTTGGGCGCCACGACGACACCGCCGATCACGACGCCGGTGGCGGGCCGGCAGAACAGCTTCACGAAGCCCCGGTGTAGGCCCTCCATCTTGGCGCGCGCGTTGCCGGACAGCGGCAGCATCACGGTCCGCGCGGGCACCGCGCCGGAGTCGATCGCCTGCTGGCTGATGCCGACGGCGGCGATCTCCGGGTGGGTGAAGACGTTCGCGGCCACGGTCTTCAGCTTGATCGGTGTGACGCCCTCACCAAGCGCGTGCCACATGGCGATGCGGCCCTGCATCTGGGCCACCGACGCCAACATGAGCACGCCGGTGCAGTCGCCGGCCGCGTAGATGCCGGGCGCGCTGGTCCGTGACACTCGGTCCACCGAGATGAACCCGCCGGGGCCGGGCTTGATCCCGACCCGTTCGAGGTCGATGTCGTCGGTGTTGGGCACCGATCCGACGGTCATCAGCGCGTGGCTGGCCTCCAGTGACCGGCCGTCGGCGAGATGCACGACGACGCCGTCACCGACCCGCCGCACCTTGTCCGCCCGCACGTTCTTGACCAGTCGGACACCGCGCTCGGCGAACACCTCCTCCAGGACGGCCGCCGCGTCGGCGTCCTCGTAGGGCAGCACGCGGTCCCGGCTGGACACGACGGTGACGCGCACGCCGAGTTCGGTGTAGGCGGAGGCGAACTCGGCACCCGTGACACCGGAACCGACCACGACCAGGTGTTCCGGCAGCGTCGGCAGGTCGTAGATCTGCCGCCAGGTGAGAATCCGCTCACCGTCGGGCTGCGCGCCCGGCAGGATCCTCGGGTTGGCGCCGGTGGAGATGAGCACGACGTCGGCTTCGACGGTCTCCACACCGCCGTCGTTGAGATCGATCGCGACCTTGTGGCGGGCCAAGCCGGGCCGGTCGTCGGCGAACCGGGCATAGCCGCCGATCACCCGGATGCCCTCGCCCTGCAGCCGTGACTTGACGTCGGCGGACTGCGCCAGGGCGAGCGCGCGCACCCGGCCGTGCACGACCGGCAGGTCGACGTCGGCGGCGCGGTCGTGGGTACGAATGCCGAGCTCGTCGGCGTCACGGAAGGCCGACCGGGCGCCGGCCGAGGCGATGAAGGTCTTGGACGGCACGCAGTCGTAGAGCACGCAGGCGCCACCAAAGCCCTCCGGCTCGATCACGGTCACGTCGGCGCCGTGCTGTGCGGCGACGAGAGCCGCCTCATAGCCAGCCGGTCCGCCACCCATGATCACGATGCGGGTCACTTTTCCTCCTTGCGAATGGTCGCCGGCGCGGGCGGTGCGCCACCCAGTGTTCCGGGCGGCAGGTTCAGCCGGTCTGGGGCTGTCTGCTAGAGGCTGTGTTGGCCGGCTTAACAGTACGCTCATCCGATTTGGCGAGATCTCGCCGATCAGGGCAACCGGTGACGAGGTCGCTAGGCTGTCGGGGTGCCGTTGTACGCCGCGTACGGGTCGAACATGGACCCGGCCCAGATGATGGAGCGAGCCCCGCATTCTCCGATGGCGGGCACCGGATGGCTGCTGGGCTGGCGCCTGACGTTCGGCGGCGAAGATCTCGCCTGGGAGGGCGCGCTCGCCACCGTGGTCGAGGCCGACGACTCGGAGGTGTTCTGCGTCCTCTACGACGTGACACCCGAGGACGAGAGCCGGCTCGACAAGTGGGAGGGCTCGGAACTGGGCCTGCACAAGAAGATCCGGTTGCGGGTGCAGACGCTGGAGGGCTCGGCGCTGTCCTGGCTGTATGTCCTGGACGCCTATGAGGGTGGCCTGCCCTCCGCCCGCTATCTCGGCGTGATCGCCGACGCGGCGGAGGCGGCGGGGGCACCGGCCGACTACGTGGCCAGCCTGCGCATCCGGCCCTGCGGCGGCCTGGCCCCCTGAAGGGCCACTCCCCCCGTAGCACGGTGCGCGGTTCCCTCGCACGGATGATCCACCGCCGCCGGAAGTTATCCACAGGCTGACGATTCGGGCTTTCCGGCGCCGCCGATCATGCGCAAGCTGGTCGCATGATCACAGTCACGGAGAGCCCCCGCTTCACCACCGGCGGCATCGCGGCCAGCGTTCCGTCCGGCCTGCACGGCGCCTACACCTATCAGCACGCCCGGGACATGTACGGCGGCGATCTGCGGAGTGCCGTCGACCAGGGCCGGTTGGTCGGCTTCGGCCGTGGCGTCCTGTTGGACGCCCACCGGGCACGTGATCTGCGCACCCGCGGCGCCGGGGCCCTGTTACTCGCCGGCCCGGACAGTGTGATCACCGGGCCGACGGCGGCGGCGCTGTTCGGTTGCACCGCGGCCGGCGGGTTCCCGATCCATGTCCTGGTCCCCTATGACCGACGGGTTCGCTCCCGGCAGGGCCTGGTGGTCCATCAGGGACCGCTGCGCGACGACGACATCGTGCTACTTGACGGCCTCCGGGTGCTGTGCCTGGAGTCGGCGATCACCGACATCCTGTGCGGCTCGGCCCGGCGCAACGCGTTGGCCTGCGCCGACCAGGCGCTGGGCCCGCTGCCGCCGGAGGCCCGCAACCTGTTCCGCGCCGAGGTGGCGCGCCGGCTGGCACGGCGCCGGGACCAGCGCGGCACCAAGCAGGCCGCCGACCTACTGGCGTTGGCGACCGGCAGGCCCGAGAGCCCGGGCCAGAGCGGCCTGCTGCTGACCATCGTGGACGGCCGCTTTCCGGTGCCCGTCTGCCAGTACGAACTCGACGGTCCGCCCGACGAACCGCGCCACGTGCTGGACTTCGCGTGGCCCGGGGCCCGGATCGCCGTCGAGTACACGCCAGAACAGGACCGCCGGGCCGAGCTGCGTCGGCGCGGCTGGCGGGTGATTCACGCCGGTCCCGACGACCTGCGCGATCCCACCGGGCTGTTCATCCGGCTGCGCGCGGCGTTCACGGCCATCAGGGAACCGGAGTGGGCGTGGTGATCGTCATGACCACCACGATGACCGTCGCCCGGCCGATGCCGGCCGTTCAGTGCGCCAGCGAGGCCAGGCCCGCGTGCACCAACACCCGCACGGCGTTGGGCAGCGCCCGCTCGTCGAGGACGAAGGTCGGCTGGTGGAGGTCGCATTTCGGACCATGTCCCGACCACACGCCCAGGCGCGCGAACGAGCCCGGCACATGCTGCAGGTACCAGCCGAAGTCCTCGCCACCGGAGGACTGCGGGGTGCCGGCGAGCGCGTCGTCGCCGAGCGCCGCGGTCACGCCGGCCCGCAGGATCTGGGTGCTCTCCGGCTCGTTGACGACCGGCGGCACGCCGCGCTGGTGGCGCAGCTCGAAGCCGACGCCGGTGGGCAGCAGCAGCGACCGCACCAGGTCGGCGACCAGTGGCTCCAGTTCCGTCCAGGTGTCCTGGTCGCCGGTGCGCAGGGTGCCGCGCAGCAGGCCGGTCTCGGGGACGGCGTTGGCTGCCTTGCCGGCGTGCACGGCTCCCCACACCAGCACGGTGCCGGAGCGCGGGTCGACACGGCGGGACAACAGGGTGGGCAGGCCGGTGATCACCGTGCCGAGCGCGTGCACCAGGTCCGCCGTGAGGTGCGGCCGGGAGGTGTGTCCACCGGGCGAGGTCAGTCGGAGTTCGAGCAGGTCCGCGGCGGCGGTGATCGGGCCGATCCGGGTGCCGACCCGGCCGACGGGCAGCCGCGGGTCGCAGTGCAGGCCGAAGATCCGCTCGACGCCGTCCAGGCAGCCGGCGCTGATCACATCCAGCGCACCGCCGGGCATGACCTCCTCGGCGGGCTGGAAGATCAGCCGGATCCGGCCGGGCAGCTCGCCGGCGGCCGCGAGGGCCAGGGCCGCGCCCAGCAGGGCCACGGTGTGCAGGTCGTGGCCGCAGGCGTGGCACACACCGTCCACCATGGACCGGTACGGCAGGTTGGTCTTCTCGGTCAGCGGCAGGGCGTCCATGTCGGCGCGCAGGGCCACGCAGTACTCGCCGGTGCCGATGTCGCACCGCACGCCGCTGCCGCCGGGCAGCAGTGTCGGGTTCAGGCCGGCGGACCGCAGTTGTTCCGCGACGAGGTCGGTGGTGGCGTACTCGTGCCTGGCCAGTTCGGGATGGGCGTGTATGCCGCGACGCCAGGCCAGCAGATCACCCATGTGGTTGGCGAGCCAGTCGTCCAACCACGCCGGACCACGCCCCGCACCGATGTCCTCGACGGGAGACATGGTGACGCCATCCGCACCCAGCACTACCGCCGCCTGTCGATGCTCTGCGTCACCAACGTCCTCGGGCTGGTCCGGACGTGCATGCACGACCGTCACGGCAACTCCTCCCTGCGCAAGCTCGCCGCCGGCTCATCAACGGCCGACGACTAACCCCCGATGTCGACTATGGTCCCGAAACTTACGCTACGCAACGGTACGAAATACCCCTGGGAACCGGTCGCCGGTCACATCGCTGCGCCAAACGGCTGGCGCAGTTCGGCCCGAATGTTTCCACTGCGTAACCACAAGTCCAAGGCCACCACCAGCCGTCCCAGCCTGTGGACCGCCTCGGCGGGGCGGGTCTCGCCGACGTTTGCCTAGGCCAGGGCGCCCGAGATAGATCACAGCGAGTAGCGGAAACTGGCACCACTACCAAGATCCACCTTGGTGCGTGCGCCGCTCACCGCCGGCCGCCCGGCCGACCGCCGCCGTGCCGTGAGCTGCCGTGCCCACGCAGCCGCAGGCCACCGGTGTGGCCTGTCGTCTCGTGCTGCCGGTCGCCCGCCGAGCGTCCGCCGCAACGGGGAACGGGGTGGGAGGGGGCGGGGGTGGGTCCCCCCACAAGCAGCACCGGCCGAGACAACGCCTAACGCGCGGAGCCAGAGCGTGACGGTCGCAACGCGAGCCCGCAGGCCGATCATGGGCCGGGAATCGCCCGGATCGGGTGGCGGCGGCACCAGGTAACGGGGATCAGCGGATGCCCTGGGTTGAGCGATCACTCAACGGCGAGAGCGCACTCGGCGATCACGAAGCCTGTCGCGGTCGCCGCGAATCACCGGGCCAGACCGGTCAGCCGACGCCGAAGGCGTCGAGGATGCGCTGCGCGGCCAGCGTCGGCGTGATCGTGCCGGCCAGTACCTGCCGCTCGACGTCGGGCACCAGAGCCCGCACGGCCGGATCGGCGTTCAGCTTGGCCAGCAACGACTCCCGCACCATCGACCAGGTCCAGTCCATTTGCTGCCGGCGCCGCCGCACCTCGAACTCGCCGTGTTCGGTCATCACGGTGCGGTGCCGCTCCACCTGTGTCCACACCGCGTCCAGTCCGATCGCGTACAACCCGCTGGCGGTCAGCACCGGCGGACGCCACACCGCATCCGGTCCGCGCAACAGCCGCAGCGCGCCATGCAACTCGCGCGCGGCCTTCTGGGCGTCCAGTTCGCGCTCGCTGTCCGCCTTGTTGACCACGATCAGGTCGGCGAGTTCGACGACGCCCTTCTTGATGCCCTGCAGTGAGTCCCCGGTGCGAGCCAGGGTCAGGTAGACGAAGCAGTCGACCATGTTGGCCACCGCGACCTCGGACTGGCCGACGCCGACCGTCTCGACCAGGACGATGTCGTAGCCGGCGGCCTCCATCAACACGATGGTCTCGCGGGTCGCCCGGGCCACTCCGCCGAGCGTGCCGGAGGTGGGCGAGGGCCGGATGAACGCCGACGGATCGGCGGCCAGCTTGGCCATCCTGGTCTTGTCGCCCAGGATGCTGCCGCCGGTGCGGCTGGATGACGGGTCGACGGCGAGCACCGCGATCCGGTGCCCGGCCTGCGTCAACATGCCGCCGAGCGCGTCGATGAAGGTCGACTTGCCCGCACCGGGCATGCCCGTGATGCCAACCCGGTGCGCGCCGCCGGAGTCCGGCAACAACTCCACCAGCAGTTCCTGCGCCTGCTGCTGGTGGTCCGGGCGCGTCGACTCGACCAGCGTGATCGCCCGCGCCAACATCGCCCGGTCGTTCGCCCGCACCCCGGCGGCGTACTCGGCGACGTCGATCTTCCGCACAGTGGACAGCACCACTACAACTTCAGCCCGCGTCGCTTGGCCAGATCGCGGATCAGGTCGATCGCCGCCTCGGCGATCACCGTGCCCGGCGGGAAGATCGCGCTCGCGCCGGCCTCCCGCAGAGCGTCGAAGTCCTGCGGCGGGATAACACCGCCGACCACGACCATCACGTCCGACCGGCCCAGCGCGGCCAGTTCGTCGCGCAGCGCCGGGACGAGCGTCAGGTGACCGGCGGCCAGCGAGTTCACCCCGACGATGTGCACGTCGGCCTCGACGGCCTGCCGCGCGACCTCGGCCGGGGTCTGGAACAGCGGGCCGACGTCGACGTCGAAGCCGATGTCGGCGAAGGCCGTCGCGATCACCTTCTGGCCGCGGTCGTGGCCGTCCTGGCCCATCTTGGCGACCAGGATGCGTGGCTGCCGGCCCTCCTCGCGGGCGAACTCGGCAACCAGCTGCCTGGCCTGCTCCACCTTGGGCGATGCGCCGGCCTCGTGGCGATACACGCCGGAAATCGTACGGATGGGGCTGGAATGCCGCCCCCACACCTTCTCCAACGCGTCCGAGATCTCGCCGACGGTGGCCTTGGCGCGGGCCGCGTTGATCGCCAGCGCGAGCAGGTTGTCCGCCAGCGGATCACCCTCGCGGGCACCGCCGCCGACCGGCTCGCGTTCGGCGGACGCGGTCAGCGCGCGCAGCGCCGTCTGGCAGACCTCCTCGTCGCGTTCCGCGCGCAGCTTGTGCAGCTTCTCGATCTGCTGCGCGCGCACCTCGGCGTTGTCGACCTTGAGCACGTCGATCTGCTCGTCGTCGGCGACCCGGTACTTGTTCACGCCGATCACCGGCTGGCGGCCGGAGTCGATGCGCGCCTGGGTCCGCGCGGCGGCCTCCTCGATACGCAGCTTGGGGATGCCCGCGTCGATCGCGCGCGCCATGCCGCCGGCCGCCTCGATCTCGGTGATGTGATCCCAGGCGCGCCGGGCGAGGTCATAGGTCAGGCGTTCCACGAACGCGCTGCCGCCCCAGGGGTCGATCACCGAGCAGGTGCCGGACTCCTGTTGCAGCAACAACTGCGTGTTGCGGGCGATCCGGGCGGAGAAGTCGGTCGGCAGCGCCAACGCCTCGTCCAGCGCGTTGGTGTGCAGGGACTGGGTGTGTCCCTGGGTCGCCGCCATCGCCTCGACGCAGGTGCGGATCACGTTGTTGTAGACGTCCTGCGCGGTCAGTGACCAGCCGGAGGTCTGGCAGTGCGTGCGCAGGCTCAGTGACTTGGGATTGCGCGGTTCGAACTGCTTGATGAGCTTCGCCCACAGCAACCGGGCGGCGCGCATCTTCGCGACTTCCATGAAGAAGTTCATGCCGATCGCCCAGAAGAACGACAACCGGGGCGCGAAAGCGTCGATGTTCAGGCCGGCGGCAAGACCCGCGCGCACGTATTCCACGCCGTCCGCGAGCGTGTAGGCGAGCTCCAGATCGGCGGTGGCTCCGGCTTCCTGCATGTGGTAACCGGAAATGGAGATCGAGTTGAATTTCGGCATCCGCGCCGAGGTGTAGGCGAAGATATCCGAGATAATCCGGATCGACGGCTGCGGCGGATAAATGTAGGTGTTGCGGACCATGAACTCTTTGAGAATGTCGTTCTGGATGGTCCCGGCCAACTTCTCCGGCGGCACGCCCTGTTCCTCGGCGGCGACCACGTACAGCGCCATGATCGGCAGCACCGCGCCGTTCATGGTCATCGACACGCTCATCCGGTCCAGCGGGATGCCGGCGAACAACTGGCGCATGTCGTAGATCGAGTCGATCGCCACGCCCGCCATGCCGACGTCACCGGCCACCCGGGGGTGGTCCGAGTCGTAGCCGCGGTGGGTGGCCAGGTCGAAGGCCACCGACAGGCCCTTCTGGCCGGCGGCGAGGTTGCGCCGGTAGAAGGCGTTCGACGCCTCGGCGGTGGAGAACCCGGCGTACTGGCGGATCGTCCACGGCTGGTTGGTGTACATCGTCGGGTACGGCCCGCGCAGATACGGCGGGATACCCGGATAGGTGTGCAGGAAATCCAGGCCGGCGAGATCGTCGGCGGTGTAGACCGGCTTGAGCGCGATGCCCTCCGGGGTTTCCCAGGACAGCGCGTCGGCGGACTTTCCGGTGCGTTCCGACAGCGCCCGCAGCCATTCGGACTGCTCGACCGGAGCCGGCTCGCCCAGCTCGATATCGGCGAAACTCGGAATCTCGGTCACTTCTCCGCCTCCGGATGGATTGCCAGGGTTTCCAGAGTCTCCGTCAGCACGTCCAGCGCCGGGCAGCCGCGATAGATGAACTGGTCCACCCCCGCGTCAGTGTATTCCGGCTTCCGCGGCCCGGCGAGCACCACACGAGTGGCGCCGGCGGCCTTCAACGCGCTGGCCAGCGGCGCGACCTGCTCCGCGTAGGCGGTGTCGGTGCCGCAGATGCAGGCCACCGGCAGCCCGCTGGCGGTGAACGCCGCGACGATCTCGTCCACAACGCTGGTCGCGCCCGCCGAGGGGGTCTCGATGCCGCCGGCGGCGAACAGGTTCGCGGCGAAGGTGGCACGGGCGGTGTGCGCGGCGACCGGGCCGATCGTCGCCAGGAACACCGCGGGACGGTGGCCGGTGCGAGCCAGTTCCGCGTCGGAGGCGTCGCGGAGTGCCTCGAACGCCTGCGCGTAGCGCACCCGGGGTAGCCCACCGCCGGCCTGCTCGGGCGCGGCCGGCCGGTCCACGGACTCCTCGGTGAGGTTCGGGAACTCGCTGACGCCGGTGATCGCGTCCCGGCGGGTGGCGATGTTGGCCGACCGCTTCACCCAGGTCTGCGCCAGTTGCTCGGCGATCCGGCCGGACGCCAGCTCGGCGACGATCCCGCCGGCGCGCTCGATCTCGGTGAAGATCCGCCACGCCTCACGGGCCAGCGCGTCGGTCCGCGACTCCACGTACCAGGAACCGCCGGCCGGGTCGATCACCCCGGCCAGTTTCGACTCCTCCAGGAGGATCACCTGGGTGTTGCGCGCGATGCGCCGGGAGAACGGCGACGGCAGGCCGAGCGCCGCGTCGAACGGCGCCACGGTGACCGCGTCCGCACCACCGATGCCGGCCGAGAAGCAGGCGACCGTGCCGCGCAGCATGTTCACCCACGGGTCGCGCCGGGTCATCATCGGCGCCGAGGTCACCGCGTGGATCCGCGCCGCGCGGAACGCCGGGCCGGCGCCGCTGACCTCGGTGACGCGCGCCCACAGCCGGCGGGCCGCGCGCAGCTTGGCGATGCCGGCGAACTGCTCGTCGGTGGTCGCGTAGCGGAACTCGATATGCCGGGCGGCGGTGTTGATGTCCAGCCCGGCGGCGGTCAGGCCACGGAGGTAGGTCACCGCCGTGGCCACCGCGGCGGCCAGTTCCTGGGCGTCCGATCCGCCCGCGTCGTGGTACGGCAGGGCGTCCACGACCACGGTGCGCAGCGCCGGATAGGCGTGGGCGTGCTCGGCGGCCGTGCCGAGCAGGTCAAGGGCCGGCTCACCGCCAGACCGCGCGGCCCGGCCGATCGGGTCGATACCGAGGTTGCCACCGACCTCGCTGGCCGGAATCCCGCGCTTGGTGTGCAGGGCGAGCAGCGCACCCACGGCGGCCCGGACATCATCCGGCGAGCCGGTGGGTTCCAGGGTGACGGGTGCCAGGTCCAGCAGCACGCCGTTCAGCGCCGCCTCCAACGCGTCAACCGGCAGACCCTCCGGCCCGGTCACCAGCCACAGGGAGCTGATGCCGTTCTCCAGGTCGGCGAGCATGGCCGCGTTGACGGTGTCGGCGGCCGGTTCCGCGTAGCGGCCGCGCAGGTCCCAGCCGGCGGCCACATGGCCCTCTGGCGCTCCGCCGCGCACGAACGGCGGCAGGCCCGGGAAGCCGGCCGGCGGCGCCTGGTCCTCGGCCGTGTACAGCGGGGCGATCCTGATGCCGTCGTAGGTGTTGCGCGCGATCAGGTCCTCGGGCGCCTCGGCGGTGTCGGCGCCGCGACGGCCGGCCTTCACCAGGACCGCGCGCACCTTCTCACGCCACTGTTGCTTGGTGGCGGCCGGAAACTCGGCGGCCAATGTCAACGTGTCGGCTGCCGATGCCCGAGCGGCCGTCGCTGGTTCGGGCGATGGTCCAGGGGATTCGGGCCGCTGCTCGGACGGCACTGTCATATCCAGCGATGGTACGGAAACCAGCCAAGATCGGTTGGCTCATGTGAGCATGCTCGCTGTAAACGATTCAGATGGGCTCAACGCATCGGTCCGAACCGGACTGGACGGTGGCGGAGACGCCATCGCGAGTCCTGCTCGGATCGGCGCCGGGAACGGCACCGCGAACGGCGTGTCGTCCGATGGGGAGAATGAGCGGGTGACCGCGCCCACCCCCGACACTCACCAGGCGGTCCGGTTGATCGCCGGCCGGTACCGGCTGCGGCGGGTGCTCGGTGAGGGCCCGGCGGGCGTGATGTGGCTGGGCTACGACGAGTTGCTGCATCGCCAGGTCGCGATCAAGGAGGTACGGCTGCGGCCCGACCTCACCGAGGCGGAGGCCGCCACACTGCGCGATCGCACCATGCGCGAGGCGCGGGTGATCGCGGCCCTCACCCATCCGAACGTGGTCGCCGTCTACGACGTCGTCACCGAGGGCGTCGACCCGTTCGTGGTGATGGAACTGCTGCCGGCACGCAGCCTCGCCGAACTGGTCCGCAGGCACGGGCCGCTGACCGTCGCGCAGGCCGCCCTGGTCGCCGACGCGGTGGCGGCCGCCCTGGACACCGCGCACCGGCACGGCGTCATCCACCGCGACGTCAAGCCCGGCAACGTGCTGGTCGGCGACGACGGACAGGTCAAGCTGACCGATTTCGGCATCGCCCAAACCGTGTCCGAGTCGACGTTGACCGACCGCGGGCTGGCGCTCGGTAATCCCTCGTACGTCGCGCCGGAGGTGATCCGGGACGACACGGTCACGCCGGCCGCCGATCTGTGGGGCCTGGGCGCGACGCTGTTCACCGCCGTCGAGGGTCAACCGCCGTTCCCCGACGCCGCCCCGCTGGCGACCCTGAACGCCGCCGTCAAACAGTTGCTGGACGGCGAGATCCCCAGGCCGAGCGGCGACAACACGGTGACCGGCATCATCACCGGGCTGATGGCCCGCGACCCGGCCGACCGGCTGAGCCTGGTGGAGGTGCGCCGACGCACCCGCGGCCTGCTGCCGGCACCGGGCAGCCGGGTGTTCCCGATCGACGGCTCCGACTCCACCACGACCAGGGTCCGGCCCCTGACCCATCTCGCGCCGCGACCGACCGCGCCGGCCGATCCGGGTGCCGCGGCGCCGCTGGCCGCCGATCCCGGCCCGCTGCCCTTCGA
>DASVLX010000027.1:0-10524 GCA_036384655.1 Pseudonocardiaceae bacterium
CGTCGGTTCGCTGACCGCGCGGGCACCGCTGCGCGCACCGCCGCCGGTGCCGGAACCCGCACCGGATCCCGAGCCGACACCGCCGGGGCGGCCACCGGCCGAGCCACCGCCGGGCTCGTCGAGCGCGCCCGAGAACCCCGGCTCCGCCGAACTTCCACCGCTGAGGATGTTGCTGATCGAACCGGGCACATAGCCGGGCAGATCGTCCACCGCACCGAGACCGGCCGCGACGCCAGCGGCTCCCACACCGGCACCGCCGCCCACCGGGGTTGAGCCGACCGGCGCGGTCGGGACCGTCGGGACTGTCGGCGCTGTCGCACCGGACGTGGTGGTGCCACCGAGCGGCGGGGGCACCGCAGGACCCGACGCGGCGGGACTCGGCGCGGCCGGAGCCGACGCGGGGGCGGCACTCGCGCCACCGTGACCGCTACCGCCGGAGGCGTGGGTCGTGCCGACCGAACCGGTGGCGGCCTGACCGCCGCTGGGCGCGGCGGGCGCGGCCGCGGCCGGCACGCTGATCGTCAGCGGAGCGGAGTTGCTGGCCGGCAAGGGAGTCAGCGTCGGCATGCCGCCGGTGTTGGTGTCGGTCGTGCCGTTGTAGGAGTTGTAGGCGTCCACATTGGCCTGACTGACCGAGTCATGGTTCATGACCTGCTTCACCATCGACACGCCCTGCGGGATCGCGCTCGTGCCACCGGTGAGGATGGCGGTCCCCGCCGCCTTCGCGTAATCCACCGGCGACGGCGAAGGCGGAACCTGCTGGATCGCGTTCTTGGTCGTGTGCCAGGCCTGCGCCTGCTGCGACACACCATCCTGAGCGGTAGTCAGCGCCTCACCATGCGCGAGCAACCCCTCCGCGATCGGCGCCAGACCCTGCCCAGCCAGATCGGAGGCATCACCGGTCCAACAGGCGCGGATCTTGTCCAACATCCGCTGCGTGCTGGCCGCCCGGTCCGGGTAGCTGGTCGCCAGCTTCCGCAACGCCGCCTGCGCGTCCTGCAACCCACCGGTGCCGGTGGCCTGGTTATAGAAACAGTCGTGAATCTGCTCCGCCGTTAATCCCGCCATCACGAACCCCCAAGATTCTTGATCACATCCGCCGCCGCCTGCCGCGCCCGTTGACACGCCGTATTGCCATCGGGAGCACTGTCCGCGGTGGCGAGAAAATACAGACTATCACTCACACCCACGTTAATCGTGCACGATCCGGTGGAGCGGTAATCGCCGTTTAGATCAGCGAACACAGCTGGATATCCGGAGACCGTCGTGGGAATCCAGTAGCCGGCATCGGACTTCTGCGTGTAATAGTCCGACAGACCCTTCTTGTCGATTGTCTCCCAACCAATGCTGGCACCCGCTGACGCTCCGTACACGGTGCCCTGCCAGTCGCAACCGGGGCCATAATCGCTCTGACGTGGCTGCCCTGTCGCCGCACCGACGGAGATCCCGCCCAGGTCGCTGGTGGTCAGCGCGGAGCAGGGCGTCTCAAGGACCTTGCTGGCGTCCAGGGGATGCGTCACCTTCGGCGCGGCACTGGACGCCGCGGAGGTTGCGGACGTCGCGGCCGTACCGGACGGTGCAAGACCATCGCCACCGGATGAGCAACCGGCCAACGCGGCTGCGGCGACAACGCCGAGGGTCATCGGCGCGATGGAACGCGTGATCATGCGTCGAGCCCGCTTGCGAGTCGGTTCCATTGCTCGGCCGTCAGCCCTTCGTTCTCGATGTAGTTGTTCTTCGTGGCAAGCAGCTTCTGATAAAAGTCGTTGATCGCATTGAAGTGGCTCTGGATCACCGCGACGTTCCGCTGGGTCATGTCCTTGGCGGCCTTCTCATACTTCAGGCTCACCGGGTCCGGCGACGGAGCCTTGACCGCCGCATGTGCCTGCTGGGCGAGCCGGATGTCACCTCGCAGATCGTTAAGGAGACCCTGGGCGTCCTTGAGGATGTCGTCGATCTGTTGCGGGCTGAACTCGAAGCCCTTGCCCGCGCCGGCGGCCTGTTGGGCCATGTCCTGGACCGTGAACGCCTGCAGAGCGCTGGGGTCGGCGCCGCTGGTCGTCTGCTGGAAGGCGTACGCGTACTGCGCGTCGTGGGCCTGCTGCTGGCTCGCCTCGGCCTGAATCTCGGCGATCTGCTGCTGATCGCCGGCCGGCGCCTGTGGTTGTCCACTTCCGCTCGGCGTGGTCCCTTCGGTCATCGTCCGCTCCCCACATCGACTCCCCGTGGTGCTCCGAACCAGGAACATACCGAGCCGATCACTCAGATGGGGGCCGAAGGGGGAAAGTGGCTGGTCCGGTAGTGCGGTGAGCAGAGGAAGATCGCCCGAACGGAGCAGCGGCAGCGCAGACCCTACCGCGACCGTATGAATGAATGGTACGGTTCGTTCATACCGTTCCGCAGGAGGTGGTATGGCGCGAGGGTTCACCGAGTCGGAGGCTGCCGCGATCAGGGCGAAGCTGATCGAGTCGTGCCGGTACTGCTGGCAGCGGTACGGGTTCCAGAAGACGACGGTTGGCGAGTTGGCGCGGATGGCCGGCATCTCGACGGGCGCGTTCTACGGGTTCTTTCCGTCGAAGGCGCTGCTGTTCGCCGAGACGGCCATGTCGTCCTTCAATCAGATCGCGGACAACTTCACGGCGGCGATGCCGGAGCATCCAATGAAAGCGGATCTCGGGAACGCGTTGAAGGGAATGATCCGTGACTTCGCCGCGAATCCATGGCTGATCTCGCAGGAGGGCGGCCTGGCGATGATGCGGCAGCTGCCGCCCGACAAGGTGGCCGAACTCGTCGCGCTGGACATGGGATTCGTCCGCGAGGTGTTGGAGCGGTACCACTTCGACAGCACGGTCTCGGTCGAGGAATTCACCGCCGTGATCTACGCCCTGTGTCTGCCGGTGACCATGCGCGACGTCATCGGCGAGCATTTCCTGACCGCCATGGACATTTTGGTTGACGGTGCCGTCGACCGTCTCATCAGATAGCACAGAAGATAGCCCCGAAGATAGCTTCGAGAGAAAGCAAACGCCATGAAGGCTGTCGAGATTCACGGTCTGACGAAGTCGTTTGGCTCAACCAGGGCCCTGGACGGGCTTGATCTGGCGCTGCCAGCCGGTCAGGTGCTGGGGTTCCTCGGCCCGAATGGTTCGGGCAAGACCACCACGATCCGGATCCTGCTCGGTCTGCTGCGCGCCGATGGCGGCGAGGTGCGTGTGTTGGGTGGCGACCCGTGGCGGCAGGCGGTGGAGCTGCACCGCCGGCTGGTGTACGTGCCGGGCGAGGTTTCGCTGTGGCCGAACCTGACCGGCGGGCAGATCATCGATCTGCTCGGCCGGGCGTCCGGGGGCATCGAGGACGCCCGGCGCGCCGACATGATCGAGTGGTTCGACCTGGATACCGCCAAGAAGGCGCGGGCCTACTCGAAGGGCAACCGGCAGAAGGTCGCACTCGTCGCCGCGCTGGCGTCCCGCGCTGATCTGTTGATTCTCGACGAGCCGACATCGGGTCTCGACCCGATCATGGAGATGCGGTTCACCGAGGCCATCCGGCACGTGCGGGACGAGGGCCGCTCGGTGTTGCTGTCCAGCCACATTTTCTCGGAGGTGGAGAAGCTCGCCGACCAGGTGTGCATCATCCGCGCCGGCCGCACCGTGGAGCAGGGCACGCTCTCCGAGATGCGTCATCTCACCGGCACCCATGTCACCGCCACAGTGGACGGTGACGCGAGCGCGGTCGCTGCGCTGGCCGGGGTGTACGACTTTCGCGAAGACAACGGCCGGATCAGCTTCACCGTCGACTCCGGCCGGCTCGGCACGGCGCTCACCGCCCTCGGCCCACTCAATCCTCGCAACCTCACCGCCAACCCGCCATCGCTGGAGGAACTGTTCCTCAGCCACTACGGCGAGGACAACAAGCAGGGTCGCACGGCAACCAGGGCGGAGGCCGCGGTATGAACGCGGTCCTCGCGGCTTCCCGGCCACGCGTCGGCACCTCAAGCCTGGCCGGCTTGGGCCTGATGGCCGGTTTCTTCCTGCGCCGCAACTGGATCCGGCTGGTCGTGTGGCTGGCCGTCGTCGTGGTCATGATGGATGTGGTGGCCGCCTACTACAAGAGCCAGTTCAACACGCCCACGGCGCTGGGGGAACGGGCGATGCTGGCCGGCAGCGTCGGGATGCGGACCGTGTTCGGGACGGTCACGTCGACCGGGTTGGGTGCGGCGGTGTGGTCCGAGATGTGGATGTTCACCGCCTGCCTGCTCGCGATCGGCATGGCGTTCCTCGTCACCCGCAACAACCGCGCCGACGAGGAGCATGGGCGCACCGAACTGCTCCGGTCCCGCCCCATCGCGCCATGCTCCGGGCTTGCCGCGACGGTCGCCACACTGACCGCCGTCTGCGTGCTCGCGGCGGTCGGCGTGTCCGTCGTCTGTGGACTGTACAAACTCGACCCCGCCGGGACCGGCTGGACGGGTTCGTGGCTGATGGGAGCATCCCTGGGTGCCGTAGGGCTGCTCGGTGTGGGGCTTGCCGCGCTGACCAACCAGCTCACCGTCACCGGCCGGGACGCCAATGGCCTCGCGCTCGGCGTGTTCGCCGTGTGCTACCTGGTCCGCGCGGTCGGCGATCTGGAAGGCAACGCGCTCATCTGGGCGTCACCCATCGGCTGGGGCGAGAAGACCGACCCGTGGGGCCACGATCGGTGGCTGCCCCTGGTGTTCGTCATCGCCGTGTGCCTCGGGTGTGTCGCCGCCGCGTTCGTCATCCAGGCTCGACGCGACTATGGCGCGGGAGTCATGCGCCCGCGCTCGGGACCCGTCCGGGCGCATCGGTTCGCGACCACGGAGTTTGGGCTGACGGTGCTGCTCAACCGTCGAACCGCGATCGCGTGGATCATCGGTCTCGCGCTGTGGAGCGTGCTGCTCGGGTCGGCCATCAACGACATGAAGGACCTCGGCGCGCAACTCGCCCAGATCACCGGTGGCGGCGGCCTCAACAGCATCATCGCCCTGTGGGTGCGCATCACGGCGCTCCTCGTCGCGACGCTGGTCGCCAGCCAACTACTCAGCCTGCGCGGCGACGAGGAACACGGCCTGGTCGAACCCCGACTCGCCGGCGGTGTTTCCCGGTGGCGCCTCGCCGGCATCCGACTCCTGTTCGCCGCCATCCTCGCCGTCGTCGTGCTCGTCGTCACCGGGGTCGTGATGGGCGCCGTTTACGGCCACTCGGCGTCCGACATGGCCTGGGCGGGCAGGCTCACCGTCGCCAGCCTGGCGTACCTGCCGTCGCTGGGCATCATCGCCGGAGTCGCGCTGGCCTCCTACGGCTGGTGGCCACGACTCGCCGGCCCCATGACCTGGACGGTCGTCGGCATCGCCTGGATCGTGATGCTGTTCGGCAACATCCTCAAAATCCCCACGAGTGTGCTGGACAAGCTGCCCTTCACCGCGGTCGACCTACCCGCCACCGAGCCGGCCACGGCAACGATCCTCATCACCTCCGCCATCGCCGTCATCCTCGTGGTCGTCGGGCTGATCGGATTCCGCCGCCGGGGCGTCCCGCAGTAGGTGCTGACCGCTTTACTAGTCGGCGTCCAGGTCGACGCGGACGATGACGTCGTTGGCGACGGCGGCGCGGAGAGTGGTCTCGTCGTCGATCACCTCGTGTTCGACGACGGTCAGGCCGCGCTGCGCGGCCGACGGCGGGAAGGCGGCGAGGTAGTCGCGCATCGCGTCGGCGACGGTGGTCAGGTCGTCCTGGGCGCGGATGGCCCGACCGACGCCGGTGACCTCCCGGCCGCGCAGCAGCAACTCGACCGTGGCAGGTTCGCGGAGGTTGCGCCACCACGTCTTGTGTTCGGGGTCGCCTGGCACGATGAGGATCGTCGAACCGATCTTGGCGTAGACGACCGGCAGGGTGTACGGGCGCCCGGTCCGCCGGCCGCGCACGGTGATCAGCAGCACCGACCGGCTGAGCGGCCAGTGCAGGGGTGAGCGCAGCAGTGCGATGACGATCGGGTTCGAGGTGCGGTGCATCAGGCGCGCGAAGCGCGCGCCCGCAGCCCACCCGCTGGGTTGGCCCGCCAGAGTTCCCACGGCGCCAATGATCCCGTTTGTCCGTCCGGGGCGCCACAGCAGCGGGCACTTCCGAGGCTTCTCCGTTACGTACTGGGGGGCGCGCGAACGGACCTCAAACCGCTACCCTGTGCGGAAGAGTTGCCTCGCCCAGACACAAGAGGAGTTGCTGGTGGCCGAGACGCCGGAGCCGACGCCGCTTCAGAACAGCATCAGCAAGCCGTCCGCTGGACGCATCTACGACTACTTCTGCGGAGGCGACCACAACTACGCGGTCGACCGGGCCGCGGCCGAGCATATCGAGAACGGCATCCCGCGTATCGGAGATTACGCCCGGGAATGCCGACTCGTGCTGAATCGTGTCGTACGATACGTGAGTTCGCACGGGTATCGGCAGATCGTCGACCTCGGCGCCGGGCTGCCTTTGCCCGGTGCCGCGAACGTCCACCAGATCGCCGACCAGGTGCGCGCCGAGGGCGACACCCGGGTGGTCTACGTGGACAACGAGCCGATCGCCAATGCCCACGAAGAGGTTCTGCTGCAACAGGATGCGGACCGCGGACGGCACCAGGCCCTCTACGGCGATCTCCTGGAGTACGAACAGCTGTGGAAGCGGATCGTCGCGACCGGACTGATCTCCTTCGATGAGCCGGTCGTGCTGCTCATCTCGTCGGTGCTGCATTTCCTGCAGGACAACAAGCGGCCGGACGATGCGCTGACCTTCTACCGGGACGCGTTGCCGGCGGGCAGTCTGCTGATGCTGTCGACGATGAGCAACGAGAATCCCACCAGCCCGGCCGAGGAACAGGCACTGCGGGAACTGGTCGAGTTCTACGAACACACCACCAATCCCGGTCAGTTGCGGACGTGCGAGGAATTCCTGCCGTTCTTTGGTGATTTCGAGCTGATCGAACCCGGAATCGTGTACGCGCCGGACTGGTACCCGGACGGGTCGAGTTTGTTCGAGGTCGGATCGATGTCGCGTATTCTGGTCGGGCTTGCCAAGAAACCGGGCGGCGCGGCCTGACGGATTCGGGAGCGTGGTGCAGGGTGCTGCGAGTGGTGGACTCCGGCTCTGACCGTGTGGTGCATGTGGGCCGGCGCGGGGCGATGGTCCGCATCCATGTGCGCGGTGTGCGGGTGGATCGTCGGGCGACGCTGCGCGAGTTGCGCGCGATCATGGTCGCTGACCTGCTGCGACGCGTAACGGAGGAACTGTCCGCCTGCCAGGTGTTCACCACGCTGCTGCCGTCCGAGTTGCCCGAGCGCCCGAACATCCCCGCGGATCTGGCCCAGGATCTCAGTGCGCTGTGGATCCAGACCCCGTCGCTGGCCACGGCTCCGCCCCGCGAAACGGCCCACGTTGTCATCGATGTCGATGGCAGCGCTGGCGACGTCTGGGAACCGGTGCGCGTGGTCATCGGCCCGGTGGACACGGACCAGGGCCCGTCGGCCACCCTGGCCGACCTGGTCGCGGGCGGGCGTGATCCGCTTGAGGTGCGGCTGGCACTGCTCGGTGCGCGCCACGACCACCCGGTCTCGGTGCGGGAGGCCGACCTCGCTCGGGCAGCGGAGACGCTGGGTCGCTGGCGGGACGACATCGCGGCATGGGCTCGTCACCCGTCCGCGGCCATGCCGCAGGAACGGGTCGATCGGGCGTACCACGCGCTGGAGGACAACCTCGACGCGGCGACCGTGCTGCACGTGCTCGCCTCCATCGCGGACGATCCGGACGTGCCCGAGGGGGCGAAGTTCGAGACGTTCGTGCACCTGGACCGGTTCCTGAGCCTCGATCTCGCCCGGGGGTTGGCCGTCAGCCACGCGGGATGACGAACTCCGTCAGCGCCGCGACATGCGCCTTCAGGTCGGTCCACCGGCCGGGCAGCGCAAGCACGGCGATCGCGGAGGTCGGGAACTTCGCGTGAATCCGGTCCAGCGCGTCATCATCGCCGCCGTTACCGACGGCCGCCAGCCGGAAGATCACCTTCTGCAGTGTCGGGTCGTGGCCGACGATCAGCAGCGTCCCGACCTTGTCCGACACGCCACGCAGCACGTCGATAACGGTGTCCTCGTCGGTGGCATACAACAGTGGCTCGATGGCCACCGGCGGTGGCTTGCGCAACTGCTCGGCGGCCAGGTCCCAGGTCTGCCGGGCGCGCCGGGCGGGTGAGCACAGCACCCGGTCCGGCACATGATCGGTCTTCTTCAGCCACGCGCCGGCCTGGGGTGCGTCGCGGCGGCCGCGCCTGGCCAGCGGCCGGTCCTCGTCGGGAACGCCGTCCGGCCAGGCGGATTTGGCGTGACGCAGCACGATCAGCCGGTGGGTAGGGCCGCCGGACTGATCATGAGACGGTGACATCGGACTCGGCCTCCGGATCGGACTCGGCCTGTCCACCGAACACCTGGCGGTAGAGGTCCTCGCCGTGGCTGGTCGGTGTCGGCTCGCCGGGCGCGAGGCGGAAGGTGCGTCGGCCGTCGGGTCGCCGTTGCGCGCGGAGGAACAGGGCCGTGTCCAGTTTCCGTGCGTAGAGGCTGTGCGCCAGGTCGAACAGGTGCGTAACGAAGACGACGGTAACACCGCGGTCGGTCAGCGCCTGGATGATCTGCCGGGCGATCTCGGAGCCCTCGCGCTCGTTGGTCGCGGCGAACGACTCGTTGAACAGGATCAGGCTGTTCGGCGTGAGTTCGTCCGCGATGTCGCTCATCCGGGCCAGTTCCTCGTCGAACTTTCCGCTGCGCAGGCTGGCGTCCTCCTCGCGCTTGTAGTGACTGAACACCTGGACGGCGACGGACGCGCGCAGGGATTCGGCGGGCACGAACATGCCGCAGCGCATCATCAACTGCGCCAGGCCGACGCTGCGCAGGAACGTGGACTTGCCGCCCTCGTTGGCACCGGTGATCATGATCAGGGACTTGCCGTCGGCGTCCACATCGTTGCCGATCACGCGGTCGGGCAGGCTCAGGGACAGGCACACGTCATACATTCCGCGGGCGGTCAGCGCGGCGGTTCCCGGCGCCTCCGGCACCGGCAGGCAGCTGGGTTCACCCTTGGCGGCAAGCCGTTCATGCAGGTTGAGGCAGCCGACGTAGAAACCGAGTTCGGTGCGCAGCATCCGGAAGAAGTTCAGGATGTGGTCGCAGGACTGCGCGAGTGCGTTGGCGACCTGGTCGATTCCCCGGTCGCGCAGTTCGGACAGGGCGCGGAAACCGGCCTCGTCGCGGTCGCTGATGGCGAACGTGAACGTGGGCGGCCGCTGGCCGGACAGCCGGGCCCGCCAGGTCGGTTTGGGGCGCGGGCTGCGCAGCACATAGTCGGTGCCCCTGTTGCCCTCGCCGAGTTGGGCGCTGATCAGCACGCCGTGTGGGAACTTCAGGCGCCGCAGATGGTCGGAGATCGTCTCGAAGTATTCGTCGTCGAGTTCCTTGGCGAGCAGGGTGAAAACGTCGGTGAGGCCGTCGGACCTGACGGTTTCGACATGTTCGTCGGTGAGTGCCCGCAGCCGCCGGAGAATGCCGACGAAAATCTCCAGGACCTCGACCGAGCGGTGCAGGATCGAGTCGGGATAGTTGAACAGGCCGCGCCAGATCTGGCGTTCTCCCTCGATCGCCTCGACCGCGAGTCCATACATGGCGCGCACCATGTCCGGGTTGTCCAGGCAGTCCCGCAGAATCCGTTGGCGCCGCAGGATGATCTCGGGATCGTCCACAGGGGACAGCATGACGGCCCGAGCGACCGAGAACAGGAACGTGTCGCCGCCGGCCATCGCGGTCCACAGGGTTTCCAGTTCCAGGTCCCGGGTGAGATCCTCGGTGTGTGGGGGAAACTCCTGGGCCAGGTCGACGTCCTGGCCGGGATAGAGCAGGAATGCCTTCATGACGGAATCCGCTCGGTGAGGTTGTCGTAGGTGAGGCGGTATTTCTCCGCCAGCGTGATGGCGTAGGCGCGACCGTCGGCCGGCCGGCGCACGATTCGGTAGGTGCGTTCGGCGGGATTGTTCGGATCCACCGTGCTGGCCACGCTGACAATGCTGTCGCCGAGCCGGGTGAGTTCGTCCACGAACGTCACGTACACGGCCAACAGGTCCAGGTCGATCATCCACTGCAGGACCTTGCGGCCGAGGAACAACGCGTCATGCAGCGTGGTCGACGTGAAGACCTCGTTCATGATGATCAAACTGCTCGGCGTGGCACGGTCCAGGATGCCGTGGATGCGGTTGAGGTCGTCGTGCAGTTTGCCGGTCAGGTTGGTGATGTCCTCTTCCCGCTCGAAATGACTGAAGATCGCGTCCGGCAGGAACAGATCGGCGCGCAGGCCCGGCACCAGGCAACCGAGACTGGCCAGATAGTGCAGTTGCCCGATCGTGCGGGCGAACGTGGTCTTGCCGCCCTGGTTCGGCCCGGAGACGACGAAGATCCGCTCCTTGTTCTCGAGACGGAAATCGTTGCGGACGACC
>DASVLX010000028.1:0-19238 GCA_036384655.1 Pseudonocardiaceae bacterium
GCTCCCACACCACCGGCCGCTGCCCAGTCCGTGACACCTCCCGTGTCGCCACCGCCCGTGCCCGTGCGGCAACCCATTGCGCCACCGAGAACGCCCATGTCGGCACCGACCGCCACTCGGGTGCCGCCGTTCGAGGTGAGGCCACCGGTTCCGCTCGTGTCACCGCTGCCACCGGCCCCGCCCGTCGCTCCCCTGCCGCCCGTGATGCCCGTGCCGTCGGCGGCCCCGCCCCGGGATCCGGCCGGAAGTGCCGACGCCCCAAGGAACTCCGGCCCGGCCGACGGCACCGGCGAGGAGCGCGACCAACCCACGGAGGCTCCGAGGCGGCGCTACCGCAGGGTGGAGGACAAGGGTGCTCAGCCGGCCACCTGGTTGATCAAGGGCGACAGCAGCATCTGGGGCGATGACACGCCAACGATTCCGCCGGTTATCGGCTGACAGCCCGAAAACGACAGCTCCGAAACGACAGCACGGAAACAACAGCGCGAGAACAACACCGCGGAGACGACAGCGAGGAAATCGTGCCATCAACCTGGGACCGGCAGGCCGAGGATCTTGTCGTCGGGGACTTCCCCGCGAGCATGATCGCGACCATCCGCAAGGAATGCACCCAGATGCGGAAGTTGCTGGCGGAGCGTCTGGACCGGCTTCCCGCGTTACTCCCGTTCGGTCGCGAGATCGTCTACTCGGTGAGCGCGGCCCCGCCGGAGGACGGCCGGCTGCGCGCGATGCTCGCCTGGGCATGCGGGCCACGGGAGCCCGAGTGGGTGTGGTGCTGGTGGGAGATCGACGTGTGGTGCTGGCTCGACGCCAACGCCGGGCGCGTTCTCGACCTGCTTCCGGAGTCGGGCAGCACCGGCATCGAGGTCCGCACCCAACGGGACGTCGAGGCGTTCGTGGTGGTGATCGGGGCACTGCGCGCGGTCAGCGAATACCGCGCCAGCAGCGCCACCGACGAGGACCTCTGCCAGTCGTACGAATCGCTGATCCGCTTCTGGAACGAGTTCACCAGGTTGCTCGTCCAGGCCGCCACCGAACCCCATCCGCTGCCGGCGGCCGCGACGACGAGCCAGCCGACCTGATCGAGGGCCTGTGCCGCGGATCCGCTGCGCGGGACAGGCCCTACACCTCCAGTTCGCCGGAGACCACGGTGACCGCCTGCCCGGCAAGCGCCACCCGGTCGCCGCGCAGTTCCACGCGCACGGTGCCGCCTCGCGCGGACGCCTGCTCCGCCACCAGCTCGCTACGGCCCAGCCGATCCGCCCACAGCGGCGCCAGCGTGCAGTGCAGCGAACCGGTCACCGGGTCCTCGTCCACGCCCACGGCCGGCGCGAAGGCACGGCTGACGAAGTCGATGCCCGGCCGGTCGCCGGGCGCGGTCACCGCGACGAGCCGGGCGTCACTGCGCGCGACCGCGTCGAAGTCCGGCCGCACCGCGCGAACCTCGGCCGCGTCTTCGGCCAGCACGACGAGGTCGGTCCTGCCGCGCAGCACCTGCCGCACGGTGATCCCGGGCAGTGCCTTGGTGAGTGCCTGGATCGCGGCGCCATCCGCTTCGCCAGCGGTTCCGTCGGGGCTGCCGACGGGCTTCGGTGGATCGGCGGGAAAGTCCATGCGCACCCAGCCGTCCTTGGCCGCGCAGCGCAGCTGGCCGCTTCGGGTGCTGAAGACCCGATCGCCACCGAGCACATGCGCGGCGGCCAGGGTCGCGTGCCCACACAGGTCGACCTCCACCTCGGGGGTGAACCAGCGCAGCGGCAGCGTCTGAGCATCAGCGACGGCCCCGATGGCGTCTTCCATGCGGTCGACGCGCACGAAGGCGGTCTCGGCGTGTTTCAGCTCGGCGGCCACGGACTGCATCCACGCGGTGTCGGCCGGGCGGTCCAGCAGGACGACACCCGCGGGGTTACCGGCGAACGGCGTGTTGGTGAAGGCATCGACGACGTAGAGGCGCACGGGCCACAGCCTACGAGCAGGCCAGGTGAACATCGGATATCGGTTCGGCGAGATGTCGTCCTTGGGCGCTAGAGTCCGGATGTCCTGCCAGGGCAACAAAAAATGGGGAGCGATCATGGGCATGCGCGGGAAGAGACTCCTGGCCTGCGTTGCGGCGGTGGCCGGCCTCACTCTGCTGGCCGGCTGTGGCTCCGGAGGCGGTCCGAGTGGCGCGCTCGGCCAGGCCGCGGCACCCAAGATCAACAATGTCGCCGACCTCAGCTCCGCGATTACCTCGACCACTGACCAGAAGAATTCGGCCAAGGTCGTCATGACCATGGACGACAAGGCGAGTGGCGCGAGCGGGACGATCACCGCCACGGGCGTGATTCAGATGAATCCGGCTGCCGGCGACATCACCATGACCCTCAAGACCAGCGGCACCGGCGCCGACGACGTGGCGTCCGGCCAGTTCGAGATCATCGTGCTCGACAGCACCTTCTACATGAAGCTGCCCGATGCCCTCGCGCAGGCACTCGCCCAGGAGTCGGGCAACACCGACGCGGCCACCAAGCCATGGATCAAGATCGACCCGAACGGCACCGACTCGCTCTCCCAGATGCTTGCTCCGATGGTGACCTCCACGCAGGAGGACAACAACCCCGCCTCCGCGATCAGCAAGCTCAAGTCGGCGGGCACGCTCACGTCGACGCTGCACGAGCAGTTGAACGGCCAGTCGACCACGCACTACACGATCAACGTCGATCTCGCGAAGATGGCCGCCAGCCTGCCGGACAGCGATCCGGACAAGGAGGGCATCACCGACGCCCTCGACAACGGCGCCTCGACCGAGACGGTGGACCTCTGGGTCAACGACCAGGAGCTGCCGGTACAGATCATCGTGAAGAACGCCGAGAGCACCGCCGCGATCACCTATTCGGACTGGGGAACGCCGGTGAACATCACGGCACCGCCGGCCGACCAGGTGACCGTCCTGCCCGGCAACTGATCCGGCTGCCAAACAACCTGACCAAAGAAACAATTGGGGAGGCATTCCATGGGTATTCCCGGTAAGAGATTCGTGGCCTGTCTGGCGGCCGCCGCCGGCCTGACGCTGTTGGCCGGCTGCGGTTCCAGCGGCGTGAACGGCATCAGCGGCGCGTCGAGCCAATCCGTGGCCCCCAAGATCACCACGGTCGCCGACCTGAGCGCGGCCATTACGAAGACCACCAACACGAAGAACTCGGCGAAGGTCACCATGACCCTCGACGGGACCAGCGACGGCCAGCACGTCACAGGAACCGGTTCCGGCATCGTTCAGTCCAAGCCACTTGTCTCCGACATGACGATGACCATGACCGGCCCCAACGATTCCGGCACCGGCACCACCACCGGTCAGATGGAGGTCCTGCTGGTCAACAACGCGCTGTACATCAAGTTGACGGGCGCGTTCGCGGAGGGCCTGCAGGAGCTGGGCGGTGACGCGGCAAGCAAGCCGTGGATCAAGATCGACCCGAATGGCACCGATCCGGCATCCAAGGCATTCGGCTCGTTGGTGAACATGGCTCAGGAGAACAACGATCCCGGGTCCGCGCTCAACAAGATGAAGTCGGCCGCCACGATCACGTCGACGAAGCAGGAACAACTCGACGGCCAGTCGACCACCCACTACACGATCACGGTTGATCTCCAGAAGTACGCGGCCAGCCTGCCTGATTCCGACACGATGAAGCAGTCCCTCGATCAGGGCCTTCAGGCCGGCGCTCCCGCGACCGAGACGGTGGACATCTGGGCCGGCAACCAGAATCTGCCCGCCAAGTTCGTCATGACGGAAGATGGTTTCACCATCACCGCAAAGTACTCGGACTGGGGAACGCCGGTGAATGTCACCGCACCGCCCGCCTCTCAGGTGGCCACCCTGTCCGGTAACTGATCGACCAACCCAACAACTCAATCGAACAGAGTACGGAACAATTCCATGGGAATTCCCGGCAGGAGACTCTTGGCCTGCGCGGCGGCCGCGGCCGGTCTTACGCTGCTGGCCGGCTGCGGCTCCAACGGCACGGGCGGCAGCAGCGGCGCGCTGGGCCAGACAGCGGCGCCCACGATCAAAACCGTTGCCGACCTGAGCGCCGCCATCGCAAAGACCACCGGTGCGAAGAAACTCCGCCAGGTTCACCATGAACATGGACCTGACCTTCCAGGGGCAAACCGCTTCGGAGAAGGGTTCTGGCGTGGTCCAGTATCACCCGAGCGCCGGTGACGTGACGATGAACGTGACCAGCAGCTCCGGCGCCGGTGGTCAGGCGGAAATGATCCTCGCCGATGGCGTTATCTACATGAAGCTGCCCAGCCAGGAAATGCGGGCATTCGCTCAGGAATTCAACAACAACGAGCTGGCGACCAGGCCGTGGCTCAAGCTCGACCCGAACGGAACGGACCCGCTGGACAAGGCCTTCGCTCCGGTGGCGAAGACCGCGCAGGAGGATGACGATCCGGCCGCCACGATCGCGAGACTCAAGTTGGCGGGCACGATCACGTCGACCCGAAATGAACAACTGGACGGCCGGTCGACCACGCACTACACAATCACGGTCGACACGAAGAAGCTCGCCGACAGTCTGCCGGACAGTGACCCGGAAAAGCAGGTCCTGAACAATGGACTTCAGGCCGGCGGTCCAACGAGCCAGACCGTGGAAGTCTGGGTCAACAGCGAGAATCTACCGCTGAAGATCACGGAAAAGACCAACGTCTCCGCCGCCACGTTTACTTTCTCAGACTGGGGTGTGCCAGTGTCCGTGGCCGCCCCGCCCGCTGATCAGGTTGCCACCATTTCCGGCAACTGATCGACCAGATGAACAACCCAATCGAACAGAAACTACGGAGCAATTCCATGGGAATCCCCGGCAGGAGACTTATCTCCTGCGTCGCTGCCGTGCTCGGAATCACGCTGTTGTCCGGCTGCGGCTCCAGCGGCACGAGCGGCGTCGGCAATGCGGTGAGCCAGACCGCGGCACCCAAGATCACCACCGCCGCCGACCTCGCCGCCGCCATGTCAAAGGCCACCGGCCCGAAGAACACGGCCAAGGTCGCCCTGACGATGGAGGTGGAAAGCGATGGCCAGCACATCACGGGAACCGGCGCCGGCCTCGCCCAGCTGAAGCCACTGGCCTTCGACACCACGATGACAATGAATGTGGCCAGCACCGACGGTTCCGGCACCGCCTCCGGCCAGCTAGAGTTCATCCTCGCCAACAACACGCTGTACCTGAAGCCCTCGGGCGTGTTCGCGGACGGCCTGCAACAGCTTGACGCGAACGTGGGAAACAAGCCGTGGATCAAGATCGACCAGAACGGCACCGATCCAGTCTCCCAGTCGTTCGGTTCGTTCCTGACCTTCGCCCAGGACGAGAATGATCCGGGCTACGCGCTGGACAAGACCAAGTCGGCCGCCACCCTGGCGTCGACGAAGCAGGAACAACTCGACGGCCAGTCGACCACGCACTACACGGTGACGGTCGATCTCAAGAAGTACGCCGCCAGCCTGTCCGACACCGACCCGGAGAAGCAGTCCGTGAACGAGGACCTTCAAACGGGTGTGAACAACCAGACGGTGGACATCTGGGTCAACAGCGAGAATCTGCCCCTCAAGCTCGTGGTGGCGGAGGGCAAGACCGGCACCGTGACGGCCACCTACGCGGACTGGGGAGCACCGGCGTCCATCACCGCGCCACCGGCCGCCCAGGTCGCCATCCCATAACCGATCAGCGGCAGGACACTAGATCGAGGTGCATCTCCCAAGGAACGGGTTCTCAATGGTGAGAAACCCGAACTTGCGGCCATGCTGAAGGTCTTCCGACAGCAACCGCGTCGCACCACCACGTAGAGCCGAGGAGATGACCAAAGCGTCCCAGAAACCCAGCGTGTGGTCCTCTTCCAACTTGCTGGCTGACACGATGAGCGCGAGATCGGTGCTTACCGCACACCAGTCCATGTAGCTGGCCACGATGCCGCGGGCCTCGGCCCGCGGCATCAGGAGCTTTCTGGTGGCGACCCGATAAAACTCCTGAAGGACCTGAGTGCAGAGCATCCCCATGCGGGATTCCCACAGATCGTCCATGAGTCGCCTGGCGAGCTTCGAACGGCTGTCATGATCGTCGACCCCGTGCGCATATACCAGGATGTTCGTGTCGAGGAATACGTATGGAGTCAGATCTGTCAACGTTCGTTGATTTCCTCGCGAGTCCATCGGGGCGCCTGCCGCCCCGATGTGGCTGCTGCGACCATGGACTGACGTGCCAATTGCCTGGCGGTCTCGTATCGGGCATCTGCGGCGATCAGCTCGCGCATCTTAAGAGCGACCAAAGCAGTCACCGAGGTGCCACGTTTGGCAGCCACAACCTTGATGTCCCGAATCTCGTCTTCATCCAGTTGGATGGTCAAGTTCCTCATCGCCATACCCACAGCATATCACGTGTACCACAGTATTTCACGTGGCGACTGTAGCGTCGCGGATCACCTGAGCGAACGCGCGGCGGGCAACCATGCTTCGCTGGTGGCGAGCACGGTGAGTCGCTGGGTGGCCCGGGTGAGCGCCACGTAGAGGGCGCGTCGGCCGCTGGCCGCATCGGTGAACTCGGCGAGAATGTCGTCCGGCCCGACGACCACCACGCCGTCGTATTCCAGGCCCTTGGACTCCAGGCTGCCCACGACCCGGAGTCGGCTGTCGGCGTCCGCCAGGTCCGCGCCGGACAGCCACCACCCGATCTTCGCGCGCCGGTCCATCGCGGTGATCACGCCGACCGTGCCGTGCACGGCGCCCAGCAGTTCGCGCACCGCGTCGACCACGGCCGCGCGCGGTTCGTCCGGCCCGAGGGTGCGGATCGTCGGCTCGATGCCGGTTCGCCGCACCGCGGTCGGCAGCTCCACCGAGCCCGTGGGCGGATTGAGCACGCGCGCCGCCAGCGCGAACACCTCGGCCGAGTTCCGGTAGTTGGTGCGCAGCGTGAACTTCCGGCTGCCACGCGCCGCACGCAGCGCCGACTCCCTGGCCGTCGCCGCCTCCTCCGGATCCGGCCAGGAGCTCTGCATCGGGTCGCCGACGATCGTCCAGCTCGCGTACCGGCCGCGCCGGCCGATCATCCGCCACTGCATCGGTGACAGGTCCTGCGCCTCGTCAACGACGATGTGCGCGAACTCGTCGTAATGCTGGCGCCGGCCCGACCGGGCCTGCCGGCTCTCCTGATCGTCCGGGTCATCCCGGTGCCTCGAACGACGGCGGCGGGGTTCGCCGAGCAGCACCCGAAGCTCGTCCAACAGCGCGACATCGGCCACCGACGGTTCTCGACCCTCGTCGATCCCGGCCCAGGAGTCGGCCAGCAGGTTGACCTCGGCCTGGCTGAGCGTGCGGCCGGCGATCGAGGCGAGCCACTTCCGGTCGGAAAGCCAGCCGAGCACCATGGTCGGCGTCAGCACCGGCCACCAGGCGACCAGGAACCGGTGGAAGTCCAGCCGCTCACCGATCTCGGTGACCAGTTCCTTGCGATCGGGCGCCGGCCTGCCATCGTCATGCGCGGCCGTTTCCGCCTTGTCCGCCAACGCTTCCAGCACCGCCTCGGCGGCGTCCACTCTGGACCGGTTGGGTGGGCCGCCGCGCCGGTGCACGGCCCGCCGCACCTTCTCCAGTTCGGTGCCGTCGAGCTTGATGACCTCGCCCCGATAGAAGTCCCGCAGTTCGCTCGGCACGTCCGGTGGGGTATGCCGGATCGCCTTGCGCAGCAGGCGAAGCATCCGCGCCGAGCCCTTGATGGCCGCCACCGGCGCGGGATCGAGCCGGGTGGTCGTGACGCCGTCGAGTACCTCGCCGAGCGCGCGCAGGTCGACGCTGTCCTCGCCCATCGACGGCAGCACTCGCGAGATGTAGTTGGTGAACACCGGAGACGGGCCGATCACCAGCACACCGGCCCCGGTCATCCGCCGCCGGTGCCGGTACAGCAGATACGCGGCGCGGTGCAGGGCCACCGCGGTCTTGCCGGTGCCGGGTCCGCCGGTGATCTCGGTGACCCCCACCGAGGGCGCGCGGATCGCCTCGTCCTGTTCCTTCTGGATGGTGGCCACGATGTCGTGCATCCGGTCGCCGCGCGCCCGTCCCAGCGCGGCGAGCAACGCGCCCTCGCCGACCACCCGGATGTCCGCGGGTAGCGCGTCGGCGGTGAGTACGTCGTCGTCGATGTCCAGCACGCGCTGCTGGGAGCAGCGGATCACCCGCCGGCGCAGCACGCCCATCGGGTCCTCGGCGGTCGCCTGGTAGAACGCGGCGGCGGCCGGTGCGCGCCAGTCCACCACCAGGTTCTCGAAGTCCGCGTCCCGCACGCCGAGCCTGCCCACGTACAGGGTCTCGCCGCGGTTCGCCCGCTCTCCCAGGTCCAGCCTGCCAAACACCAGACCCTCGTGCTCGGAGTCCAGTTCGTGCAGGAGCTTCGTGGCGTAGCGGACCATGACGTCCCGCTCCATCAGCATCCTGGCCTGCTCGAAGATCGCCTCCCGGTCGGCGCCCTGGGCGAGCTGGTAGCCGCGGTCGCGCATGGCCTCGGCCTCCGACCGCACCTCGGCGAGCCTCGTATACACCACGTCCACGTGCCGCTGTTCCGCGGCGATTTCGGCTTCGCGGATGGAGGTCTCCGGCACCGAGGTCTCCTGTATCAGCATCAACTGGCAGACATGACGGGCAGAGATGTGACGGTACGCCTGTTCGAGTGAAACATGCCCGCGAGCGCACCAAGGTGTGACATCATCCATCGCTATCCATCGCCGGCCGCATGGTCCGCAGGGCGAAGCGGGCTGGTCGGACGCCTGCTGCGACGATGACGCGGTGACCAGGATCGTGGCCGGAACGGCCGGTGGGCGGCGGCTGACCGTGCCGCCGCGCGGCACCCGGCCGACCTCGGAACGCGTGCGCGAGGCGCTGTTCAACGCCCTGGAGTCGCTCGTCGACCTGGACGGGCTGTGGGTGCTGGACCTCTACGCCGGGTCCGGCGCGCTCGGGTTCGAGGCACTGTCCCGGGGCGCTGCGGAAGCGACGTTCGTGGAATCGGACCGTCGGGCGGTGGAGGTGCTGCGGCGCAACGCCGCCGCGCTCGGCCTACCGGGGGCTCGGGTCGTCGCCGGCAGCGTCGAGGCGTTCGTCGCCAGCGAGCCGGACCACCGCTATGACGTGGTGCTGGCCGATCCGCCCTACGCGGTGAGCAACGAGGCGCTGGGCGAGGTGTTGGCGAGGCTGGTGGCCGGCGGCTGGCTCGCCGAGGATGCGGTGCTCGTGGTCGAGCGGGCCGCCCGGGACGCCGAGCCACTCTGGCCGGCGGGCATCACGCCGATCCGCAGCCGCCGCTACGGCGACACCGTCACTCACTGGGCCCACAGCCTGAGCGATTGATCGATACAATCGCTGTATATTCTGATAATACCTATCCGGTCGCAATGGGCGCCCGTCGATCTGCCATGCTCGGCGCATGTCAGTTCTTGATCTCCGCGCCGGTCTCCTGGACGTGACGGAACGTCTGCCGGTTGCGGAGTTGGCTTCGGCGCGGGACGCCGTCGAGTCCGTCCGCGAACAGCTGGTCCGAGCCTGGGCGGGAGGTGAACACGCGCTGATCCGAGCCGCGTTCGGGGCCGCCTCGGCCGCAACCGACCAATTGAGTCAGGCAGCGGCCGGCCTGGATGCTGTCGAGACGGGCGTCGTTCGTTACGCAGAGCGGATGTAGGCGCGGATGTCCGCTCTGTCCGAGGTCTTCGAGACCCTGCGCGCGGCAGTCGGCCGCCTGCCCAACGCCCAGGTCGCGGAGGCACGCACGCGCATCGCCGACGATCTGGTGCCGAAACTGGACGAGCTCAGTGAGGGCACGGCCAACCAGGACCTGATCAACGCCCGCACGACGCTGCGGTCGCTTATTGCCGACGTGGAGCGCGTGTTCTCGCTGCTGCGCACGGTCCAGGAGTGCACCGAGCGATGGCTTTACGAATTCGGTGCCGGACCTGGCCCGACGCCCATCGACGGCGCTCCGGCGGTGGCGTCTCGGCCGACCATCAGCATCCCCGCACGTGTCGCCCATTACCGGGCGCAGCTGGACCATCCGTGGCCCTACGGCAGGCCATTGAAAGGCTGGAGGCTCGATCCCGCCGGTCGGGAGCTGGACGTCGAGCTCTCCAGCGGAGACGAGCTCTCCCCTGGCCAGACCGATCCCGCTTATGCGGCCGCAGCGGAGAAGGCCAGGTCGCTCGGGCTGGCGAGGCGGACGGGTGTGCCGGTGATCGCCGAACACATCGAGATCAAGGAGGCATCAACCATGCAGCCCGGTGACACCAGGACGATCGTCATCGGCAAGGAACCCTGCGGGATCAATGACGATCCGAAGAACTGGCTGACGTGTGACCGCCTCTTGCGATATTTCTTGCCCGCCAATGCCACACTCATCATCTACGGTCCCGCTGGTACGCCGTATCGATACGAAGGGAGGCCCGGGTGACGGGGATCCTTGCCCGGTACTGGGTCCACGCATACGACCACCCGCCGAAAGAAAGCCTCACCGAGTTCTCCACTCCGGAGCAGGTGCGCGCGTTTGTCACGCTACTGGCCACCGACGCCCATGTCAGTGACGCCGTCCTGGTGCACACCGGCCGGCCTCGATGGGAGACGAAGATCCCCGACGACGAACATCCGGGCTCCTTTCTGACGGTGCCCGACCACTGGGCCATCGTGGGAGTTCGTGGGCAGCGCGGTGCGATGTGCTACACCGGGGACGATGGCTGCGGTCCAGAACCAGTCGACCTCTATAGCCTGGGTCGCGGACCCGACGACGAGCAGCTTTTCGAGACCCACCGGTTTCCGCCGGACTGCGAGTTGCCCATCGAGGACATCACCGAGGCTCTGGTCGAGTTTCTGGAGACCGCCAAGCGCCCGTTGAGCATCCCCTGGCAGAAGCGGCGCGATGCGGCTTGATGTGTCGTATGGCTCGTCGCCCGAACGGGTGATGGGTGTCATGGTGCACCGCGGGGTGCGGCGCTGATAGCGTCGCGAGCTATGAGGCGCGCGGTCTGTCCAGGCTCGTACGACCCCGTCACCAATGGCCATCTCGACATCGTCACCCGGGCGTCCGGGCTGTTCGACGAGGTGGTCGTCGCGGTGATGATCAACAAGACCAAGAAGAGCATGTTCAGCGTCGAAGAGCGCATGGCCATGCTCTCCGAGGTCACGGTCAGCCTGCCGAACGTACGTATCGATTCGTGGCACGGGCTGCTGGTCGACTACTGCCGCGAGACCGGCGTTGACGCGATCGTCAAGGGTCTGCGCGCGGTCAGCGACTTCGACTACGAACTGCAGATGGCGCAGATGAACCAGCAGTTGTCCGGCGTGGACACGCTGTTCATGCCCACCAATCCGGCGTGGAGCTTCCTGTCCAGCTCGCTGGTCAAGGAGGTCGCGACGTACGGCGGCGACGTACGGCACCTGCTGCCGCCGGCCGTGCACGAGCGACTGCTGGCCCGGTTGGCGGAGCGCGCCTGACAGACGGCGCCGAGGCGGCACCCGCCAACCCGCGCGCCAAACGAAACACCCCTGCGGCCAGACACGCCAGGCGGCCATATCCCCGATCACGCGGCGACACCGGGGCACACTATGCGGTGGAGTGTCGTGGAGTCCGCTCGTTGGCGGATGAGGACCGCAGCGGGGAGAGTTGCCGTGTACCGGGTGTTCGAGTCCCTGGACGAGCTTGTGACCATCGTGGAGGAAGCGCGCGGTCTCCCGATGACGTCGGGCTGTGTCGTTCCCCGCGGTGACGTGCTGGAACTGCTGGACGAGGTGCGCGACAGCATCCCGCCCGAACTGGACGACGCGCAGGATGTGTTGGACCGCAAGGACGAGATCATCGCCAAGGCGGAACACGATGCCGAGCAGGCCGTCCGCAAGGCCAACGCCGAGGCCGAGCAGACCCTTCACGACGCCCAGGAGCGGGCCGAGCGGATGGTCGCCGAGGCCACCGCGCGCGCCGAGCAGTTGATCGCGGATGCCGAGGCGGACTCCCAGCGCCGGGTCGACGCCGGCCGCGCCGAGTACGAGGAACTGGTCAACCGGGCCGGGGCCGAGGCCGACCGGATGGTGGAGGCCGGCCGGCTGTCCTACGAGCAGGCCATCCGAGAGGGCCGCGAGGAACAGGCCAAGCTGGTTGAGCAGACCGAGGTCGTGCAGGCCGCGCATGCCGAGTCCGCGCGGATCCTGGACACGGCCGGCGCCGAGACCGAGCGGTTGCGCGCCGAATGCGACCAGTACGTGGACGACAAGCTGGCCGAGTTCGAGGAACTGCTCAGCCACACACTGCGGTCGGTAGGCAAGGGCCGGGCGCATCTGCACGCACCGATGGCGACCGCCAACAGCCTGCCGTTCGACTACCGCGCCTGATCGTCCGCGAATTTGCCCGTGACCTGCTGATTTCTCGCGGTGTGGGGGTGTCCCGTACGCTGGAAGCGACGCTGACCGTGGTAGGTCCCCCGCCAGCGTCCATAACTATGTCTGAACACCGTTCCACCACACGCACCGGCTCGGCCGCCGGTCCCTGGGTTATCGACACCCGGGACCTGGGCCGCCGTCCCGGCACCAGCCGCCGCTACCACCGCACCGCCGAGGTGCCGGTGGATCTCGGCGTGCCCGATGTGATCACCGTTCCGAAGGGCAGCGAGGTCGAACTCGATGTGCTGCTGGAGTCGGTGGTCGAGGGAGTGCTGGCGTCCGGCACGGCCACCGCGCGGGCCGAGGGCGAGTGCTCCCGCTGCCTCGAACCGGTCACCGAGACCATCCGGGTGGACTTCACGGAACTGTTCGCCTACCCGGACAGCGCCACCGAGGCGACGACCGACGAGGACGAGATCTACCGGCTCGTCGACGACCGGCTCAACATCGAGCCGGTGGTGCGGGACTCGATCGTGTTCGCGCTGCCGGTGGCGCCGCTGTGCGAGCCGGACTGCCCCGGTCTGTGCCCGGAATGCGGAGGCCGGTGGGCCGAACTCGGCCCTGATCACGGGCATGAGATGATAGACCCTCGGTGGGCCGTCCTGAAGGACCGCTTTGGCGAGCCGCGCTTCCGGTCGTAACAACCGGACTCCATTGAGGAAGGAAGGAAGGCCGCCGCCGGCACACCAGCAGACAACGCGTGACGAGGAGAAATAGTCGTGGCTGTCCCGAAGCGGAAAATGTCCCGCTCGAACACCCGGTCGCGCCGGTCGCAGTGGAAGGCGACCGCGCCGACCCTGGTCGAGTGCTCGAACCGGGCCTGCCGGGCGCCGAAGCCACCACACGTGGCCTGCCCGGTGTGTGGCCAGTATGACGGCCGCCAGGTTGTGCGGCCGGCCTGATCGTGAGGAAAGCAGCGATACGCCATGGGCGGTAAATCCACCACGGGCGGAGAGCTGACCGACCGAAATCCCCTTTTGGCCGCGCTCGGCGTCACCTTGGACGCCGAGCTGCTCACGCTCGCACTCACCCACCGGTCCTACGCCTACGAGCACGGCGGACTGCCGCCGAACGAGCGACTGGAATTCCTTGGTGACGCGGTGCTCGGCGTGATCATCACCGACAATCTGTACCGCGAACACCCGGACCTGCCGGAAGGCCAACTGGCCAAGCTGCGGGCCAGCGTGGTGAACATGCACGCGCTGTCCGGCGTGGCCCGCGACCTCGGCCATGGTGGGCTCGGTGCCTACCTGTTGCTCGGTCGGGGCGAGGAACTGACCGGCGGACGCGACAAGGACAGCATCCTCGCGGACAGCCTGGAGGCAGTGATCGGCGCGGTCTACCTCGCGCACGGTCTGGACACCTCGCGCGATCTGGTGCTGCGGTTGTTCGGCGGGTTGTTGCGGGAGGCCCCGCACCTGGGTGCCGGGCTCGACTGGAAGACCAGCCTGCAGGAACTGACCGCGGCGGCCGGGCTCGGCGTGCCGGAGTACCTGGTCGAGGAGCGCGGCCCGGACCACCGCAAGGAGTTCACCGCGACCGTCGTGCTGTCCAGCGAGCGGTACGGCACGGGTGCCGGCAAGACCAAGAAGGAAGCCGAGCAGAAGGCGGCCGCGGCCACCTACGTCACGCTGCAGAACACCTACGTGACGCAGGACAAGCAGAACGGCTCCCCCACCGTCGGCTGACCCCACGCGTCGACGCGAGGTCACTTGGCGTACTGAACCGAGAACATCGCCGCGCCACCTGATCCCCGGTTCTTCCGGCGTTCCAGGTGGCGCGGTGCTGCGTTCTCTCCTCGCGGCGCCTGGCGTCCGCTCGGTACGCGGCCGTGCCGACTTGCGCCCTATACCCGATGAGACGGTCGCCCGCGCGCGGTGTCCACAGGCGTCGCGATCATCCACACCCGCCGGTTTCCCGCTTCGTGCCGCTGACCTGCGCCGATACACTGGCTGCGGGGTCGCCCCCCAAGGGCAGGGTGGGGGATGCGTACCGGCGTTGGCGGCTTTGCGAGCGGCCGAGAACGCCGGGCCGCGCCGCCTGGGGCTACGGCCCGGTTAGCGGAGGCCGGTGCCTCGTGCCAGGGCGGTCTCCACCAAAGTGGACAACAGCGTCGGGTAGTCGATGCCGGTGACCTCCCACATCCGCGGGTACATCGAGATCTTCGTGAAGCCTGGCATCGTGTTGACCTCGTTGATGGTCAGCGCGTTGTCCGGCCCGACGAAGAAGTCGACCCTGGCGAGGCCCTGGCAGTCCAGCGCGGCGAAAGCACGCACCGCCATCGCGCGGATCGCGGCGATCACCTTGTCATCCAGCTTGGCGGGAATGTCGAACTCGCACGCGTCGTCGAGGTACTTGGCGTTGTAGTCGTACCAGTCGACGCCCTTGGCGACGATCCGGATCTCGGCGGGCAGTGAGGCCTCCACCCGGCCGTCCGGGAACTCCAGCACGCCACATTCCACCTCGTGGCCGACCACCTCGGCCTCGACCAGCACCTTCGGGTCGATCTCCCGCGCGGTGGCGATGGCAGCGTCCAGGTCGTCCCAGTCGGTGACCCGGCTGATCCCGCTGGACGAGCCGGCGCGCGCCGGCTTCACGAACACCGGCAGGCCCAGCTTCTGGCGCTGTTCCTCGGACAGTGTCGGGACGCTCCGGCCAAGCACGACATACTCGCCGACCGGCAGATGCTCGGCGGCCAGCAGCTTCTTCGTGTACTCCTTGTCCATGGCGACCGCGCTGGCCAGCACGCCGGCGCCGACATACGGCACGCCGGCCAGTTCCAGCAGGCCCTGGATGGTGCCGTCCTCACCGAACGCGCCGTGCAGCACCGGGAACACCACGTCGACGCCGGCCAGCACCTCGCCCGAGTGCTCCGGTTCCAGCACGATCAGGCCGCCAGTGGTGGGGTCGGCCGGCAGCGCGAGCGGTGTGCCGCCGGTGATCGACGGCAGGTCACGATCATGGATCGCGAGGGCCCGTGGGTCGCCCGAGGCCAGCACCCATCCCCCGTCGGGAGTGATGCCGACCGGCACGATCTCGTAGCGCGCCGGATCGAGGTGCCGAAGCACGCTGCCGGCGGACAAACACGAGATGGCGTGTTCGGTGCTCCGGCCGCCGAACACGACCGCCACACGAACCTTGCGCTCGGTCATGGTCGTTGACCATACCTGGGGACGAATACTCCCTCATGGTGGCGGTGTGTAGGGCGCATTACGTCGTCACCCGATCCGGTGTGGCGGCCAGAAGATCCACCACGATCGGCAGTGCGGTGCGCAGTCGCGCCCGGGTGCAGGCGGCATAGCCGAGCGCGATGCCATGCCAGGCGGGCCGGCCGTCGTGGTGCCGGGCCAGCCCGTCGACGGTGATGCCCTGCTCGCGGGCGCCGGCTACCACCCGGCGCTCGGCGGGCAACGACGGCAGCGGCACGACGATATGCGCGCCCGCGTCATCGCCGAGCACGGTCAGCCCGGCCGCGTTCATCGCGGAAACCACCAGTTCTCGGCGGGCGGACAGCTCGCGGCGCAGCCGGCGCAGATGCCGGCCGAGGTCACCGTTGTGGGCGAACTCGGCGAGCACCCGCTGTCCGGCGGCGGCTGGCGCGGTGCCGGTGCGCTCCCGATACGCCAGCACGGCCTCGGCGACCCCGGGCGGTGCGACCATCCAGCCGGCGCCGAGCGTGGCGGTGAGGATCTTGCTGGTGGTGCCCAGGTGCACGACCACGTCCGGGGCGAGCGCCACCAGCAGCGGCAGCGGGGCAACGTCGTAGCGGAGCTCGCCGTCGTAGTCGTCCTCGATCACCATCCAGCCCTCGGACCTGGCGCGTTCGACCAGCGCCACTCGGTCGGCGGCGCCCATCCGGCCGCCGAGCGGGTACTGGTGGGACGGCGAGCAGTAGACCGCGCGCACGCCGGTCGGCACGTCGTCCACGATGAGGCCGCGTGGTCCGACCGGGGCCGGTAGCACGATCAGTCCGGCGGCCCGGAACGCCTGGACGGCACGCTGGTAGCCGGGCTCCTCGACGGCCACCCAGTCGCCGGGCCGCAGCACGCTGTAGGCGAGTTCGGTGACAGCGGCGGTCGTACCGCCGGTGGCCAGCACGTCGTTCTCGGTGAGCCCGCCGGCCTTGGTCAGACCGCGGTGCCGGAGCAGATGTTCGGCGACCACCGCGCGGTACTCGACCAGCCCGGCGCGGTGCGGGCGTAGCAGCGGTGGCGCGTCCGCGGCGGCCCGCCAGGCTCGGCGCCAGGCCGCCCGGTCCAATCCGCCGACCCAGGACGCGCCCAGCGTCAGGTCGATGGTCTCCTGCGCCGGTCGCCGCGTCCGGCCCCGGTGTTGTGATGCGGCGGTAACTGACCCGGCGGCGCGCGCGTGGCTGACGGCGTCGACGGCAACACCAGCGGAAACACCGGTGGAGGCGCCCGGCGGGGTGGTGGTGACGTAGGTGCCGGAGCCGTGCCGGCCGACGATCCAACCCTCGGCGTGCAGTTGTTCGTAGGCGGCGGCGGTCACCGTGCGGCTCACGCCGAGCTGCGTCGCCAGCTCCCGGGTCGACGGCAGCCGGTCGCCGGCCCGGAGATACCCCTCGGCGGCGGCGGCCCGCAGCGTGTCGGCAAGCTGCACCGCCAACGGCGCGGACGACCGCCGGTCCAGGGCGATCGGCACCGGAGTGGGCTGGCTGACGGCCTGACCGGCCTGCATGGCAACGATTCCTCACTGTTCGGCGGGGCTGCGGCGAGTCCCGACCCCACCAGTGAACAGGAGGGGCGGGAGCGCGAGCAAGCAGCCCATCTGTGCGGCCGCCAGCACATGGACGCGGCTTGGTGACCCCGGCCGGATCCGCCGGGGCCACCAAGCAGGGTCGACTATTTCTCGCGCGCGGCGCGAATGCCCTGGCGCACGGAACTCAGCGTGGCGATGACCGCGCTCGGCTCATAGCCGCAGTGCGCCATGCAGTTGTTGCACCGCGGGTCGCGGCCGCGACCGTAGTTCTCCCACGCCGTCGTCTCGATCAGCTGTTTGTACGTCTTGGTATATCCGTCGGCCATCAGGTAGCACGGCCGTTGCCAGCCGAACAGCGAGTACGACGGAATACCCCACGGCGTGCATTCGAAGTTGACCTTGCCTTCCAGGAAGTCAAGGAACAGCGGCGAGTGGTTCAACCGCCACTTTTTTCGCCGGCCGTCCGCGAAAACCTTCCGGAACAGCTCATGGGTTTCCTGCACGCCGAGGAAGTGGTCCTGGTCGGGCGCCTTCTCGTACGCGTACGCCGGCGACAACTCCATCTCGTCGACCTTGAGGTCGTCGTTGAGGTAGTCCAGCACGTCGATGATGGTCTGCGGCGTGTCGGTGTTGAAGAACGTCGAGTTCGTGGTGACCCGGAACCCGCGACGCTTCAGCTCCCTGATCGCCTCGATGGCCTCGTCGAACACGCCGATCTTGTTCACCGACCGGTCGTGCCGGTCGCCCAGCCCGTCGAGGTGCACGGCCCACTGGAAATACGGCGACGGCTTGAAGTCGAACTTGTCGATGCGCTTGCGCACCAGCATCGCGTTGGTGCACAGCGTCACGAATTTCTTGCGCTTGACCAGTTCCTTGACGATCACGTCGATCTGCGGGTGCATCAACGGCTCGCCACCGGACAGCGCGACCATCGGCGCGCCGCATTCCTCGACCGCGGCGACTGCCTGTTCCACCGGCATGCGCCGCTTCAGCACATCATGTGGTTGCTGGATCTTCCCGCAGCCGGAGCAGTGTAGGTTACAGGCGAACAGCGTTTCCAGTTCGACGACGAGCGGGTATTTCTTGTTGCCCTTGAGCTTCTGCTTCAGTACATAGGCGCCGACGCGGAAAGCCTGCCGAATGGGCACTGCCATAGGGACCTCCTCTTATTTCGGAAGGGTGCTGCGGGAGTTCCTGGGCGCGGAACCGGTCATCCGGGTCGCCGCCCAGGCGCGCAGAATCGGGGCCGCGCGGGACAACACGCGCAGCGCGGTGATGCCGCTGACCAGGGTGGCCGGATGGAACAGCGGCCTGGCGGGCGTGTCGACGATGACCCGCAGGGCGGCGAACGGCGCCCCGCCGGCCGCGCCGGCCAGCATGGCGGTCTCCATGTCGACGGCGATCGCGCCGGACAACGCGAGGCTGATCCGCTCCCGGCGATGCACCATGTGATCGGTCGACACGACCGGCCCGACGTGCACCGAGAATCCGGCGCCGCGCAACATTTCCGCGAGCCCGGCCGGGTTCGTGGTCAGCACCGGCTCGGCCGCGCCGATGGGCCGGACCTCGCTGGCCACCACGACATCACCGGCCACCGGCAGCTTGGTGAGCGCGCCGGCCACGCCGGCGACCGCGAACACCGCCGGGCCGATGGCCAACAGCCGAGGCACAGCCGCGGCCGCGCGGACCGGGCCCATGCCGGTGCGCACCACGATCGCTGACGGAATGACCGCTGCGGGAATGACCGCCTGATCGCCGGTCTGATCGACAGCCGGACCGCCAGCCTGATCCACACTGACGGCACCGACTCCGGCCTGGCCGCCAGTGGCCAGGCCACGCCGCAGCGCGCGGGCCTCCACCCGCAGCGCCGCGGCGACCAACAGATCAGGCAATGGCGGTCTCCAGGAAACGACCGAGAGCGGACAACGGGAACACCATGCGATACAGGTGATAGTTGAGGTAGAAGTCGCCCGGGAAACCGGTGCCGGTGAAGAACGGCTCGTCCCACGAACCGTCCTCGCGTTGCGCGTCGGCCAGCCACCGCACGCCCCGGCTCACCTCGCTGCCCCGCTCACCGGCCGCCAGC
>DASVLX010000029.1:0-2542 GCA_036384655.1 Pseudonocardiaceae bacterium
GGACGACACCCCGCCGTGGGTCTCGGCATCGTCGAGCACCGGCCGGCCGCGGAACCGGTCGCGTGCCTGGTCCCGTGCCGTCGCGACCGCTGTGGCGGTCAGCCAGCCGTCCAGCTGCCAGCGCACCCGGTCCACGATGCCGGCCAGGGTGAGCGGCTCCGCGCACCGCCACACCCGGTCCAGCATCTCGCCGCGCTCGGTCTCGGCCCGAATGGCCAGCCGGACGCAGGCCAGACCGTGCGCGGACAACCGGGAGTGCAGCGATTCGGCCGCGATCCGCGCGGCGAACGCGGCGGTGTCCACCCGTTCCGCCGGCGGGTCGAACACCTGGGAGACCACCAGATCCGGCGGTGGCTGGCGGCGCGCCAACTGCCCCGACGACAGTCCGCGGGCCAGTCGGTGCGCGATCACCGCGTCCGCGCCGAACCGGGACGCCACATCCCGTTCCGGGATCGCGGTGAACGCTCCCAGGGTGCGCACACCGAGCCGGTGAAGCAGGTCTACCAGATCGGCCCGGCCTGGCTCGCCGTCCCGCTCCGCCGGCTGGTCGATCTCGGCGATACTCAGCGGGGCAAGGAAATCCGGGCTGCCGCCGGGCGGCACGACGACGCCGCGATGGGCGGCGAGCGTCGCGGCGAACAGGCCGTCGGCCACGCCCACCTGGCATTCCACCCCGGCCCGGTCGGCCACCTGGTCGATCACCCGCTCGGCGACCGCCTGATCGCCGCCGAAGTAGCGCGCCGGCCCCTGCGCCGGCACCGCGACCAGCCCGGGGCGCACCACCTCCACGCCGGGGGCAAGCTCCTCCACGGCGGCCACGACCGGCTCGAACATCCGGGCATCCCGGCCCGGATCGTCGGCCAGCACCGTCAGCTCGGGGCAGCGTTGCTGGGCCTCCCGCCGGCGCATGCCGCGCCGCACCCCGTCCGCCCAGGCGGTGGCCGAACAGGCGATCACCCGGTTGGCCGCGACCACGGCCGCCGGCATGTCGGATGTCAGGCCGGCGGCCATTCCGGCGGCCATCACCGGCCAGGCCGGACACCACACCGCGATCACGCGGAGGGCGTCATCGACCGTCGCGACCGTGGGTCGGATTCCCGTCTTCCCAGCCATGCCGGTCACCCCACCCGCACGCCACGATCGGGCTCGCGTTCCTCGTCCGGCTCCGGCCGTGGCTCGCCTGGCTCGCCTGGCTGGCCGGGCCCGCCGGGAAGGACCAGGACGCCATGCCTCGGCCGGACCGCCGCACCGCGACCGCGCACCGACACCGCCAGCTCGAAGCCGGCCAGATGCCCGTGCCCGGTATTGGGGCCTTCGCCGGACTCGCCAAGCTCCCCGCCGAGCCCGGACCACCGCGTTCCGGTGCGGCTCAGTTCGAGATCCGCGTTCGGCCAGTCCCCGAACGGCCTGGCACCGAAGGACTCGAACGGGATGAGCACCGCGCCCCGGTGCCGGGCCCGCGCGGACAACCGGCGGGCCAACCCGGCCCCGGACGGCCCGGCCAGGGCCGGTTCGGCGCCGGACACCGCGACCATGTCCACCCCGTCGAGCAGGGCCGCCACCACGGAGGCGAGTTCGGCACCCGGCTCCGGGACCACGGCCAACCGGCGCACCGCGATCCCGAGGTCGGCCGCGGCGAGCAGGCCCAGACCCGGCATGCCCACCACGGCCGCCCACGATCCCCGTTCGGTGGCGGTGGCCAGCAGCGTGAACAGCAGGGAGGTGGACCCGCGTACCACCACCGTGCTGCCCCGCCGCAGCCCGCCGTGGGGCAGCAGGCTCGCCAGTTCCTCGCGCACCGGCAGAACCCGTTGCCCCACCGCCTGTTCCGGCGCGGCGAGATCACTGGCACTCCGCACGGCACCCGGAGGAGCACCGCGCGGGACCAGCGAGGTCACCGAAGCCATGGACACAGACGACCTCCACCACTCGCTCCCATGCGTGTCCGCGCACGTGAACCGCCGTGGGGAGACGGCGGGTCTGTTGGTGACCGTTCCCGACTCCGATCACCCTGCGTTGATCGAACGCATGTTCGACCGACGCAGTACAGTTAACCCATGATCAGAGAGCCTGTCAAGCCAACAGGTCGTCGAGTCTGCCGAGGTCAATGCGCTCGGGCAGCCGGGCGGAACCGCCGCCCGGACCCGGTATACCGGCGAACCGGTACGGCACGGGATCGCGGCCGGGCTGCACCACGATGACGGTGTCCCGGCGAGTTCCGTCGGCGCAGTCGGCCAGCACATCGGCGATCTCGCGCGCCGACAACAACGGGTAGCCGGCCTCGGCCGCCTGTGCGCGGCCATGCCCGAGCAGCGGTGTGTCGACCAGCCCGGGGCACACGGCCTGCAGGCGGATCCCGCGCGCGGCGAGGTGGTCGGCGTAACCCCGCACCAGCCCGATGACCGCGTGCTTGGTCATCGCGTAGATCGGGTCGAACGGGATGGCCGTCAGGCCGGCGATGGACGCGGTGACCGTGATGGCCGCGCCCAGCGGGCGGCCGCTCAGCAGCGGCGCGAGCGCGGTCAGGCCGTTGACGACCCCG
>DASVLX010000030.1:0-8265 GCA_036384655.1 Pseudonocardiaceae bacterium
TACACCACCGAGAACACGAAGGGCGTCACCCAGCGGGTGCTACCCACCTACGCGATCGTGCTGGGCCAGTTCGGCGGCCCGCGCGCCGAACTGGACGGCGTCGACTGGACGCGGATCCTGCACGCCGAGCAGTCGTTGACGATGTACCGGCCGCTGCCGGTGTCCGGCAGCGTCGAACTGCGCCGGGTGGTCACCGACATCTTCGACAAGGGCAAGGGCGCCCTGGTGGTCGCCGAGACCACCGCGATCGATCCGGAGGACGGGCAGCCGCTGTTCGCGACCCGCTCGTCGACGTTCATCCGGGGCGAGGGTGGCTTCGGCGGCGACCGCGGCCCGTCCGGCACGTTCACCGCGCCGGATCGGGCGCCCGACGCGACACCGCGATTCCGCACCGCACCGAACCAGGCGCTGCTCTACCGGCTGTCCGGGGACCGCAACGCGCTGCACGCCGATCCAGCGTTCGCCGCGGCCGCCGGTTTCCCCCGGCCGATCCTGCACGGCCTGGCCACCTACGGGATCACGGTCCGGCTGCTGCTCAACGAGTTCGCCGACGGAGACGGCGACCGGCTCGGCTCGGTCGAGGGCCGGTTCACCAAGCCGGTGCTGCCCGGCGACGAACTGGTGGTCAGCGCATGGCGGGAGGGCGACGAGATCCTGTTCCGCACCACCACCACCAACGGCGATGGCGATGGCGACATCGTGCTCGACCGAGGCCGCCTCAGCCTGCGCTACTGATGATCACCAGCCCCGGCCCTGCGGAAAGCTCGTGGTCGTGGACGAGCTGTCGTCACGGCGCCGGGACCGGGCGGCACCGGCCACGCTGATCAGCAGCATGGTGATGACCAGGCCGATCAGCAGGTTGAGCACGGCGGTCGCGACCATCTCGTCCCTGTCGCTGACCACGCTGAGCGGGACGACCACGGCGACGATGGTGAGCAACACCATGATCCAGCCGAAGAACTGGGTCGCGCGCGGCGTGGTCACCAGCATGAAATGCAGCAGGCCGGTGGCGGCCAGCGCGATGAGCGCGGCCACCAGGGCGTAGGTGATGGTGTTCGCGTTGCCCCACACACCGGTACCCCGCGGGGCGAACACCATGACATGCGCGATGCCCCGGGCGATCAGGATGCCGACGATCGCGACGAGACCGGCGACGACGGCGGTCGCGACACCACCCGCCCACAGCCGACCAGCGTCCAGCCTGGGCATGTCATCGTCATCGTCGGGAAACTGGTTGCTCACTGGCACTCCTCTCCTCGCGCACCACCGAGCTACCAACAGCGACCAACATCGTTAGTGTAGGGCCCGTTCACCGAAATCACCCGTTTGATTACGTTTGCTCCCCGGGACGGCGGCGGACGAGACCGAGGACGGTCATGTGGAACACCGGCTCGTCGGCCTCGTTGAGCGCCTCGACCTTGGTCCGCACCACCCCGCGATCCGGCTTCGAGTTCGACACCTTGCTGTCCAGCACGGTGGCCCGCACTCGCAGCACGTCACCGGGACGCACCGGGCGCAGCCATCGGATGTCATCCACCCCGGGACTGCCCAGGCTCGACGCACCGGACAGGTAGTTCTCCACCAGTACCCGCATGGTCGCCGACACGGTGTGCCAGCCGCTCGCGACCAGGCCGCCGAACGGGCCGTTCTCGGCGGCCACCGGGTCGATGTGAAACGCCTGCGGGTCGTATTTCCTGGCGAAGTCGATGATCTCGTCCGCCGACAGCGTCAGCGTGCCGCCGTCGAACACCGAACCGGGTGCGTAGTCCTCGAAATACCGTTCGGGGGCGCGTTCGTCCGTCACCTGATCACGGTACAGCCGGGCACGAGCTTGACGGACGGCATGACGAGAAGGTCGAATCGACCTCCGTGACCGACACCGTGCTCTCCCCCAGTCCCGTTCGTCCCGTCAAGACCGGAATGTCCCCCGAACTGGTCGCCGAGGTCTGGCGAAACGGCCTGGTCGAGTCGGTGCACTACGGCACGGTGGTCGCGCTGGACGCCAGCGGCGAGGTCGCCTTCGCGGTCGGTGACCCAGACGCGGTGATCTTCCCGCGCTCGTCCAACAAGCCGATGCAGGCGGCCGGCATGGTCCGCGCCGGGCTGGGCCTGGAGGGCGAACTGCTGGCGCTGGCCGCCGCCAGCCACTCCGGCGAGGACTTCCATCTCGATGGCGTGCGGCGGATCCTGACCGGCGCCGGGCTCACCGAGGACGCCCTGCAGAACACGCCCGGGCTGCCGCTGAACGAACGCGCCAGCCGCGCGGTGCTCGCGGCCGGCGGCGGACCCGCACCGCTGCTCATGAACTGCTCCGGCAAGCACGCCGCCATGCTGGCCACCTGTGTCGCCAACGGTTGGCCGGTGGACAGCTACCGTGTCCCGGACCATCCGCTGCAGCGGATCATCCGGGACACGCTCGCCGAACTGGCCGGTGAGCCGGTCGGCGCGGTCGCGGTGGACGGCTGCGGCGCGCCGCTGTTCGGCATCGGCCTGACCGGCCTGGCCCGGGCGTTCCGGGCGATCGCCACGGCCGCTCCCGGCAAGCCGGAACGCCGGGTCGCGGACGCCATGAGCGCTCACCCCGAATACGTCGGCGGCACCGGCCGGGACGTCACCACCGTGCTGCGGGCGTTGCCGGGCGCGGTCGCGAAGGACGGCGCCGAGGGCGTTTACGCGATCGGACTTCCGGACGGCCGGGCGGTGGCGGTCAAGATCGCCGACGGGGCGGGCCGTGCCCGGACGGTCGTGTTGGTCGCGGCGTTGCGCCGGTTGGGCGTCACCACGCCGGACCTGGAGCCGCTCGCCGAGACACCGGTGCTCGGGCACGGTGCGCCGGTCGGCGCGGTCCGGGCCGCCGGGCGGCTGTTGGGGCCGGCTACCTTGGTGCCATGACCGTTCGGGAGCCCGAGGAGCCACCGCGCGGGCCCACCGGCCTGTTCGCGGACGAACTGCTCGGCCTGGACCCGAATGATCCGGAGACCCGGGCGTTCGCCGAGCATCTGACTCGGATGCGCGGCCTGCCGACGGCCAGCACCGTCGAGGGCTATCTGGACGGGGTGGGCCAGTTCGCGGATTCGGCGAACCGGCTGCGAGGCCACCGGCGACTGATGGTGACCCTGGTCGTCCTCCTGCTCCTCGCGGTCGTGGTGGGCGCGGTGCTGGCGACGCTGGGCTTCGTCTGGTCGACGCTGGTCGGCACGGCGCTGTTGGGCACGCCCTTCTGACCTGGTCCTTACGGTCCGAGTTTTCCGCCTCTTCGGGTCGGGTCGGCAGTTACCGTTGGATGCATGAAACCAGTTGCCGGGGAGCGACCGAAGGTTGAGAAGCCGGACAGCGAGTGGCGGGCGGAGCTGTCCGATGACGAGTACGCCGTGCTCCGCCAGGCCGGCACGGAGCGGCCGTGGACCGGCGAGTACGTGGACACCAAGACGGTCGGCGTGTACTCGTGCCGGGCCTGCGGGGCCGAACTGTTCCGCAGCGACACCAAGTTCGAGTCGCACTGCGGCTGGCCGTCGTTCTGGTCCCCGCTCGCCGCGGACCGGGTGATCCTGCGGGAGGACCGCAGCCTCGGCACCCTGCGCACCGAGGTGCTGTGCGCGAACTGCCACAGCCATCTCGGGCATGTGTTCGAGGGTGAGGGCTACGACACACCCACCGATCAGCGGTACTGCATCAACTCGGTCTCGCTGACCCTGGTCCCGGAAGAGCCCGCCAAGCGGGACGAGCCCGGCAGGTAGGACCAGCCGAAGCGGCCCTGGTCGGTCACCACCACCGCGCCGGATCGGAGCCGAGCCGGTGGGGTGCGTTCGGCCAGCGAGGCGGCGCGGCCTTGAGATCCCCGGGGATCCGGATATAGGTGAGGTTGCCGAAATCGCTGGGCATCTCCGCCATCAGGTCGGTGATGTCGGTGAGGCCCGGATCGCCGGCCTCGATCGCGCCGGGGGCGACCCGGCCGAGTTCGTCCAGCCAGAGGGCGGTGCGGGCGAGCGCCACCCGGACCCGCCAGGAGCCACCGGCCGTCGCCCGGCGGCGCAACGCGGTCAGCGCGCCGAACGCGGCCAGCCAACCGCTGGCGTGGTCCAGTGCCATGGCGGGCGGTGACACCGGCCGGTCCACGCCGGCCATCCGGGCGGCCTCGTCGGAGATGCCGGACGCCATCTGCACGAGGCCGTCGAAGCCGCGCCGACGCCGCCACGGCCCGGTGTGGCCCCAGGCGGACACCGAGACCACCACGACGCCCGGTCTCAGCTCGGCCAGCGCCTCGGCACCGAACCCGTAGCCGGCCAACGCGCCCGGCCGGTACGACTGCACCACCACGTCGGCCTCACGCGCCAGGCCACGCAGCGTGTTCCGGTCGGCTGGCTGGCGAAGATCGAGAAAACAGGAATGCTTGCCGAATCCGCCGTCGATCGCCAGGTTCGGCAGGGTGGTCAGATGTTCCGCGCCGACCCGCAGCACATCGGCGCCATGCCCGGCGAGCACCCGGGCGCACACCGGTCCGGCGATCGCGTGGGTGAGGTCCAGCACCCGCACCCCGGACAGCGGCCGGGGACCGTCCGGCAGCGGTCGCGCCGGCACGCCGTCATCCAGGGGCTCCAGGGTCACCAGGGGAATCCCGCGGACGGCCGCACCCTGTGGGTGCTCGCGCCAGGCCTCCCAGGTCCGCATGGCCGCGGCGGCTCCGCCGGCCGCCACCACCGCGTCCTCCACGGCGACCGCCTCGCGTTTGGCGATCGCCGCCACGAAGGCCTCACGGGTCGGGGCGGCGCCCAGCGCGGTCGCGGCGGCGCGGGCGTGATGCGGATACTCACAGCTCAGCCGGACCCAGCCGGCGGAGGCCCGGTAGTCGCCGGTCAGCGGTGACCAGACGTCGCCGACCGGCTCGCCGTTCACTCGCAGGTATCGCTCGCTGCGGAAGGCGATCGCGGCATGTCTCGTCTTGACCGACACCAGGCCGGGGTCCACACCGCGATCACGCAGCAGTGCCGCCGCCGCCGCGGTCGTCGCTCCGACCGAGGCCGCCGCCAGGGCGCCCACCCGGAACCGACCGGGCAGCACGGGATCATCGCCTGTCAGCCGGACAGAGCCTGGCTGCAGGCGTTCGCCAGTGACCTCTTCGAAGAGGTCGGCCAGGGCCGTGGCCGCCGTGATCACGCAGGCAACCTACGCTTAACCGCCGGACATCACATCGTGACAGGAGCCACAACTCATGGCCGTCGATGAAGTGTCGACGGCCATGAGGACCATTGTCACGCGGTGCTGGACACCGTCATGAACACGCGGCCATGAAGCTGTGGTGTGGCCCGACGGGCATCGCGCCCTACGGCAGGGTGGCGATCAGTTCGTTGACCGGCACGCGCGGCCCGGTGTGGAACGGAATCTCCTCGCGGACATGCAGCCGGGTCTCGCTGGTGCGCTGGTTCCGCATCAGGTCCACGATCCGCTCCAGCCGGTCCGCCTCGAACGCGAGCAGCCACTCGTAGTCGCCCAGGGCGAACCCGGCCACCGTGTTGGCGCGCACATCCGGGAAGTCGTGGCCCTTCGCACCGTGGTCGGCGAGCAGCTTGCGACGCTCATCCGCCGGCAGCACGTACCAGTCGTAGGACCGCACGAACGGGTAGACCGCGACGTACTTGCGCGGCGGCTCGTCGGCGACGAATGCCGGGACGTGGCGGGGGTTGAACTCGGTCGGCCGGTGCAGACCGATCTGATTCCAGGTCGGAACCGAGACGCGGCCCAGCGCGGTACGCCGGAACCCGGAGTAGGCGGCCTGGAGCTGCTCGGCCTCGGCGGCATGCGTCCAGATCATGTAGTCGGCATCGGCCCGGAAGCCGGCGATGTCGTACACGCCGCGCACCGTCACGCCCTTGCCGGGCAGGGCGTCGAGGTATTCCTGGGCCTCGGTGGCGACCGGGCCACGATCATCGGGCAGCCGGCCGGGCTCGACCCGGAACACCGAAAACATCGTGTAACGAATCATGGCGTTCAATTCGTCAAAGTTGAGCTCAGGCATGGCGTCATGCTCGCACTTGGCCACCCGGCCTGGCCAGCGAGGTGGCACATGTCGTTGGCCGTGCCGGCGTGTTCCCCACGACCGCCCCGCCGGATGACCGCGACGGGCTCTGGTGGGGCCGAATCGGGACTCCGGAACGTCTCCGCGGGACCCGTCGAGATCACCATTCTGGACGCACTGCGCACGGCCGGACGCTGCCCGCACCCAGGACTGTGATCGTGTCGTGACACCGCGTAGTGTCCAAGATCACCAAAGTCGTTCGGGCTGGTGAGGGCCACGGATCGGGGCGCGACGGGCCGGACCCACGCCCCGCCGGAGTTGTCCGTGATCAACCTGGATTAGTTTATGACGCGCGAAACGGCGCCGGGTTGCCCGTGAAAACCTGTGAGGAAGCTCAATTCAGGCAAGACAGGCCAACGCAGACAACACCAAGAATTGCACGGCAAGATGATGTCGTGGCGGAGCACAGGCTTCTTTCGAAATCCACGCCGACCCTGCGTTGGGTGCGGCGGATCCGGCGTGCCGTGCTGGCCGCATTCTGCGTGTTTCTCGTGGTCGTGACCTGGTCGATCGGCAGCACGCTGCTGGCGCCCGGCACCGACACCGCCTCCGCCAGGCTGGCCGAATGGGCCCGGGACCATTCCATGGGTGACGTGGTCACATATCTGGAACAAGTGCGGTACGAACAGAACCAGCCGAAAGTCGGCGGAGCACCGAGTGGCCCGATTCCGGCGGCGGCCGGAGCCGTACCGGCCGCGCGTACCACCGGTTTGCCGGCGCCGTCCGCCATTTCCGATCTCGCCGGCGGCAGGCCATTGCCCGGCGAGGGTCAGTGGCAGACCGTGGCGACCGTGCGCGGCGAATCCGCCGTGCGAGCCACCCTGGTCCGGCCGGACAACCAGCACACCTCGTATCTCGCCGGCGTGATGTGGCTGGATCCCACGCTGGTCCGTGGCCAGCTCCGGCCCGGCACGACCGACCCGGGCGGCGCCTGGCCGGCGGCGACGTCCCTCACCCCGACCGAGCGGGGCACCGCGGTGGCCGCCTTCAACGCCGGCTTCCGGCTGCCCAACGGCGACAGCCACGGCGGCTACTACGCGGATGGCAGGGCCGCCTTTCCATTGGTCGACGGCGCGGCCAGTCTGGTGCTTCTCAACAACGGCCGGGCCGAGGTCGGCACCTGGAACCAGGAGGTGCGCATGACGCCGGATGTCGCCAGCGTGCGGCAGAACCTGGTCATGCTCGTCGACAACGGCAGGGTGAACCCCACCTGCGCCACCGGCGGCACCGCGGAATGGGGTTCCACGATCGGCCAGCGCGCCTATATCGACCGCTCCGGCTTCGGCATCACCGCCGACGGCGCCGAGGTGTACGTGGGCGGTCCCGCGCTGTCGGTGTGCACGCTGGGCAACATCCTGCGCGCGGCCGGCGTGGTCCGGGGCATGGAACTGGACATCAACCCGGCCTGGATCAGCGGCGCGTACTACCACCAGACACCGCACGGCCTGCGCGGATTCCAGCTCTACCCGGCACAGCAGGTGCCGGCGAGCCACTACCTCTCGCCGTCCAGCCGCGACTGGTTCGCCTGGTTCGCGCGGGTGTAGCCGGCCGCCGGTGCTGGACGGCTACCGACGCTGGGCGACGCGGTCGCGCAGCGGCTCGGCGATTCGGGTGGCGGCCGCGCTGGCGGTGTTCACGCAGGCCGGCAGGCCGACACCGTTGAGCGCGTTGCCGACCACGGCCAGGCCGGGCAGTTCTGCGACCGCGCGGTCGATACCGGCGACCAGGTCCAGGTGACCGACCCCGTACTGGGGCAGCCCACCGGTCCAGCGCTGCACCACGGCATCGATCGGTTTCGCGGTGACGCCGGTCAGCTCGGCGAGATCCGAGAGCACCAACCTCACCAGGTCGGCGTCGTCGCGCCGCAGGATCTCGTCCTCGCCGTACTTACCGACCGAGCCGCGCACGAACACCTGCTCCGGCGTGTGGATATGCGGCCATTTCCGGCTGCAGTAGGTGAATGCCTTGGCGGTGAACGGGGTGCCGTCGGCGTGCTTCTCACCGGACCCGATCAGCACACCGGAGGACTCCGGCAGCGACACGTCGGAGGGCAGGGCGACGGCGACAATCGCCGTCGACGCCAGCCTGATCTGGCCGAACCCGGCGGACGCCGCCAGCGCGACCTCGGCGAGCAGTTCGCGCGCGGCCGGCGCGGTCACGGCGAGCACCACCGCGTCCACGTCCAGCGCCTC
>DASVLX010000031.1:0-18250 GCA_036384655.1 Pseudonocardiaceae bacterium
CGTGCCCTCGCGCTGCCAGGTGATCGCCGCGCTGTGATCACAGCGCACCGCGGCCGCATCGGTCGTGTAACGCACCCGCAGCGCGTCCGCCCAACCCTCCGGCCAGACCCGCACACCGTGGATCTCGATAACCTCACCGTCCACAGCGGTCGGCAGAAACACCCAGCCCGTCTGCTTCAGATCAATCAAGCGCCGCAGTTCCGGGAACTCCGTCAGCGCCTCGCCTTCGCCGCACAACTCTGTGTCGCCCCTCCGGCTGCCGGCGGCCGATCCGCTTGTCATGGTCATCAGGAAACCTCACATGAAACGGACACGGGAGCGTTGGGAGGCAGGGTGGACGTGTGCACGGGGGGTGTGAATCTGCAAGGACCGCGCGAACAGCGCGAGACACTGCCAAACTGATCGAGTTCGCACGATCAGAAGGGGGAACCACGTGCCGCGAAGGCCAAAGAAGGAGAACCTGCTGCTGCGGTCGTTGTTGGACGACGCCGGAATGTCCAACAAGGGTCTAGCGCGTCGGGTAGTTGATCTCGCCACTATCCAGGGGGTGACCGATGTGCGGTGCGATCACACCTCGGTCCTGCGGTGGCTGGCGGGCGAACAGCCCCGCCCGCCGGTGCCTGAGCTAATCGCGGCTGTCCTGGGCAGTGCGTTGGGCCGGAAGGTATCGGAAACCGAGCTGGGCATGACGCCCAGCAACCTGCCAGGTGACCTCGGCTTGCAACTCCCGATTGACTGGACAGACACCGTGGTCACCTCAACCGCTCTATGGAGGGCCGACATGCAGCGCCGGCGGTTTCTGGTCAACGCGGTCTTCAGTTCGGCCGCACTGCCCGCCTCCGCGCTGCGCTGGCTGACCAGTCCGCCCGCCGAGGCGCCCAGTGCCTGTGGGGTACGCAGGATCGGGCGAGCCGATATCGAAGCGATCCGCGAACTAACGCATTCCTATCGAGAAATGGACAACAAGCTTGGCGGAGGCACACTCCGGAATGCTGTCGTGTCTTACCTCGACGATCACGTCTCACGCCTGCTCACGACCGGCACCTACCGGGAAGAGACCGGCCGGCAGCTCGCCGCAGCTTGTGGTGAGTTGTCCCAATTGGCCGGCTGGGTTGCCTACGACAATGACGAACACGGCCTCGCCCAGCGGTATCTCACCCAAGCACTGGCGTATGCGCGGCACGCCGCCGATGCGGGTCTCGCCGCGGAAGTCCTTGCCGCACAGGCACATCAGGCACTGTATTTGACTCGCGCTGGCGAGGCCATCGATTTGGCCAGGGCCGCGCAAGCGGCGGCCGTCCGCCACGGCTCGGCGACCTTGCTGACGGAATGTCTGGTCATGGAAGCGCACGGGCATGCCGTCCGGCACGACGCGCACGCCTGCGGCACGGTCCTCGCCCAAGTGGAGCGGACATTTGATCGTGTGACCCGCGAGGATGATCCGGCCTGGCTTTCGTACTTCGACGAGGCCTATTTGGCTGCGCGGATGGCTCAGTGCTTCCGTGACCTGGGCGAAGCGGGCCACGCAGCACAGTACGCCCGCCGTTCATTGAACATGGACGGCCGCTTTGTGCGCGGACGGGCTTTCAACCTGTCCCTGCTCGCCAGCGCCCATGCGGCAGAGGACGAACCGGAGCGTGCGGTTGCCATCGGGCGGCAGGCCCTGAACATGACCGTGCGTCTCAGCTCGGCCCGCAGCGTCCGCTACGTCCGCGACCTCGTTCGTGGGCTCCGTGCTCGAGCCGACATAGCTGCGGTCCGCGACTTCACTGCGGAGGTAGGTGAACGCCTGCCCGCCGCAGGAGGACGTTCTGCAGCCCGATGATGGTGATCGCTCCCAGGATCTCGCCCTTGGCGATCATCGCCGGCGTCTCGTCCAGTGGCACCCACCGGACCTCGGCCGTCTCGTCGACCTCGGGTTCTCCGGCCTGCTCGGCCCCGCATGCCAGGTACAGGTCCTGCGGATAGTCGGCGTTGCCGATCAGCGGCTGGCACGACATCACGAACATCATGTCGTGCGGGCGCCAGCCGGTCTCCTCCTCGACCTCCCGCGCCGCCGCCTGGACGGGATCCTCACCGTCATCCACATAACCGCCGGGCAGTTCCCAAACCCAACGATCCACGATGAACCGGTGCCGCCGCAGCAACAACACCCGGTCTCCCGTGTCATCCAGGACGACGGTCATCGCGCAACGCCGCATCCGGAAGACGTACTGCGTGAAACACACATGATTCGGAAGCTCGACATCCGCCAGACTCACCCGGATATGCGGCGTGTCGTCCACCAGCCGTTCGCCGTGGATCACCCACTCATGCTGGTCCGTCACGCACCAGACACTACCGAGCCGGACAGGATCGCCAAGCTCGCCCTGGCCGGAGCATTGCTCGAACACAACTTCTTCGCCCGCCGGCTCGGCACACGATCTGTGTTCAGGGCGATGTCGTGACCGGTGCTGACTCGCTTCGCGCGGTCGATGGCTACCTCCCGGAGCTGTGCGCAGCCATCGGTGTCGCGGCGCTCGGCGCCGAGTCCGTCGCCCGCATCGCAGAGCCCTCTGCCCCGCGCGACTTCACCGCTGGCCAACTGGTCTTCGCCATCTGCGCATGTCTCCAGGTCCTGCCGGTGCTGATGGTCGGGGTTCCTGTCCAAGGGCTGTCGATAGCTCGGATTGTCAGCGGACGGAAAACAGCAGTTCAGGTCGCGGATACACACCACCAGACCGTGATCTTGCGGGACAATCTGACCCTGTCGAGCCGTTCGTTGTCCGCGGATCCAGCCAGGAACTACGTTCCGTCCCAGACAGATGAGGAGTCCTTGGCGATGCCAGCAGTAGACCTCAGCGGGATTTGGCACAGCCGCTATGTGTATGCGAGTACCGGGCGGAACGAGGAGTTCACCTCGGAACACTACCTGGTGCTCAGGCAGCACGGCGAACGGCTGATTGGCCAGAGCCTGCCCAACAACAGCGGATCTCGCCTGCGCCTGGAACTCACGTTGGATATCCCGGTCGCCACCGGAACGTGGCGTGAGATTACCTCACCAACAGGCTATTACAAGGGCGCCTCCACCACGGCGCCCTTCAGTTCATCATCGACCCCAACGGACGCCGCATGCGCGGAATGTGGCTCGGCTTCAGTCGAGATTTCGTCATCAACAGCGGAAACTGGGAGCTCACCTGGGAGGACGATTCCACCAGCAAGAACACGCAACGCGCCTACCACCTGAAAGCATAAGAGATCACAGGGCCTTGAAGGCGGACTCGACCGCGGTGGCCAGGATGTCGAGTTGGGCGTCGGTCACGGGCTCGTATACCGCCGTCAGTCGCCAATAGAGCGGGCCGGCCACCAGGTCCAGCGCCAGGGACGCGTCGATGTCCGCGGGTAGGTCACCGCGCGCGATGCCATGCTCGACCAGCTTCGCGGCCCGTTGGCGACGGGGATCGCGGACTGAGGAGATCAGCCGCTTGGCGAGGCTCGGGTTCCGGTGAACCTCGGCGAACAGATCCAGGATGATGCTGCTGACCAGCGGATGTGTGAGCGCCTGGCGCAGCTCGCTGAGGAACGCCAGGATGTCCGACCGCAGGCTCCCGGTGTCCGGCATGTCGACCTGCTGCCAGGCGATCTCGGAGACGGCCGCGACAACCATGTCCTCCTTCGACGGCCAACGGCGGTAGACGGCCGTCTTCCCCACACCGGCGCGGCGGGCCACGGCCTCGATGGACAGACGCCCGTAGCCGACCTCGGCCAGCTCCTCGAACAGCGCCTTCTTCAGCGCCGCCGTGACGTCCTCCTGCAGCACGGCCGCCCCGGCCGGGGCGCGCCGCCGCGCGCGTGTCCGACCAGAACCATCGCCTCCGCCATCAGTCATAACGGCCATTATGCCACGTAGCGACGACACGGTTGCGTTCCAACGTAAGTCGTCGTACGGTAGGTGCCATCGACGTCGAGACGATACGGTTTCGTCGTTACGAAGGAGGAGCACCATGAAGTTCCTGTTCGACAACGAGTCCTTCTCGTTCGAGGCCCTGCGTGCGGCCGCGTTCGCGAAGTACGACGGGGCCGAGCTTGGCGAGGTCATCGCCACGGCCGCGCACATCACCGACGGCGACGAGGACAGCTGGCTGACCGCCTGGCAGGCCACCGCCGAGCGCGTCGAGAAGCACGCCGAGACCGCCGCCGCGGCCGGTCACCGGGTCAGCGCGCGTGAGGCGTACCTGCGCGCCTCCAACTACTTCCGCACCGCCGAGTTCTTCCGCCGGGAGGACCCCGACCACGACGAGCTCGCCCAGACGATCTCGGCCCGCCAGCGTGACACCTTCGTCAAGGCCATCGCCCTGTTCGACACCCCGGTCGAGCAGATCCGCATCCCGTATGAGGGGACCACGCTTCCCGGCTACCTGTACCTGGTGGACGGCTCTGGCACGCCGCGTCCCACGGTCATCTACAACAACGGGTACGACTCCACAGCCGAGGAGAGCTACTTCGCCATCGCCGCCGCCGCGCTGCGACGCGGCTACAACGTGCTCGCCTTCGACGGCCCCGGCACGGGAGCGGCGCTGCGCGTGCAGGGCCTGCGCCTGCGCCCGGACTGGGAGGCCGTGATCACCCCCGTGGTGGACTACGCGCTGACCCGCCCCGAGATCGATGCCCACAACATCAGCCTGTTCGGCTACAGCCTCGGCGGATACCTCACCGCCCGGGCGGCGGCGTTCGAGCACCGGCTGTCCGCGCTGATCCTCGACGACGGTCTGTTCGACTTCAGCTCCTCGCACCGCTCGGCCATGCCCCCGTTCGTTCTGGACTGGGTGTTCGACGGCCGTGACGACATCGCCAACCCGGTGCTGCGACTGGCGATGCAGATGAGTACACAGTCGCGCTGGGGCCTGAACAACGGCCGGTGGACGATGGGCGTCGACTCCCCCGCCGACGTCATCCGGTGCATGCGGCAGTACTCGCTGGAGGGTGTCGTGGAGCAGATCGACACGCCGACCCTCGTCCTGGATGCCGCGGACGACCACTTCTTCAAGGGCCAGCCGGAGATCGTCTACCAGCGTCTTCGGGCGCCGAAGACCCATGTCGTGCTGAGCAACGCCGAGGAGGGAGCCGGCGAGCACTGCCACGCCGGAGCCAGCTCACGCGTTCACTCGGTGATCTTCGACTGGCTGGATGGCATCAAGCCGCGGAACTAGTGGAGCTGAGGGCCTGTCCCGTGGATCCGCGTACCCGCTGCGCGGGGCCGGCGCGGCGATCCGCCGCGTTGTCGTCGGCCCAGTTACAACTCTCCGGTAGCTGGACCTCCTCCGCCTTGCGGCTCATCCGCGCCGATCCCCGCTCGCTGGGAGGAGATCCACGGGAAAGGCCCTAGCCACCTGTCCCGCGCCGCTATGGTCCAATTCGGATCATAGCGGCGCGTTCGCGCAGGTCGGGGGCGTCGATTTGCGTGCCGGCCACCAATAGCTAAACCGTCGCTAACCCTTTCGTGGATCGCGAAGACGAGATTTCGCCTGGTAGTCGACGTGCGGCAACCGCGTTCTTACCGTTCAACGAGATACACCAGGGATCATGGGCGGGTGCTGGTAGACGCGACGGCGTTGGACCTACCGGGGCAGCGAGAGATACACACGCTGGCCGTCCTCGGTGATTCTATCGGAGTCGGGGTCGGCGACCCAGCCGCCGCGGGTGGCTGGCGCGGTTTCGCGCCACTGCTCGCCGAGGCCTTGGGCGCGACCCGTCTGGTGAACCTGTCTTTCAATGGCGCCAGAATGTGTACGGTCCGCCAACGGCAACTCCGCGACGCGGTCCGGGCTCGCCCGGACGCGGTCGTGCTGGTGGTGGGCATCAACGACAGTATGCGATCCGATTTCGACTTCGATCTTATTCGAGCCGATCTCGATCACATCGTGTCACGGCTGACCGCGGTCGGAGCCATGGTGGTCACCGTTCGATACCACGACCATGGCAAGATTTTCCGGCTGCCCGGTCCGCTGTTTCGGCTGTTCCATTCACGCATCGAGCAACTGAACGCGGCCGTGGACGAGGTGGCGACCCGGTACCCGATCTCCGTGGTGGACGCGACCCAGATGGACGGTGTCTACGAGCGGGAGATGTGGGCGGTCGACCGGCTGCACCCGTCCGAGTTCGGACATCGGAAGCTGGCCCGTGAATTCGCCCGGCACCTCGCCGAGGCGGGTGCTGTGGTGCCGAACGAGGTGTCGTTGGTCTGCGCGGGTGGCCGTCAGATCACGACGTTCCACCACATCCTGTGGCTGGTGTTCAAGGGCATTCCGTGGTTGTGGCGGCGCGGCCAGGACCTGGTGCCCTACGCGCTGATGACGCTGCTACGCGACTGGTTCGGCAACCGGCCTGGGACCCAGCGGAGGCCGGCCCTGGAGCGACCGGTGGAACTGGAGATCGCCCCGACGCCGGAAGAGGGCTAGCCGGAAGAGATGTAGTCGTATCAACCGGAAACGGCCCGGCTCGGATCAACCGAGCCGGGCCGATGTGTGTCCGGTGCTGTCAGGCGGCGACGGTGAGGCGGGCGATCCGCTGCGGAGTCGGCCACCGCACGTCCCACACCCAGCCGGCCTTCTCCATCATTCGGATCAGCCAGGCGGAGATGTCGATCTGACCGCGCAGCGCGCCGTGCCGGGCCGAGGTGGGGTCGGCATGGTGGTAGTTGTGCCAGGCCTCGCCCATGGTCGGGATCGCCAGCGGCCAGTAGTTCGTGGACTTGTCCCGCGAGTTGAACGGCCGCTTCCCGAACAGGTGGCACACGGAGTTGGTCGACCAGGCGATGTGGTGGCCGAACGCGATCCGGACCACGCCGGCCCAGAAGAACGCGGTCAGCGCGCCCCACCAGGACCAGGTGACCAGGCCGCCGATGAGCGTCGGCAGCAGCAGGGTCGCGGCGGTGAGCAGCCCGAACAGCTTGCTCACCACCCGCATGTCCTTGTCGGCGAGCAGGTCGGGCGCGAAGCGGCGCGTGTTGGTCCGGTCGCGGTTGAGAATCCAGCCCATGTGGGCGTGGAAGAAGCCACGGACCAGCGCCCACGGCGAGGTGCCGAACAGCCAGGGCGAGTGCGGATCGCCCTCGCGGTCGGAGAACGCGTGGTGCCGGCGGTGGTCGGAAACCCAGTTCAGCACCGGCCCCTGCACGGACAGGCTGCCCACCACCGCGAGGGTGATCCGCAGCCAACGCCGGGTCTTGAACGCCGAGTGCGTGAAGTAGCGATGAAAACCGATCGTGACGCCGAGCGTGGTGATCGTGAACCAGATGACCGCCTGAATCAGGTCCGCCCAGCTCAGGCCCCATCCCCAGAGCATCGGGATGGCCGCGAGCACCGCCAGCGGCGGAATGATGACGAACAGGTACACCGCGATGTGCGGGGCGAGCTTGCGTGGCGGGCCGAGCAGCGGCCGGTGCGACGCCTGCGGCGACACACCGTTGGTGGTGAGATCGTCGCGTTCCGGCGTCAGGTCCTCGGTGCTTGTGGCCATAGTGTCCTCATCTCCGTGACCCAGCCGAAGTCGTGCCAAACCCCAGCAAAGGGGGCCGAAACACACGGTGACACACGGGGAGGCAAACCGCGACCTACCGGCATATGAACACGAGGTTCAGTTTCGTGCATGCAGGCTGAGCATCTGGGCCGTCGTCGCGGACCACGGGAACTTCTCGGCGCGTCTGCGGGCGGCCGCGCGTCGTTCCGCGGCGGGCCAGCACATGACCTCGACAACGCCCCGCGCCAGTCCCTCCGGCGTGGGCGGAACGGCGACACCGGCGCCCGGAGCGATCAGTTCGGGTGCAGCACCGGTGGCGGCGGCGACCACTGGGGTTCCGCAGGCCAGCGCCTCCAACACGGACAGCCCGAAGGTTTCGGCGGCGCTGGGCGCGAAAGCCACCTCGGCGGACGCGATCTGGCGGGCCAGTTCGGCGCGGTCCCCCACGTAACCGTGGAACACCACCGGCAGGCCGGCGGCGTGCCGGCGCAGCGTCGGCAGCGCGGCGCCGTTGCCGTAGACGTCCAGCCGCACCGCGATGCCCTCGCGGATCAGCTCCCGCACCGCGAGGATGACCGCCTTCGGGTTCTTCTCCGGTGACAGCCGGCCGGCGTAGACCATGCGCACCGGGCCCGATGTGTCGAAGGTCTCTGCCGGCCGGAAGGTGTCCAGGTCCACGCCGAGCGGGATGCGCCGCAGCGTCGGCACGGACAGTCTGGCGAACTCGTTCTCGGCGAACGCCGAGGTCACGACGACCGTGTCGAACCGCTTGACGATGCTCCGGTACAGCCGCTGCACCGCCGGTTCGAGGACCGCCGCGCCGTGCTGCCAGCGGCGCAGGAACCGGGCCGCCAACCAGGTGTCCAACCGCTCGTGCGAGAACAGCACCGCGCCGGTGTCGTTGTCGCGCGCCCAGGTGCCCGCGGTCACGAAGGTCGCCTTGTCCGACACCTCCAGTGAGTCCGGCTTGATCCGGTCGAGCGCCCGGGCCACCAGCGCGGGCCGCAGCACCATGCGATAGCCGCCACCCACCGGGGTGCCGGGCAGGGTGACCACGGTGCCCTCGTCGGTCTCCCGCTCTTCCTCGTGCTGACCTGGCACGATGAGCACGCGTTCGTGCCCGGCGGCCAGGTAGCCGCGGCCCAGAGTGTCCACCGCGGTGCGTAGTCCGCCGGACGTGGGCGCGTAGAAGTTAGCCAGTTGGACGATCCTCATGCCGCCAACCGTCTCACGCAGCAGCCGAGCGTGCCGCCATGACGTCGCCATAATGGCCTAGCAGTTCGTCACAGACAGCTGGCCATGTGCGCCGCACCACACCCACTCGGGCGCGTCGTCCGTACTCCGCGCGCAACAGAGAGCCAGCACAGAGTCGCCTGACAGCATCGCGTAGTTCCGACAACGAGTCCGGCTCGTAGAGGAAGCCGGTGCGGCCGGGCTCGACGAGATCCAGCGGGCCGCCGGCGGCGGGCGCGACCACCGGCACGCCGGAGGCCATCGCCTCCTGGATGGCCTGGCAGAACGTCTCGTCGGCGCCGGTGTGCACGAACACGTCGAGGCTCGCGTACATCCGGGACAGGTCGTCGCCGGTGAGGAAGCCGGTGAACACCGCGTTCGGCAGCAGCTCACGCAGCTTGCCGGCCGCCGGGCCGTCACCCACGATGACCAGCTTGACGCCGGGCAGGTCGGCCAGGCAGGCCAGCTGGTCCACGGACTTGTCGGCGGACAGCCGGCCGACGTAGCCGACGATCAGCTCGCCGTTCGGGGCCAGATGCGCGCGCAGCGACTCGCTGCGGTGCCGGGGGTGGAACCGGTCGGCGTCGACGCCGCGCCGCCACATGGCCAGGTTGGGGATGCCGTGTTCCATGAGCTGGCTGAGGGTGGCGCGAGAGGGCACCAGGGTGCGGTCGGCCTGCCGGTGCACATGCCGCAGCCAGGCCCAGATGGCCCGGTCGGCGCCGCGAAACCCGTAGCGCCGCGCGAAGCCGGCGATGTCGGTCTGGAACACGGCGACGCTCGGGATCTCCAGCTTGCGGGCGACGGCCACGCCTGCCGCGCCGAGCATGATCGGTGACGCCAGGTGGATCACGTCGGGTTCGAAGTCGCGGATCACCTTCTCGACCCGGGCGGTCGTGGGCAGGCCGAGCACGAACGACTTGTACCCGGGAAGAGCGAAACCCGGCACGGCGACGACCGGGTGACCGGCGTACTCCTCGATGCTCGGACCAGGCGTAACCACGACGGCGCGGTGGCCGCGGGCAGCGAAGTGTTCCAGGATCCGGCACACGGAGTTGGTCACGCCGTTGATCCTGGGCAGGAATGATTCGGTTACCACGGCAATCCGCACGGTATGACGATGTTAGGGCATGGTGTGTGGAACGTGCCCGTGCGGAGGTCGGTCGATGAACTGATGATGAAAATCGGGCGCAGGAGGCGGCGGCCGAGGTCGTGGTTGACGACCATGTTTCCATTGGACGCTTGTTGTCGTAGGAGGCTCGCTTGTTCACTCGTACCGTCGCGGTGATCGGTACCGGTTACGTCGGACTGACCACGGGGGCCTGCCTGGCCTCGCTGGGCCACACGGTGGTGTGCGCCGACAAGAACGAGGCCAAGATCGAGGCTCTGCGGCATGGTGAGGTGGCCATTCTGGAGCCCGGTCTGACGGACCTGGTGGCCGAGGGTCTTGCCTCCGGTCGGCTGCGGTTCGTGACGGACGCCACGGAGGCGGTCACGGGCGCCGAGATCGTTTATCTCTGCCTGCCCACGCCGATGGGTGTCGGCGGGATCGCCGACCTGTCGGCGGTGGAGAGCGTCGCGGCGCAGATCCGTCACGCTCTGAAGCCGGGCGCGGTGGTCGTGAACAAGTCGACCGTGCCGGTCGGCACCGTCGGTCGCACCTCCGACCTGATCGATCGTGACGATGTCGCGGTGGTCTCGAACCCGGAGTTCCTGCGTGAGGGTTCGGCGGTGCGGGACTTCCTGCACCCCGACCGGGTGGTCGTCGGCGCCGAGCAGCAGGACGCCGCCGAGAAGGTCGCCGCCCTCTACGCCCGGCTCGGCGCCCCCACCGTGCTCACCGACGCCGCCAGTGCCGAACTCGTCAAATACGCCGCCAACTGCTTCCTCGCCATGAAACTGTCCTACGTCAACGCCATCGCCGAACTGTGCGAACGCCTCGGCGCCGACATCAAGGACGTCACCGAGGGCATGGGCTACGACAAGCGCATCGGCACCGCCTTCCTGTCCCCCGGCCCCGGCTGGGGCGGCTCCTGCCTGCCCAAGGACGTCCACGCCCTCCTGCACGTGGCGGACGGCGCAGACTTCGAGTTCCGGCTGCTGCGCGCGACCATCGAGACCAACACCCGGCAGTTCCACCGCATCCTCGACAAGACCTGCCGGGCGGTGACCGGCAGCCGGACGGGCTCGCTGCGCGGCCACCGGATCGGCCTGCTCGGCCTGACCTTCAAGGCCGGCACCGACGACCTGCGCGACTCCCCCGCCCTCGCCGTCGCCGCCCTGCTGCGCCAGGCCGGCGCCGAACTCGTCGCGCACGACCCGACGCTCATCGGCGGTAGCAACAACCCCGAGCTGAATGGGATCCACCTGGTGGACGACGCCACCCAGGTGGCCAAGGACGCGCACGCCCTGCTGCTGCTCACCGAGTGGCCGCACTACCGGACGCTGGACTGGCCCACCCTGGCCACCTACATGCGCACGCCGGTCATCATCGACACCCGCAACCTGCTCGACCCGGACACCCTCACTCGTGCTGGTTTCACCTACCACGGGCTCGGCACCCGCCCGTCCAAGGAGGCGGCGAGCGAGACCGAGTCCGTCTGACGGACAGGTTCGGCTCGGCGGCCAGGACGGAGCGACCGGGCGGATCAGGCGGGTGGCACGAACCCGTCGATCCAGCCCGGGGTGTCCGAATTACCGCAAACCGGGCAGGCGCGTTCCACGATCATCTCGCCCCGCTCGTTGGCCGCCGAGCCGACCCGCCGCACGATCCCGTCGCCGGCGTGGATCACCTTGTGTGACCTGTATTGCTCCGCTCCGAGCTGCTCGGTGACCGTTTCGATGGTCCGGCACCCGTGGCACACCGTCCTGATCAGCGGCCATTGAGATGGCGGGCGGTACTCCTCAACCGGATTTGACACCGGCACAACGTACGCCATGCGAACCCTGGTCCCGGTCGGTGTCACTGAGCAGGCAGTATGGAAAGCATCATGCTGCTGACCGACCTGGTGCCGACACCTCCCGATCCCGATTCCCTCTACGACGTTTTCTCGACCTGGGTCGAAGGCCAGGGCATGACGCTCTATCCGGCCCAGGCCGAGGCGTTGATCGAAATCGTGTCCGGTGGCAACGTCATCCTCAGCACCCCCACCGGCTCGGGAAAAAGCCTGGTCGCGACCGGCGCGCATTTCGCGGCGCTGGCCCAGGGCAAGCGCACCTTCTACACCGCGCCGATCAAGGCACTGGTGTCGGAAAAGTTCTTCGCGCTGTGTGACACGTTCGGCCCGGCCAAGGTCGGCATGATGACCGGCGACTCCAGCGTCAACTCGGACGCGCCGATCATCTGCTGCACCGCCGAGATCCTGGCGAATCTGGCGCTGCGCGGCGGTCATGTCGGCGCCGAGGGCGCGGACATCGGCCAGGTCGTGATGGACGAGTTTCACTTCTACTCCGACCCGGACCGGGGCTGGGCCTGGCAGGTGCCGCTGATCGAGCTGCCACACACGCAGTTCCTGCTGATGTCGGCCACCCTCGGCGAGGTCGAGTTCTTCCGGAAGGACCTGGCCAGGCGCACCGGCCGGGAGACCGTCGTGGTCAGCTCGGCCCAGCGCCCGGTCCCCCTGATGTATCGCTACGTGCTCACCCCGGTGCACGAGACCATCGAGGAACTGCTGGAGACCCACGGCGCCCCCGTCTACGTCGTGCACTTCACCCAGGCGGCCGCGCTGGAACGCGCCCAGGCGCTGATGAGCGTGAACATGTGCACCCGCGCCGAGAAGGACGCGATCGCCGAGTTGATCGGCGACTTCCGGTTCTCCGCCGGGTTCGGCCGCACGCTGTCCCGGCTGGTCCGGCACGGCATCGGCGTGCACCACGCCGGTATGCTGCCGAAGTACCGGCGGCTGGTGGAGCGGCTCGCCCAGGCCGGGCTGTTGAAGGTCGTCTGCGGCACGGACACCCTGGGCGTGGGGATCAACGTGCCGATCCGCACGGTGCTGTTTACCGCGCTGTCCAAGTTCGACGGCACCCGCACCCGGCACCTGAAGGCCAGGGAGTTCCACCAGATCGCCGGCCGGGCCGGGCGGGCCGGCTACGACACCGTCGGCAACGTCGTGGTGCAGGCCCCGGAGCATGTCGTGGAGAACGAGAAGGCGCTGGCCAAGGCCGGTGACGACCCGAAGAAGCGGCGCCGGGTGGTGCGCAAGAAGCCGCCCGAGGGCTTCGTGTCCTGGACCGAGCACACCTTCGACAGGCTGGTCACCGCCGACCCCGAGCCGCTCACGTCCAGCTTCACGGTCAACCACGCCATGCTGCTCAACGTGATCAGCAGGCCCGGCGACGCGTTCGCCGCGATGCGGCATCTGCTCACCGACAACCACGAATCGCCTGCGGCGCAACGCAAGCACATCCTGCGCGCGTTCGCGATCTACCGGGCTCTGGTGGCCGCCGGCGTGGTGGAACATCTGTCCGAACCGGACGAGCAGGGCCGGCGTTTCCGGCTGGTCGGCGATCTGCAACTGGACTTCGCGCTCAACCAGCCGCTGTCGCCGTTCGCGCTCGCCGCGATCGAGCTGCTGGACCGCGAGTCCCCCAGCTACGCGCTGGACGTGCTGTCGATCATCGAATCCACTTTGGATGATCCGCGACCGGTGTTGGCGGCGCAGCGGTTCAAGGCGCGCGGCGAGGCCGTCGCGGCGATGAAGGCCGAGGGCGTCGAGTACGAGGAACGGATGGAACTGCTGGAGGACGTGGACCATCCGCGTCCCCTGGCGGATCTGCTGTTCGCCGCGTACGGGACGTACCGGCACGGTCATCCGTGGGTGTCGGAGCACCAGCTCGCACCGAAGTCCGTGGTCCGGGACATGTACGAGCGGGCCATGACGTTCGTCGAGTACATCGGCTACTACGGTCTGGCCCGCTCCGAGGGTCTGGTGCTCCGCTATCTCGCCGACGCCTACCGCGCGGTCCGCCAGACCGTGCCCGACGAGGCCAAGAACGAGGAACTCAGCGACCTGATCGAATGGTTGGGCGAACTGGTCCGGCAGGTCGACTCCAGCCTGCTCGACGAGTGGGAGCAACTCAGCCACCCGACCGAGGCTCCGCTGGACGAGCGGCCGCCCGTGGTCACCCGCAACACCCGGGCGTTCCGGGTTCTGGTACGAAACGCCATGTTCCGTCGCGTCGAGCTGGCCGCCCGGCGCGACTACCCGGCGCTCGGCGAACTCGACGCCGAGGCCGGCTGGGACGCCGACGCCTGGCAGGAGGCGCTGGAGCCGTACTTCGATCTGTACGACGAGATCGGCACCGGCCCCAACGCCCGCGGCCCGCAACTCCTGATCGTGGAAACCGGCGCGGACAAGTGGACGGTCCGGCAGATCTTCGACGACCCGGCCGGCGACCACGACTGGGGCATCAGCGCCGAGATCGACCTCGCCGAGTCCGACGACACCGGCACCGCCGCCGTCCGCATCACCGAAGTCGGCGAACTGTGACGGAACCCGAACCAACGGATTCCGCCGACGCCGAACCGGCCGCGATCGCGGACAGCAGCGGAACCTTCACCGACTGCTACGCAGACAACTACCTCGACGAACTCCGTCAGGAGTGGCCGGATTAACCGTCCTGTCTCTCGGCCGCGAGGCGGCCCGATCCGCCAGGCTCTCTAAGCGGACGCGTCCGTGTCCGGTACCTCCAGCCGCCAGGGTTGTTTCTGGTCGCTGTCCGCGAACACGGTCAGAACGAGAGGCTGCCATCGACCTCGGGTTGCCCAGAGACGGGCGGTCTGCTCACCGCCGTCGGCCAGCCCCTTCACCGCGAGATCACGCAGGCGGCGGATCTCTGTCGCGGCGGCCTTGATTGCGTCGACCATTGACTCGTAGATATCGTCGAGGGCTCGAATGTTGTTACCCTCTCCTACTTCGGCGATCCATCCGTGGTTGACCGGCCATACTCGCCCGGCCACCATGCGGTCCGCATCCGGCAGATGCTGGACGCCGAAATCGCGTGCCGCCTGAACGACATCAGCCACGAGCACCGTTTCCAGGTCCCCATGCGGGGTCGGACTGGTGACGCTGGTGTCGCTCACGCGGTGCCTCCTGGAGTGGTCGCGATCAGTCTCTCGTCACACTGCCAGGCCGGTGTGGCACCTTCAATGGGTCAAATCGTGGCGGTAATGGGTCAAATCATGGTGGCCGCGAGGACGTTCGCCCGCGTACGAACGGTCTGCGCGACCGTGTCACGTGGTGCCGAGCCGGCCGCTCGGACAAGGAGCCGCAGGTCGCTACCGAGACGAGCAGACCTCACGTTCTCGGCGAGTGCGAGCGCTGTCCCGGCCGCCTTGTTTGCCTCGGTCGGAGCGCCCTCCAAGTACAGGAGAGTCGCCCATCGCGAAGCCGCGATGGCCTTGCTGCGGGCCCGGCCCTGTGAGTAGCCGCGGACGGTATTCGACAGTCGGTCCACCAGGTCGGCTCGGGCATGGCTCACATTGCGCGGTGTTTCCACCCGACCGAGCAGCGGTGAAGTGGTCACAACCAGGTCAAACAGCGCGTTGGCCGTGTCACCCACGAGTTTGGTCGGGGTGAAGAACTGCAGCCACGGCGGGTCATCGGCAGCGGTCTCGGGTTTGTAGGAATCAGCGGCGAGGTGAATGAACCGTCGGCACTGGTCGGCATCCGGCTTCTTGGCATAGGCCAGTGCCTTGACCGTGTGCAGCATCGACAACGCATTCGGCGGCAGAGCGTCGGCCGCCGAATGCGCTAGTTGCACCAGCCCGAGTGCGGCTTCCGTGTTGCCCAGGTGGATTTCCTGGCGAGCCAAGCCAGTAGCGACATGCGCACGGATACCCAGGTCGCCAGATTCACGAGCCGCGTCCAGCCCGAGTAGGAACAGCTCTCGCGCTTGCTCGTACAGTCCAGCGTCGAAGGTCGACCAGGCCGCGAGGTCAGCCAACTGGGCCACGGCGACGGCGAGTGAACGACGCACATCCGGTGTGCACGAGCTGCGGAGTAGCCCAGTTCCCCAGCGCAGCGCGCCGAGCACGTGGTGGCGGACGGCCACTCCGCCAGCCCGGTGGTCCCAGTCTTCGAGCATTTCCGCAGCCGTCCGAAGATCGCGCACGTCACCGGTTCGAACAGTGGAGGGCACTCGGACGTCATCTGCCTGAGCGATGATCCGCGTGATCGGCTGTTGCAGCGTCGCCCCGAACATGATGGCTGCCGCGTTCGCGATGAGCTGCCGGCGCTTCGTGGCGTCCACTCCTTCCACCGTGTCCGACTGATCGTTTTCGCTGGTAGCAGCATCGTCGTTGGTGGGCCCGCCGTCCAGCTCCTTGGTCGAGTGCAACGCGAGCCGCTGCACCATAGCTTGTCTACGGAGTTCGATCAAGACTCCGTCCGCCTCCAGGGCCCTGTCGATCGCACTGACCAGGTTCACCGAGGGCAGGCCTTTATGCGGTCGCTCGGCCAGGGAGACGTACTGGGGTGTGTACCCGATCATCGCGGCCAAGTCGGGCTGACTGAGCTTGGCTCCCCTGCGTCGTCGCCGGATTTCCTGGGCAAGCCGAACCACGGTGACGTCACCTTCGTCGCCGTCAGCCGGTTCGATCTCAGTCATGGTCACTTCCGCCATATCGCAGCGGGTCAACAGCAGCGGGTCAAACAGGCTCAAGACAGGTCAACACGCGCGGTAGCGGCATTGACCCATGCCGTCATCGTAGCGGTACTGGTGATCTGGTCGCAGCTCGTTCCTTCCGATGCGACCGACGCAGGAGTGATGCCATGACGACGACCACAGAGGCGCGGTCGGCCAACACCGCCGAGTTGCGGAACATTCCCCACGACCACAAGCGCTCCGGAGCGCGGATGACCAGCGTGACGCCCAAGGGCACCACCAACGGCATACGGGATCCCGAGAAGCCGGACCAATGGTTGGTGCCGCCGTTGCCCGCAGGCAGCACTCTCTACGTCGTCGTGCAGCATTTTCTCCGGTGCGGGCGCGAAAACCCCACCGACAGGCAGCGTAACGCCTATTACGAAGGGTATCTCGACATCCTACGGACCGCCGGGGAACAGATCGATGAGCGTTCGGTGGACCCTTTGTCATGGCGTTGGTACCAAAGCCTCTGTCACGCCGTGTCGCGCTGTGTAGAAACCTCTGCCGGGTCGAAGCCAGACTAACGCCGTGACTGATACGGTTTCGCCGAGATGACCTACAAGCCGGCCTCCAACGCCAGGACCCACCACCAGGATGACGTCATCGCCAAGCGCGAGACCGATGTCGTCCCAATTGCTGGCATCCTGCTGACGCGATGACCGACATGGCATACCGAGTCGTGGTGACACGCGAGGACGGCATGTGGCTGGCTGAACTGCCAGGACTGCCGGGCGCGCACACCTATGCCCGAACCTTGGCCGCGCTGGACAAGGCGGTCCGTGAGGTCGTCGTACTCGTAACGGACCTGCCGGATGACGCCGTGGACTCAGTCCAGTTGGCCTGGGAAACTCCAGAAGGCGGCCGCAGACAGAGATTGACGCTGTCGGGCTGACAGGCGGCCGATCACTGGGTGGCTCCGGGGGGTTCGGCTCGGAAACGGGTCACGTTCGCGCCGCGCTCGGTGAACCAGCGCTCCAGGTCCTCGTCGTCGAGTTCGACGTCCTTGCCGTGGTCCGACACGATGATCGGACCGATGACGCTGCCGTGGAAACCCGCCACCCGGGCGCCGTCCAGCCGAGAGCCGGTCAGGCCGAGCTTGTTCGCCCGTGCACCCGTCAGGTCGGCGCCTGTCAGGTCCGAATCAACGACATCACTGTCACCAAAATTCGCCCCTGCCAGATTCGCGTTCACGAACACACAGTCAAAGGCTTCAGCTTTTCGGAGGATAGCGTTGGTGAGTCGCGTGCCGGCAAATTTGGCATCCCACAGGGACGCCCGAACCAGATCCGCGCCTTCCATATCGGCCCCGGAGAAGTCCGCCCGCTCCGCGTGTGCACAATACAACTCCACGCGCTGGAGTTGGACTCCCCGTAGATCTGACCCGCTCAGCCAGGACTCGCGGAAATCCGCATCGGACAAATCAGCGCCACGAAAATCGAGATCCATGCCGTAGAAGGCGGCCTCAGCATCCTCGCTACGCTCAGTCAGCCACTGCCGCAGTTCGTCGCACGCCGCACTGTCTGCCGGCCAACGGGCAGGGGTCCAGGGTTTACGGGTACCAGATGATTCGTCCACCCCAACCCTCCTCGTCGACGATCCGCAGCATGTCATCGATGGCCTCCTGGTTTGCGTTTCGGGTATCGATGATCACACTACGCCCTTTGGCGAACTGCCTCTCGACCGTCTTCCGAAATTTATGCTCAGTGTAGCCGTTCGAAAATTGTCGGCCACGTCGTGCGCGCCCGGAAACGCAAGGTGGCCAGTCGGTGTGGATACCCTTGACATCCCACTGCCTGTCATCAGGCCCACAGAAGTCACCTTGGTCAGGTTCGGTTGGTCTGGTGAAGTCAGGGGCGAAGAATCCCCGATC
>DASVLX010000032.1:0-59358 GCA_036384655.1 Pseudonocardiaceae bacterium
CCGTGGACAGCACAAGCAGCCCAATGAACCGGGAATCCGTGGAGCGCCGGATGCGTGGAAACACGCACGTCCGGTGCGGTGAGCGGGCCGGAGAAACGGGCCGGGAGTAATCCCGGAACCGCGCTCCGGTCCGACTCTCCCTTATCGGTAAGGGCAACAAATCGCAGATCGCGACCCTCGTCGAACGTCGGACACGGTTCGTCACGCTAGTCCGTATCCCCTATGATCGCAACGCCGAACGAGTCGCCTACCTCCTCGCCAAAAAATGGAAACCCTGCCCGAGTTCCTGAAAAACAGCGTCACCTGGGACCAAGGCAAGGAACTCGCCGGCCACGCCACGTTCACCATGCGAACCGGAATGCCGGTTTACTTCTGCGATCCACACTCACCCTGGCAACGCGGCAGCAACGAGAACACCAACGGCCTGCTCCGCCAATACTTTCCGAAGGGAACAGACCTCTCGGCCCACACCCAGGCCGAACTCGACACCGTCGCCACCGAACTCAACGGCCGCCCCCGCCAGACCCTCGGCTGGAAAACGCCGACCGAAGCACTCGAAGAACTCCTGCTCAAGCACGACGTCGCACCGACCGGTTGAGACCGCCCCTCTACTAACGTGGTCGAGATGAGCTGGAGCGTTGGTATTCTGGGGCTACCTACCGTCAAGTGATCGTCAGCATACGAGGAAGCGGTTTGCATTGGTAGACAACCCGGTTGGACATCAGATCGTCGTGCTACGCCGAAAAGGCGAGTCTATTCTTGGTCGTATCGTAGAATTTGGTATTCTCTCAAGTCCGATCCTTATGTCGATTCTTGGGCCACCAACATTCACTTTGTTTGACCTTGTGGCGGTATCACTTGCGATCAGTGCGGTGAGCTGGCTCCTGGGGGCTATTTCCAACGCGCGTGTCGTTGTAAGTGACGCAGGACTTAGCGTGATCAATTGGATCGTTAGGTGGTGGATTCCTTGGTCGGCTGTGGCTGCGGTCGACGTCGATGAAGAAATTGGTATCACGTTGACCGATGGCCGAGTGATTAGACCGTCGATCGGCACCGGTTCTGGAATCGACGTGTTGCGCGGAAATCGGTACCAGAAGAATATTGCTGAGGTTATCTTGTCGCACCGCCCGCCAAGCGTAAGCGTCGATGATGCAAAGGTTGTAACCCTAAGGCCCAACATCTATCCATGGCACTTTGCGCTACCCGCATGTCTGCTTGTCGCATTCACCGTCACAGTTTACTTTTTGCGTCATTGATGTTCTGTGGGGGGAAGAAGAGCGACGAAGGCTCGGACTGCAACGAGCATTATTCATGCTGGCTGTCAGCCGAGTCGGTAGCATTCGAGAGTGATGTGATGATGCGGATGATGGTGGGGGGTTCGGTGAGGCGGCAGCGGTAACCGGTGGCGAGTATCTTCCAGTTCTTGAGGTGGGCGTTGCATCGTTCGACGGCTGACCGGATGGAGGATATGGTTTTGTTGCTGGCCTTGTCGCTGGTGGAGAGTTCGCCACCGTGGGGTTTCGTGCGGGGTGTGATCGCGTGAGTCCCCTGGTAGGCCGGGTCCGCGATCACCGGTGTGTCCGCCAAGAGATCTTCCCAGCCGCATGCCGTGAAGGCTGTGCGGTCGTGCGTCGAGCCGGGCAGGGGATCCGATACCCCCAGCAGGATTCCGTGGGTGTCGGCGGCGACCTGGATGTTCAGGCCGCTGCGGTGTCGCTTGCCGGAGAAGTTGTCCCGGTGACCCGCGCGGTTGCCGGTGGGGACGTCGGTGCCGTCCAGGAGGACGAGGCGTCCGCGGATCGCCTCGGGGAGGTCGGGAACATGCACGCAGAGTGCCTCGCCGATCAGCGGCAGGACGCCTCGATAGACCCGCGACACGGTGGGCTGGCTGACTCCGAACAGGTCACCGATCGCCGCCTGATTCAGATTCTGCCGAACGTAGACCAACGTCATCACCACAGCCCGGTACAGACCGATGGTCGGCGGCCACAGCCGCTCCACCCGACATCCGACGATCTGCCAGATCCGCGCGACAAGCTCCTGAATCTGGTCGGTAGCAAGCCCCGTAGTAGAATCGTAACGCAACGGCCCCACCTGTAAGTCGTGTTCTTTGGTCGGAAAACGATCTTACTCGATCGGGGTCGTTGCTTATTTGTAGGGTGATCACATCCGCAGAATAATGCTCAGTGAGTACCGGTTCGTACCATCCAACAAAGCCAGCCGTTTCCGGATAATCTCCTCGGGAGAGTCCAGTGGATCTTTTAGCTCACCATGGATGCGGCCATTCATCGTAAGCGCATGTGTGATGATCACGCTCATGGCTCCCTTATGAAATACGTTGATGTGATCAAGATTCGCGATCCGTGCAGCATCGCTGTTGCCGGGACGCCAGCGTCCACCTGGCTGTCAAACGCACGCTGCGAGGGGGTGAGGCTCGCTGATCCGCTCTTGATTGCGATTCCCTGGTACGTCCCGTCAGGTCCCAACGATAACCCATCCTAGTAGCTGGTGGAGCTGTCCGGTAAAGATGATTGTTTTCGGTTCTGGCATTCCGCGAGAGCCGAAAGCAATCAGTTCATTTTATTCGTGGACCAGTCCGAGCACGCTTGCTGTTCGTTTGGCCTGCGCGTCGATTTCGAGTGCGGTGGCCTCGAGTCCCTTTTCCTCGAGTGTCCTTCTCAGGTCTACTACTCTGCTCAGGAGCTTATTTTCCCATTCGTATGGGCTCGGAATCAGATTAACGCGTTTGATCGTGTCGAGGGCGCCAGCCCGGTCGCCTAGGATGATCTGGCTGCACGCTGCGGCTTCCAATACGTACGTGTTCCGGCTTCGGGAAGCCATCTTGATAATCCTGTGCAGTTCGTTGTCCTCGGTGGGCAGGTTCCGAAAGCCGCTTGCGATCGCGGCGGTCAGCGCGTCGACGTCATCGAAGTAATATTTCTTCGCTCCTTCTTCGATCCGTTTGGAGTAGCTGAGGTCGACAATATCGCTGGACACGAACAGTGGCATTGAGACCCGCCAAATATAGACTCCCGTATCGAAGTCGGATCCCTCGCCGAGTATGCCGAACATAAATCGACTGACCGGGGCTCGATAGCAGAGTGATGTGCTGAACTCCCAGTGTTCCCCTTGGGGAATCAGTGGTCTGACTGCCCGTTTCCATTGTGTGACTTTCATGGCCGGATCTCCAATTGGAATATTATCGGGCTTGTCCATTCGGTATTCATTCAGGGTCGAGAGGATCAAACTTGCGGGCGCCCAGCTCCTCATCCCATCTGTTGGCCTTCGGATTCAACGGCTTCGACCAGTAGTTGCAATTGCACTGCGACCCGCTCTCGAAGCTGCTCATCGTCTAGTCCACTCATCTCCGCTCGCAACTCAGGATCCGACACGTAGTCGTCAATGTCGTAGAACACCTCATTGATTGGCGTTGCGACTACTTTGGGTAGCAGTTTCGTTTCAGAGCTAAACAACGCTATGTAGGCTGCCTCAAACTCCGAAGCCGATATCTGGCCGGATGTAAAGCGGCTGATAATCTCAATGTATGGTGCGGCATTGCGGGCTTTTCCGCTAGGGCGCCACCCTATCAAAAAATGTCTCACAGGCTTCCACTTCTAATAGTGTTACATTGCCGATCCGGATTCATGGAGAAAAGTATGCCGAGCCTAATCAATAATGATCAACAGCAGTCAGGTACACGTGGCACGAGGGGGATTCGTCTATCAGGACTTGTACTGTCGCGGCAGTACCAGCGGGCCGCTCGTACCAGTAGTTCCGGGTGTTCTCGAACGGTGCTCCGTGAAGCGAAGAGAAAGCATTGAGATCCTCGAAATCTGGCACGTTCATTGCTGTGACTTCGGTGAGATGATTCACTTGCACGAAGCCTGGTTTTTCCGCACACGGCATGCCGAAGTCCGCGAACACCGGATAGCCGTCGAGATCCGATCGCGCCTGGTACTCGAGGTTACTGACCTCAGCCGGCAGCTGGATGTCGTGATGCCGAAACGCGTCCTGATAGCTGACATCGGTAGGCGACCCGCGTAATGAATCGGGAAAATTGTGGGAATGTGTAAGTGATGCGATTTCGTGCGATTCACCTTTGTAGTAGGCGACGATCCCGGTCGCGAGCAGCACGGCCACGCCAACAAGAGTGCCTGCGATTGTTAGCCAGGTTGGTCCAACTCGTCGCCGAGATACGTCCGAGCCGGTTGGATTACTTGTTATCATGCGACTTACTCACCCCACGCGTTGAAGTCTCGAAGTACGTGAATCGCTGCGCTTATCACCAATAATCAGTGGCGGACAAGTATACGTGGCACGAGGTAGATTCATATACCAGGATTTGCAACGTGGTGGTGCGCTCAACAGGTACAGCGTACCAGTGATTGTGGGTGCTACCGACAATCCATCCACGATCAATGATGAAAAAGTCAGGACCCCCTCCCGGTATGTCCTGGTAGCCGGCGTATTCGGTCAGCTGATTCGCTTTCACGAATCCTGCTTCTTCGGTGCACGGCATAACGAATTCCGCGTCCATCGGATAGCCCTCGATGTTTGAGTAGGCCTGGTACTCGAGGTCGCTGACGTCGACTGGCAACTGGATGTTGTGATGACGAAATGCGTCCTGATAGCTGGCGTCGGTTCGAGACCCTGGTATCGAATTGGGAAATTCACGTGCCTGCGATTCGCCTTCGTGGTAGGCGACGATCCCGGTTGCCAGCAGGACGGCCACGCCGACAAGTGCGCCGGCGAGTACCAACCACATGCGTCGAACTCGACGCCGAGGCGCGCCCGGCCTGGTTAAGTCAGTTACCATACGAGTGCTCACCTGCGGCGAGGAGCGCGAGCATGCCGGCAGCCTCACCCATGGCTGCCATCACGGTCCGGTTCAAGCCGATGCCTCCCAGTTGGCCCGATTTTCGGCGTCAAGGTAGTCGGCTCCCGTGGACTGGATGTTACGGGCCTGTGGTGTGGGCTTACCCACCGCAGTTGGCAGGTGTCACCTGCCCGCCTTCGAAGCGAGTGCCGCATGCGGGGCTCGGGCGGTGGGGAGCAGGGCCGAGGTGGCGAGGATTACCAGGCCGATCACCGTGAGGGCGGTGCGTGTGCTGGTGGCGTAGGCGAGCAGGCCGCCGCGTTGAACGCGATCTTTGCCGCGGCGACCGCTGCGGCCGCCCGGCGCCGAGTCCGGGTGATTCCGGCACCGTGGGTGGTCCCAGCCCGTATTGGCAGCCCTGGTCGTATGACGCGGCTGGTGACCGGGCGACCCAAACCGATCACGACACCAGCGGTAACACCAGCAACGACACGACCACCTGTATCATTGGTTCCGCAGTTATCGATGGGATTGAGTGGGGTTATGATAGCGAAAAGGCTGGCTGTCCTTTAATTACGGAAGGCGTCGCAGACGTCGCCACGCTCGGGTACTCGGCCGGTGCTGGGGAGATGTCTGGCGGGCTCTTGAAGAACCCACTCCGCGGCAGCATAAAAGAGATCACGCAGGGTGTAGCGTTCAATTCATCCCTCAAGAAAGGAAATGAGTTCCATTGTCGGATAAATCGAACTGGCGTGGGGGTATCATCCTGCGAAGGAAGGGAGTGCTGTATTTCGGTCGATTGGCCGAGTTTGGGATCCTCCTCGTCCCTGTCGTCTTGTCGCTCACTGCACCGCCTACCTTCACATTGTTCGATTTCGTGGAGGTATCAATTTGCTTTGGTGCCGTAAGTTGGCTACTGGGATCCATATCGAACGTCAGGGTCGTTGTAGGGGACGCGGGACTCGGCGTAGTCAATGTATTTTTTCGATGCTGGATACCGTGGTCCGCTGTCTCCTCGGTCGACGCCGACGACCAAGTTAGTATTACTTTGACGGATGGTAAGGTTATTCGTCCGTTGATAGAAGCGAGCTCTCTAATCGATGTGATACGCAAGAATCGACACCAGCAGAACACTGCTCAAGTGATATTGGCGCATCGCCCGCAGGTGGCGGCAAGTGACGATGTAGGAGCAATCGTCAGGGCAAACAAGTATCCGTGGCTCTTTCTGTTGCCGACAAGTTTTCTTCTCATTGACACGGTCATTGTTTTCCTGGTGCGCCATTAGGATTGTTGAATCTGACCGGTAAATCCGGGATTGTCATCAAGCTCGCGAGACCACTCGTCAAGGGTGTGGCCGCAGTTACCAGAACGGTTTTCGAATACGACCAACTCGGCATCAGTCGGACTGACTGGGCTGGGTATACTAAACTTGCTGAGAACTTTGCCGAACGGAAATTGATGACAGCGATAGAAGGTCAAAGAGGAGGCGGATCTGTTGACGAAGAAGGAAGCCTACGAGGAAGTGCCATTTGATCAGCGCAACCTGCCCTTCCGAACTCGACCGAAACTACGGCGAGTGCGCGGGGGAGAAGGAGCGGGGTGACGAGGATGACCAGGCCGATCACGGTGAGAGCCGTGCGTGCGCTGGTGAGGTTGGCGAGCAGCCCGCCGAGCGCGGTGCAGATGGCGATGGATGCCTGCTGGCCGATGGACCAGGCCGACAGGGTGCGGGCGATCCGGTGTTGGGGAGTGTGTTCGAGCCAGTAGGTCGCGAGGACCGGGTTGTACAGGCTCATGCAGACGATGATCGCGAGCTCGACGGCGATCACGGTGACGAGACCGGCGATACCGGGACGGACGAACGCGAGACCGATCAGCGAGATCGCGCGCAGCGTGCCGACGATCCGGAACACCCAATCCTGACCGTAAGCGGCCCACGACCCGACGGGCCAGCCGGGACCCGATCAGTCCACCGACGCAGGGCGCGGCGAAGGCGAGGCCGTACTGCCAGGGTGGGAAACCGAGCTGGCCGAGCAGGAGCACGGCCAGCAGCGGCTCGGTGGCCATGATCAGTCCGGCGACGAGCATGTTGTTGAGGTAGAGCGGCCGGAGCCCGGGATGGGCCAGAATGTGCCGCCAACCGTCGAGTAGCTCGCCCACGCCGACCTGGCTCCCGGGCGGCCGCGGTTGTTCTTCTCGGCCGCGGATCGCGCTGATACCCAGCGCCGAGAGCAGGTAACTGACGGCGTCGGCCACGACGGTCGTGACCGGCCCGAACAGACCGATCGCGGCACCACCGATCGGCGGCCCGACGGCGATGGAACTCCAGTTCGTGGACTCGAACCGGGCGTTCGCGACGAGCAGGTGATCGGGCGGGACGAGGGCCTTGAGAAAAGCACCGCTGGCCGCGTTGAACGCGATCTTTGCGGCGGCGACCACGGTGGATACGACCAGCAGTTGGACGAAACCGAGCCAGCCGAACGCGTAGCCGAGCGGGATGGTCATCATGATGGCGAACCGGGACAGGTCCATCGCGATCATCACGGGACGTTTGCGGCGAAACTCCATCCACGGCGCGAGCGGCACCGCGATCAACGCACCCACGGCGGGACCCACGGCGGACAGCGCGGACACCTCGGCGGGACTGGCATGCAGCACCAGCACGGCGATCAGTGGGAACGCCCCGAATCCCAGGCCGGAGCCGTAGGCGCTGACCGCGTAGGCCGTCCACAGCCAGCCGAACTGCCGCCCCAAGGATTGTCGCTCCGCCACCCAAGCCGCCCTTCGCACAACCGACCGTTGACGCGGTTGATCAAAGCGAGCGGAGTATGCCGATGTCCAACAACTATTGGCCTGGCGAGCCACAACGATCGGTTGTGTGGCTAGGGTTCGGCAAATGGATCTCGATGCCGTGCGGACCTTCGTCGCGGCGGCCGACGGTGGTCAGTTCCAGGTCGCCGCCGACGAGCTGTCGATCACTCAGCAGGCGGTGTCCAAACGGGTCGCCGCGTTGGAGCGGGACCTGGGCGTTCGGCTGTTCACCCGCACGGCCCGGGGTGTCCAGCTCACCATCGACGGCCAGGCGTTCCTGCCACACGCCCGCGAACTCCTGCGCGTGGCCGCGCGGGCCGACGCCGCCGTGCGTCCCGGTCGGCGCGCGCTGCGCGTCGATGTCGTCAACCGGCGCACCGCGCCGGCGGTGCTGCTGCAGGATTTCTACCGTACGCATCCCGGGACCGAGCTGGATGTCGTGACCCTCGACGCCGATATTGATGGTGCCATCGCCGCTGTCGAGGCCGGCACGATCGACGTCACCTTCCACGCGGTTCCGCCGTATCAACATCTGCCGGACGGCATCGGGACGGCCCAGGTAATCGACGAGCCGCACCAGATACTCGTCGGTCCCCGCCACCCACTCGCCAACGCCCGCGCCGTCACGCCCGCACGGCTGGTTGGGCGTCGGATCTGGATGCCCGGCCTGGGCTCCCGCGGCGAGGTGGCCGTCTACTACGAGGAACTGGCCGCCGCGTTCGGGCTCGCGATCGACGTGATCGGCCCGGTCTTCGGAAACGAGACGCTGCTGGCCGAGATCGCCGATTCGGCGGAACTGGGCACCCTGGTCGGCGAACACTCGCGGTACCTGTGGCCCGACAGCTACGACCTGCGACGCATACCGATCATTGACCCATCCCCGATCTACCCGATGTCGCTGATCTGGCATCGCGACAACCCGCACCCCGCCCTCGCCGCGCTCCGCCGACACTGCCGAGCCGTCCATCACCACCGCGAATCGGGTACCTGGGTTCCGAAATGGACACGACCATAGCCGCGCTATTCTTCGCTCTCCGCGCTGGGGACCCACACGGGCCGTGCCTGGCGGTGGTCGGATTCGGCGAGAAGTGTTGCCATGGTGGTCACCGGCGTGCCGTTGACGGCGGTTGGCCTGCCGTTGGTGGGCGCGTCGGGGGCAGGAGCGTCCACATCGGTCTCCGTGGTTGTCTCGATATCGGGTTCCAGGTCCAGGACCCGGCGGACGAACGGGGGAATCCAGCGCTGCCAGGCGTTCGGGCGCACCGCCGCCTCCAGTGCGGTGACCAGTTCGTCGAGTTGGCGGGCGGCACCCGCGAAGTAACCGCCGGGCCGGCGCGCGATCTCCCGCAGCAGTGCCAGTTCCTCGTGATTGATGGCCTCCACGGTGCCCAGCCGCAGTTCCGTGATGTCCAGTCTGCGATTCAGATCTTCGGCGGCGTTGCGCCAGTCCAGCATCTGGCGCACCAGCGCCTCGTCGCGGCCCGCGTGCAGGGCACCGGAAATGAAAGCGGTGTCCACCGCGCCGAGCTTGATGCGTGGATATACCGATCCGACGCCCTGGTTCTCCGGCGCGAACCGTGGATCGGCGAGAACCCGTCTGTTCTGCAACGCCTCCCGGTGCAGGGCGGCGAGCGTGCGGCCGCGCCGCTCTGCGGCCGCCGCCCATCTGTCCGCCGGAATGCCTGATAAGGCGGCGAGCAGTGCGAGCGTCTGGCTGGGCGCCTGCAACCAGTCCGTGCCGGGAGTGGACCACCACCACACCGACAGTGCCAGCGCCCCCGCCAGTGATCCGAGCGTGACGAACCTGATCGCCATCCTCAACATGGCTTATTGTCACCTTTACGGCGCGCTGATGTCATGTTTTTTCGGCAATCGGGATTTCCGAACTCATCCCTTTCGGGGCAGCGGTGCGGGATCGGCCCACACCCTGGCCAGCGGGGTCGCCGGCGCGGCGGGGTGCGGCACGTGCTTGAGCAGCATCAACGCGAGGCCGAAATAGCTTGCCTGGCCCTCGTGGCCGCTGGGCTGCTGTCCGGACTGGCTCTCGAAGATTACTTCGTCCAGCCCGCAGGACACCAACATCCGGTGCAGGCCCTCCGGCAGATACTTGCGGCCGAGCAGCAACTGAATGCGTTCCTGCGGCCGGTAGGGAATCGTCTCCCGGTTCGGCAGGGTCATCATGATCGGCTCGTTGCCGCAGTTGACGTAGTGCCCCTCGACCCGCAGCGCCTTGCCGTCCTCGATCGTGCCGGTGAACTGCAGCCAGTTCATGTCGATCGTCAGGTCGGTGTAGGTGCCGAGCGCGGAGGTGACGAACTCGTTGTACAGCCGGCTGCCGGCGCGCTCGTCCGCCGCGACCTTGGCTGCCACCGGGTCGAGCCGTTCGGTGGTGGCCACCTCCAGGGCCAGCCGGTCCTGCTCACGCAGCAGCGAGCCGAGGTTCTTCAGGAAGGTGGTCTCGTCGTCAATGTTGGCGAGACTGCTGCCGAGCAGGCTGAACAGGATCGGTTCGTCGCCGAGCATGGAGTCGAGCAGCCGGCGGAGCGCCTGGATTCCGGACTGTTCCTCGAAATCCAGCTCGATCGGCAACACCCGGCCGGGTATCCTGGCCTGGATCTCGGCGGTGCCCAACCGAAGCATCTGGCCGCTGATATCCACCGGCACATAGAAGAGGTCGGGATGCTGGACCAGCAGCCGGTCGATGATGTGCTGATCCTTGTCACCGGTGCCGACGCCGAGGCTCACGTAGTGATACGGCTTGTCGCCCAGCGCGGAATGGCAGGCGTCCCACAGTCGGGCGAAGGACTTGATGCTGTCGTACGCGGGCGGATACGACGGGTCGCGGGAGGTCAGCAGCCAGGCGAGGGTCGGGCCGAGACCGACATAACGGTGTCGGTTGGCGATACGCTTTCCGGTGCCGTCCGGACCGGTCCCCTTGAGCCCCTTGACCAGGTCAATGAGGAATCCGCGGGGGTCCTGGCCCTCCAGGTTCAGCGACCACCTGTCCCATTCGTTCGCCAGCGCGGCCTCAAGGCGCGTGAACAGGCCACTCGTCACGTTCGTGCCTCCAACGATTTTTTCGCAACTGTACCGGTGGATCATCACGCCGATGCCGCGACGCCGGCCCGAAACGTTGCTCCGAATGGCTGATACGAAACGCGGAGGGGTTGCGCCCGGGTGTTTGTGTCACCGTGGTCGCTGGGATAGGGCGTCACTTCCAGGTAACCTGTTCGGCATGCACCGGTGTTTTCCGATCACCCCGCCGCCGCGCTCCTGAGCGGGGCGCCACCTGGGGTTTCCGCGTTCCTGTCGGCCACGACTGATCGTCGGGGCTGACTGACGCGCGCGTCCCGCTTCCGCGACCATCGTCCTTCTCGTCGCAGGAGCGCCAACACCGATGTCCGTTTCTCCCATGCCGCCCGCGCGCGCCTCGCGGGCCGCCGTCTCCTCCCCTGTCTCATCCGGCGTCTCACCTCGTGCCGCGGCCTCGCCCGGCGGCCTGGCCTTTCTCGTGCTGTCCGGGTTGTGCTGGGGCACCGCCGGGCTGCTCGGCAGCCTCCTCGGCCGCGCCGGCGGCCTGTCGCCGCTGGCGGTCGCCAGCTACCGGCTCATCGTCGGCGGAGTGTTGTTGATCACCCTGTTGATCGCCGCGCGACGCCGGTGGCCACGCGGCCGGCGCGCCGTGACCCGGATCGTCGCCATCGGCCTGCTGTCCGCCAGCTATCAGGCGTGCTATTTCGTCGCCGTGTCGCTCACCTCGGTCGGCCTGGCCACGCTGGTCACCATCGGCGCCACGCCGGTGATGGTGATGGCGGTGGAGCGGGCCACCGGCCGGCGCCGGTTCGACCGGCGCGCGGTCATCACCATCGTGTTGGCGCTGACCGGCCTCGGCCTGCTGGTCGGGCTGCCGCCGGCCGGCCTGTCCCTGCCGGCGGTGCTGGCAGGCGCGGGGCTGGCACTGGTGTCGGCCACCGCGTTCTCGGTCATCACGCTGCTCGGCGCCCGGCGGGTGCCGGACCTGGACGACGTGACCATGACCGGGCTGGCCTTCGCGGTCGGCGGTGTGGCGTTGGTCGCGCTGGCCGCCCCGACCGTCGGACTCGGGTTCCGGCCGGCGCCTGACACGTTGTTGTTGCTGATCGCGCTCGGCGTCGTGCCGACCGCGCTGGGCTATCTGCTGTACTTCCGCGGCTTGCGGACCGCCTCGGCGAGCACGGCCTCGGTGCTGGCGCTGCTCGAACCGCTCACCGGGATGGTGTTGGCGGCGTTGCTGCTCGGCCAGCATGTGAACGCGGCCGGCATCGTCGGCGCGGTGTTGCTCGCCGGGGGAGTGGTGTTGGCGGCAACACCTCGGGGCGGCAGGGGAAAAGCCAGCGAAAACAGGGTCTACGATGCCCGGTCGGACGTCTACCAGCAGCAGATCTGTGAGGGTGACTAGTGTCCGTGTCGCATGCGTCGGAGCCGGACGCAGAGCTTCCATCGAGCGTCGCCCCGGCCATCGCGGTCCCGGTTCCCGTCCCGGACGCCGATCACCTCCCTGGCACCGGTCACGCCGACTCGGCTGTCGCCAGGACCGCGCATGCCGCGCAGGTCGCGGTCGAGGACGCCGGGTTCAAGAAGGCGCTGCACAACCGGCACCTCCAGATGATCGCCTTCGGCGGCGCGATCGGCTCCGGCCTGTTCCTGGGCACCGGCTCCCGGCTGCACACCGCCGGGCCGGCACTGGCCATCGTCTACGCGGTGGCCGGGCTGTTCGGCTTCCTGGTGGTGCGGGCGATGGGCGAACTGGTCATGCACCGGCCGACCACCGGCTCGCTGGTGTCGTACTCGCGCGAGTTCATCGGCGAGAAGGCGGCGTATTTCGCCGGCTGGATGCACTTTCTCGGCTGGGCCTGCGGCGGCATCGGTGATATCACCGCCGCCGCGATCTATATCCGGTTCTTCTTTCCGGAACTGCCGCAATGGGTTCCGGCGGCCATCGCGCTGGCTGTGGTGGTGACCGTCAACCTCATCTCGGTGCAGTTGTTCGGCGAGATCGAGTTCTGGTTCTCCGCCATCAAGATCACCGCGATCGTGGTGTTCATGCTGATCGGCATCGGCGTGCTGGTCAGCCGGCACCAGATCGCCGGCGAGGCCACCGGCCCACAACTGATCCTCTCGCACGGTGGGTTGTTCCCCGGTGGCGTGCTGCCGGCGCTGATGATCCTGCAGGGCGTGGTGTTCGCCTACGCCGGCATCGAGCTGGTCGGTGTGACCGCCGGCGAGGCCAAGAACGCCCGCGACGTGGTGCCCAAGGCGGTCAACTCGATCGCCTGGCGGATCGGGGTGTTCTACATCGGCTCGGTGTTGGTGCTGGTCATGCTGCTGCCGTGGTCGTCGTACTCGGGTAACGTCAGCCCGTTCGTGACGGTCCTCGACAAGCTCGGCGTGCCCGGCGCGGCCGGCGTGATGAACCTGGTCGTGCTCACCGCGGCGATGTCCAGCGTCAACTCCGCGCTGTATTCCAGCAGCCGGATCCTGCGGTCGCTGGCCGCCAACGGATCCGCGCCGAAGCTCGCCGGCCTGATGGGCCGGCACGGCGTGCCCTACGGCGGTGTGCTGATCACCGCGTTCGTCTATCTGATCGGGTTGATCCTGAACGTGTTCGTCGCCGGGGAGGCGTTCGAGATCGCCCTGAACTTCTCGGCGCTGGGCATCCTGGGCATGTGGGGCATGATCATGGTGTCGCACGCCGCGATGGTGCGGAAGGCGAAACGGGGCCAGCTCAAACGGCCGGAATACCGGCTACCCCTCGCACCGTTTTCCAATTACCTGACCATCGCCTTCCTACTGCTGGTGTTCGCGCTGAGCTGGTTCGACGTGCCCGCCGGCCGGACGCTGATCTATTCGACGCCGGGCGTGCTGGCGCTGCTGGTCATCGGCTGGTTCGGGGTCCGGCGCAGGCAACGGAAGATGGCGGCGGAACGCGTGGCGAACCTGCCCTGAACGGCGGTGACCCGTTTCGGTCACGTAATGTTTCCGTCTGAACGTGACTGAGCGCTGGTTGGGAATGCGGCTGGGGTCGCGGTCGCGACTGGAACGGACTGGGAACGACGAGAAGGGCGCATCTGGTGACGGGGCCGATCGTGGGCGTGCTCGCCCTACAGGGGGACGTGCGCGAACACCTGGCGGCGTTGTCCGCGGCGGGCGCCGAGGCCGTGGCGGTGCGCCGTCCGGACGAGCTGGCGAAGGTGGACGGCCTGGTGCTGCCCGGCGGCGAGTCGACCACGATGAGCCGGCTGCTGAACACCTTCGAGCTGCTCGACCCGCTGCGCGAGCGGCTGGCCGACGGCATGCCGGCCTACGGGTCGTGCGCGGGCATGATCCTGCTCGCCAAGGAGGTCATCGGCGGGCGGCCCGACCAGCATCAACTGGGCGCGCTGGACGTGGTGGTGCGGCGGAACGCCTTCGGCCGGCAGGTTGATTCCTTCGAGGAGGACCTGGACTTCACGGACGTGCCGGGTGGTCCGTTGCACGCGGTGTTCATCCGCGCGCCGTGGGCCGAGGCGGTCGCCGATCATGTGGAGGTGCTGGCCAGGGTGCCCGAGAGCGCCGCACAGGCCGGCGCCGCTGCGGGTAAGGTCGTCGCGGTTCGCCAGGGGCGAGTACTCGCCACCGCGTTCCATCCGGAGCTGACCGGGGACGGCCGGGTGCACGAGCTGTTCGTGCGCACCATCCGCGAGGGCTGACGAGGTGCTGACGAAGCCCGGGGCGGCGGGGTCGGGCACGAAGACGAGCGAAAGCACGGAGGAGTAGATGAGCGGCCACTCCAAGTGGGCCACCACTAAGCACAAGAAGGCCGTCGTCGACGCCAAGCGCGGCAAGTTGTTCGCGAAGCTGATCAAGAACATCGAGGTCGCGGCACGCACCGGCGGGGGAGACCCAGAGGGCAACCCGACGCTGTATGACGCGATGCAGAAGGCCCGAAAGACCTCGGTGCCGACGGACAACATCGAGCGTGCTCGCCGGCGGGGTGCCGGCGAGGAGGCGGGCGGCGCCGACTGGCAGACGATCAACTACGAGGGCTACGGCCCCAGCGGTGTCGCGGTGCTGATCGAGTGCCTCACCGACAACCGCAACCGGGCCGCGGGCGCGGTGCGCACCGCGATGACCCGCAACGGCGGCAACATGGCCGACCCCGGCTCGGTGGCGTACATGTTCAACCGCAAGGGCGTGGTGATCCTCCCGAAGGGCGACCTGACCGAGGACGATGTGCTGCTGGCGGTGTTGGACGCCGGTGCCGAGGAGGTCAACGACCTCGGCGACAGCTTCGAGGTGATCTCGGACTCGACAGACCTGGTCGCGGTGCGCAAGGCGCTGCAGGACGCCGGCTACGACTACGAGTCGGCGGAGGCGAGCTTCCTGCCGACGATGACCGTCTCGTTGGACGCGGACGGCGCGCGCAAGGTGTTCCGGTTGATCGACGCCCTCGAGGACCTGGACGACGTGCAGAACGTCTACGCGAACTTCGACGTGTCGGACGACGTGATGGCCGAGGTCGACGCCTAGGCCGAACATGTGGAGCTCGGATGAGCGCCACATGAACATATGGTGATCGTGAGCTGAACTAGGTGTGACCCGGATTTCCCTCGCGAAACCCGGGTAACACCTGGACTTCACGCTCGTGGGGAGAAGAATATGTCCGTGCCGCCGCCAGGACTGACATCCCGTGATCTCCAACTGCGCCAGTGGTTGCTGGACCAGGCGGAGGAACATGGCGCGGCGGTCGTTCAGGTGGCGGGGGAGAACGCTGAGCCCCCGTACGCGTTCACGGTCGGCGCCTGGCGGCGGTTCGGATTGGCCGAGGGTGTCGCGGTTGGGCTGCCGGAGGAGATTTCCCAGGTCCTCCTGCTGGCCTATGTGAACCGGGCCCGGCATGGCGAGCGTTTTCAACCCGGCAGCATGCACGAGGGGTTCTTCGAGGGCCTTCCGGTGGCGTTCGAGAAGGTCGACGCAGGCTGGTACCCGGAGTACCTGGGCAGTGCCTTTCTCTGCTACCCCACCGGACACTTCCCGGCGCTGCAGCTCATCGTGCCGACCCCGGAGGGCTTCTGGCCCTGGACGGAGGACGCCCCCGCGGGCTTCGCGCAGTGGCAGCCGATCCTCACGGCCAGTGGGGAGTTGGAAAGCTTCGTTGAGTAGTTGAGCGTTCAACTTTCTGGGCGTAAGATCGCCACCGGGGCTGACAATCGGGAGGCCATCATGCCGGTGCATCGGCTCAATCACGCGGTGCTGTACGTGCGGAACGTGCGTCGCAGCGTCGACTTCTACCGCGAGGCGCTCGGGTTCCAGCCGATCGACCGCTTCCAGGGATTCCGGGGCGCGGCTTTCCTACGTGCGCCCGGCTCGACCAACGACCACGATCTGGGACTGTTCGAGATCGGCGAGCAGGCGACCGACTCGCCGGCCGGTGCCACCTCCGTCGGCCTGTACCACCTGGCGTGGGAGGTCGACACGCTCAGCGAACTCGAGCGGATCAAGAACCGGCTGGTGGAGCTGGGCGCGCTGGTGGGCGCCTCGGACCACGGCACCACCAAGGCCCTCTACGCCAAGGATCCGGACGGCCTGGAGTTCGAGGTGTCCTGGCTGGTCCCGGCCAACCAGATCACCGAGACCGAGTTGAGCGTGCGGGCGCCGCTGCCGCTGGACCTCGCCGGCGCGAAGAAGCGATACGGCGCGGAAACGCGAGGCGGGGTTGGCGTGTCGATTCCCGTCTAGATCCGCCGAGGCCGTAAGGTCTCGAACGGATGTTCGTGGCGGGCATCCGTTCCGAACGGGTGGTGGGTGTGCGGGTTCTTGGCGTCGATCCCGGTCTGACCCGGTGCGGTTTCGGCGTCGTCGACGGTGGCACCGGCCGCGCGGTGCGCTGTGTCGCCGTGGACGTGCTGCGCACGCCGGTTGACGCGGATCTGGCGACTCGGCTGTTGCAGGTGTCCGACGAAGTGGAGCGCTGGCTGGACCGCTACCGTCCCGATGTGGTCGCGGTCGAGCGGGTGTTCAGCCAGTACAACGTGCGTACGGCGATGGGCACCGCCCAGGCCGGCGGGGTGGTGGCGCTGTCGGCCGCGCGTCGCGAGCTGCCCGTCGTGTTTCACACCCCCAGCGAGGTCAAGGCCGCCGTGACCGGCTCCGGCCGCGCCGACAAGGCCCAGGTCACCACCATGGTCACCCGGCTGCTGCAACTCGCCGAACGGCCCAGCCCGGCGGACGCGGCCGACGCGCTGGCGCTGGCCATCTGCCACCTGTGGCGGGCGCCGATGCGGGACCGGCTGGCCGAGGCCGAGGCGCGTGCCAAGGAACTGGCCCGCAATCACCGCGCCCGGTTGGCCGCCGCCCAGGCAAGGGCGAAGGGGGCCGGCCGATGATCGCGGCGGTGCGCGGCACGGTGCTGGAGATCGGCCTGGACCACGCGGTGATCGAGGTCGGCGGGATCGGGTTCGAGGTCCGCACCACGCCGGCGACGCTGGCCACCCTGCGCCGGGGCGAGGAGGCCAAGCTGGCCACCACCCTGGTGGTGCGGGAGGACTCGCTGACCCTGTTCGGGTTCGCCGACAACGCCGCCAAGGAGCTGTTCGGCCTGCTGCAGACGGTGTCCGGGATCGGGCCGAGGCTCGCGCTGGCGACGCTGGCCGTGCTGGAACCGGACGCGCTGCGGGCCGCGATCGCCGATGGCAACATCACCACGCTGACCAGGGTGCCGGGCATCGGGCGCAAGGGCGCCGAGCGACTGATCATCGAACTGCGCGACAAGGTCGGCGCGCTGCCGGGCACCTCGCCGGTGACCGACGGCGTCTCGGGCATACCGGCCCCCGGCAGCCATGCGGTGCGCACCGCCGTGGTCGAGGCGTTGGAGGGTCTCGGCTTCGCCAGCCGGCAGGCCGAGGCCGCCGTCGACGGTGTGCTCGCGGAGATCCACGAAGCGGTCAACGGCGCGAGCACGTCCACCGGCAACGGATCCACAGCGGACACCTCGACCGTGCTGCGCCGCGCCCTGGCGACCCTGGGAAGTAAGCGATGACCGAACAGGACATCCAGTCGGGACCACAGCCGGAACTGTCCCCACTGGTCCGTCCGTCCGAACAGGACGTCGAGTCCAGCCTGCGGCCGCGCACGCTCGACGAGTTCATCGGCCAGAGCCGGGTGCGCGAGCAACTGTCGCTGGTACTGGAGGGCGCCCGGCGGCGCGGCAGCCCACCCGATCATGTGCTGCTGTCCGGACCGCCCGGGCTCGGTAAGACCAGCCTCTCCATGATCATCGCGGCCGAGCTGGGCAGCGCCATCCGGATCACCTCCGGGCCGGCTCTGGAACGGGCCGGCGACCTCGCAGCCATGCTGTCCAACCTGGTCGAGGGCGATGTGCTGTTCATCGACGAGATCCACCGGATGGCCCGGCCCGCCGAGGAGATGCTGTACCTGGCGATGGAGGACTTCCGGATCGACGTGGTGGTCGGCAAGGGCCCGGGCGCGACCAGCATCCCGTTGGACATCGCGCCGTTCACGCTGGTCGGCGCGACCACCCGGTCCGGTTCGCTGACCGGCCCGCTGCGCGACCGGTTCGGGTTCACCGCGCATATGGAGTTCTACGAACCCGGCGAGCTGGAACAGGTGCTGCACCGCTCGGCCCGCATTCTGTCGGTGGACCTGCGGCCGGACGGCGCCTGCGAGATCGCCCGCCGGTCCCGTGGCACACCACGCATCGCCAACCGGCTGTTGCGCCGGGTTCGCGACTACGCCGAGGTGCGCGCGGACGGCGCGGTCACGCTGGAGGTCGCGCGGGCCGCGCTGGCCGTCTACGACGTGGACGAGCTGGGCCTGGACCGGCTGGACCGGGCGGTGCTGTCGGCGTTGGTGCGGTCCTTCGGCGGTGGCCCGGTCGGCGTGTCGACGCTCGCGGTCGCGGTTGGTGAGGAGGCCACCACCGTGGAGGAGGTGTGCGAGCCGTATCTGGTGCGCGCGGGCATGCTGGCGCGCACCCCGCGCGGCCGGGTCGCCACCGCCGCGGCCTGGGGGCATCTCGGTCTCACCCCACCGAATGGCGCACTACCGGACTCCCAGGGACACGGCGGAGGCGGACGGATGCCGGACCTCTTCGACGAGTAGAGTTGTTGGCCAGGCAGAAGCCGTCAGACAGGCATGCCTCAGCACCCCAGGTTGACGCTCACAGACGGTGTCAACATCGAATGGAGAAAAACCGATGTCGAACCTGCTGCTCCCGGCGCTGATCGTGCTGATGATTGGCATGCTCTACTTCGCCACCCGCAAGCAGAAGCGCGCCGCTCAGCAACAGCAGCAAATGCAGAGTGGGCTGTCCGAGGGCGACCGCGTCATGACCACCTCGGGGCTGTACGGCACGGTGGTGGACACCTCCGACGACACGATTGATATCGAGATCGCGGACGGTATTGTCACCACCTGGCTGCGCGCGGCGGTGAAGGACAAGGTCGCCCAGACGGTGCAGGACGATGTGGTTGACGACATCGACGAGGACACGGACACGGTTGACGCCGACGAGACGGTCGACTCCGAGCTGAACAGCGAGGTGCCGAACTCGAACGGTGTCAAGCGGACCAACGGCTACCAGCCGGCGTCCTCGGCCGAGTTGGCTCCGCCCCTCGACAAGCACTGAGTTGGGCAACACAGCGCTGATCCTGCTTCGCCCCTCGCCCGGCGGCAGCCCCACCTGACTCGTTTCGAGGAGACCGACGCACCGTGGCACCGCCTGCTGCTGGGCACATCCGCCCTGGTCGCTACCTGGGCATCTTCGCCTTGATCGTGATCGTCATGTACGCGCTCGTGTTCGCCACCGGCGACCACAAGCCGTCGCCGAGGTTGGGTATCGACCTCAAGGGCGGCACCACGGTCACGCTCACCGCGCGCACCCTCGATGGCAAGCCGCCGGACGCGCAGCAGTTGGCGCAGGCACAGCAGATCATCAACTCCCGCGTGAACGGCCTGGGCGTCAGTGGCGCCCAGGTTGTGACGCAGGGCAACAACATCGTCATCACCGTCCCGGGCAGTGAGGGCGAGGAAGCCAAGACGCTCGGCGAGACCGCTCGGCTGTATCTGCGGCCGGTGACGCAGTCCGCCGCCGTGGTCCCGCCGACCGCGGCCAGCCAGTCGCCCTCCAGCGGTTCCTCGACGAGTGGCACGCCGACGACGACCGCCCCGAAGACGACAGCGCCGACGACCACCCCGGCCAGCCCCACCAGCAAGGCGCAGGGGCTGGGCGCGCCGGGTGCGGCCGGCGGACTGGTGTTGGACGCCAACTCCAAGACCACGACGAAGGCGACCGCCGCCGCGGCTACTACAACACCGGCCGCCACCCCCACGACCACCGCGACTCCCGCCGCAGGGGTCAACCAGAACGACTGCTGGGGCGTGACGCCGGCGCAGAAGGCCGCCGAAGGCCCGCTGAACGCCCAGCAGCAGTCCGCGTTGCTCAACGAGTGCCGGACGCTGCGCCAGACCACCGACACGACCGCCCAGCAGGCCGCGCTGAGCAAGCTCAACTGCGGCACGGCGCCCGGTGGCGGCACCTACTACGACCCGCTGGTCGGCAACGACGACCCGACCAAGCCGCTGGTCGCCTGTGACCAGAAGGGCCAGTACAAGTACGTGCTGAGCCCGTCGATCATCGACGGCACGCAGGTCACCAACCCCAGCTCCGGGGCGAACCCCGAGGGCGCCGGTTATGTGGTCAACCTCGGGTTCAGCACCAGCGGTAACCCCAGTGCCGCGACCACCTGGGCCACGTACACCGCCGCGAACGTCGGCAAGACGGTCGCCTGGACGCTGGACAGCGAGGTCGTGTCGGCCGCCACGATCCAGAGCGCGATCAGCGGCAACACCCAGATCAGCGGCAACTTCACCCAGGCCGAGGCCCAGGACCTGGCCAACATCCTGAAGTACGGTTCGCTGCCGCTGGCCTTCGACGTGTCCAACGCGGAGACGATCTCCCCGACGCTGGGCCTGTCCTCACTGGAGGCCGGCCTGATCGCCGGTGCGATCGGCCTGCTGCTCGTGGTGATCTACTGCCTGATGTACTACCGGGCACTCGGCCTGCTCACCGTGCTGTCGCTGGCCCTGTCCGGCGTCACGGTGTACTCGGTGCTGGTGCTGCTCGGCCGGTGGATCGGCTACAGCCTGGACCTTGCCGGCGTCGCCGGTTTCATCATCGCCATCGGTATCACGGCGGACTCGTTCGTCATCTTCTTCGAACGACTGAAAGACGAGGTGCGGGAGGGCCGGACATTCCGGTCCGCCGTGCCACGGGCCTGGGTGCGCGCCCGCCGGACGATCCTGGTCTCCGACGCCGTCAGCTTCCTGGCCGCCGTGGTGCTGTACGTGGTGGCGGTCAGCGACGTGCAGGGCTTCGCGTTCACCCTCGGCATGTCCACCCTGCTCGACCTGCTGATCGTGTTCCTGGTGACGCACCCACTGGTGGCGCTCGCCTCCCGATCCAAGACCCTGTCCAAGCCGAGCATGTCCGGGCTGGGCGCCGTGCAACGGGCGGGGGCCGCCATGCGAGCGGCACACGCCGCGCCGGCCGTCGCCGGCGGCAAGGAGGCATGAGGCCGTGGAATCCCAACCCACTCCGGCATCCACCCCGACGACCGACCTGCCGGGCGCGGTCCACCACAGCCTGTTCTACCGGCTCTACACCGGTACCGGCCTGTTCGACATCGTCGGCCGGCGCAAGTGGTTCTACCTGATCTTCGGCACCATCGGGCTGATCTGCGTGCTGTCCATGGGGATACGCGGATTCAACTTCAGCATCGAGTTCTCCGGCGGCACCCAGATCGAGATGCCGGCGGTCGGCGCGCACGGCGCGATCAGCACCGACGAGGCCAAGTCGGTGTTCGCGTCGTCACTGAACAAGGAACCGGCGTCGGTGCAGTCGGTCGGCAACGGCAACTCCGCCAGCATCCAGATCCGCGCCGAGACGCTGACCAACGCGCAGGTCTCCCAGGTGGAAACCGCGCTGTTCAAACAGCTCCAGCCGTTGAACACGGCCGGGCAGCCCAGCCAGCAGTCGATCAGTGACTCCGCGGTCAGTGCTTCCTGGGGTTCGCAGATCTCCAAGCAGGCCCTCATCGGCCTGATCGTGTTCCTGGTGCTGGTCAGCATCTTCCTGGCGATCTACTTCGAGTGGCGGATGGCGGTGTCCGCGCTCGTCTCGCTGGCCAACGACCTGATCGTCACCGCCGGCGTGTACTCGATCGTCGGCTTCGAGGTCAGCCCGGCGACCGTGATCGGCCTGCTGACCATTCTCGGTTTCTCGCTCTACGACACGGTCGTGGTGTTCGACAAGATCAAGGAGAACACCCGCGGCCTGTTGGGTCTGAGCCGGCAGACCTACGGCCAGGCCGCGAACCTGGCCGTCAACCAGACCCTGATGCGGTCGATCAACACCTCGTTGATCGCCCTGCTGCCGGTGCTCGGCCTGCTGATCGTCGGTGTCGGCATTCTCGGCGTCGGCACCCTGCAGGACTTGGCACTCGTCCAGCTGGTCGGCATGTTGGCGTCGGCGTTCTCCTCGATCTGCCTGGCCACCCCGGTGTTGGTCGACCTGAAGATGCGCCAGCCCGCCTACCAGGTGCAGGCCAGGAAGGTGCTGGCCCGCCAGCAGCAGTTGGCGGCGCGGCGGGCCGCGGCGGTGGCCGGTGAACCGCTGCCGGCGACCGCGGGCGCGGTCGTCGACGCGGACTCGGTGGAGCGGCCGGGCGAGGTTCCGCCGGGCCTGGAGAAGGCGTTCGCGTCCAGCGGCGTGCCCGCTCGGCATGCGCCCAAGCAGAGCCGGAACGCCCGGCAGACCGGCAGTCGCCAGGGCGGTGGCAGCCAGCAGGGCAGTGGTGGCCGGCAGGGCAGTGGTGGCCGGCAGGGCGGCAAGGCTGCTGGTCAGTCCGGGAAATCCGGCCGTCCGACCGGGAAGCGGCGGCGCCAGGCATGACGGTGTTGCCGGGTCGGGATGGGTTGCCCGACCAGAAGGGGGAGCGGATGACCCGCAGCGTGGCGGACGCGCTGGCCCTGGTGCGGGTGGTGCCCGACTTCCCCGAGCCGGGCGTGCTGTTCCGCGATCTGGGACCGGTGTTCGCCGATGGCGCCGCGTTCCACGCCCTGGTCGACGCGCTCGCCGAGCATGTCGACCCCACTGCGGACATCCTGGTCGCGGTCGAGGCGCGCGGGTTCATCCTCGGCGCCGCGCTGAGCCGGGCCACCGGCCTGGGCGTGGTGCCGGTGCGCAAACCCGGCAAGCTGCCGATGGTCGCCCAGTCCGTCCAGTACCAGCTGGAATACGGCACCACCACCCTGGAGCTGCCCGCTGACCTGCTGCGACCTGGCCAGCGCGCGGTCATCGTGGACGATGTGCTGGCCACCGGTGGCACCATCGGCGCCACCCGTGAGCTGGTCGAGGGCGCCAAGGCATCCGTCGCCGGGGTGGTCGTGGCCATCGAGCTGGTCGACTTGGGCGGCCGGGTCAGGCTGGATGGTCTGCCCATCCACACCCTGATGTCCCTGTAGGCAGGCTCCACGACCCGTCCGTAGATGACGGCCCGGTGACGGTCTGTTTCTTTTGTCGCGCGTTCGGGCTGGTTGTGGCCCATAGGAACACCCGGCCGTGGCGGCGAGTTATGCTCGGTTACCGGGTTGACCCCCGGTAGACAGGCCCTGTGCGAACTCGACTCGGCGTGGCACGGGCTTCAGACGGGGAGTGTTTGGTGAGTCAGGACGTGGAACCCGGCGTTGTCTGGGGAGCGGAGCAGCCGTCATCGGAACGGCCACCGTCCGCGACCCGCCGGGTGCGCGCACGTCTGGCCAGGCGCATCACCGCCCAGCGTGCCGCTCCCGTCAAACAGGTCCTGGAGCCATTGGCCGCCGTGCACTGCGGCATGCACCCGGGCGCGGACCTCGTTCTGCTGCAGCATGCCTACGACGTCGCCGAGACCCTGCACCGGGACCAGCGGCGCAAGTCCGGTGACCCGTACATCACCCACCCGCTCGCGGTGGCCACGATCCTCGCCGAGCTGGGCATGGACACCACCACGCTGGTCGCGGCGCTGCTGCATGACACCGTCGAGGACACCGACTACTCGGTCGAGGAGCTGACGGCCGACTTCGGCGAGGAGGTCGCGTACCTGGTCGACGGCGTGACCAAGCTCGACAAGGTGCGACTGGGCACGGCCGCCGAGGCCGAGACCATCCGCAAGATGATCATCGCGATGGCCCGTGACCCTCGGGTGCTGGTGATCAAGCTGGCCGACCGCCTGCACAACATGCGCACCATGCGGTTCCTACCGCCGGAGAAGCAGGCGCGGAAGGCCAAGGAGACCCTGGAGGTGCTGGCCCCGCTGGCGCACCGGCTGGGCATGGCCACCGTCAAATGGGAGCTTGAGGACCTGGCGTTCGCCATCCTGGAGCCGAAGAAGTACGACGAGATCGTCCGGCTGGTGGCCAACCGAACGCCGTCCCGGGACACCTACCTGCGCCAGGTGATCGCCGAGCTGTCCACCCAACTGGCGGCTGCGCGGATCGAGGCGAAGGTCGAGGGCCGGCCCAAGCACTACTACTCGATCCACCAGAAGATGATCGTCCGCGGCCGCGACTTCGACGACATCCACGACCTGGTCGGCGTGCGGATCCTGGTCAACGACGTGCGGGACTGCTACGCCGTCATGGGCGTGGTGCACTCGCTGTGGCAGCCGATGCCCGGCCGGTTCAAGGACTACATCGCGCAGCCCCGGTTCGGCGTGTACCAGTCCCTGCACACCACGGTGATCGGCCCGGAGGGCAAGCCGCTGGAGGTGCAGATCCGGACCCACGAGATGCACCGCACCGCCGAGTACGGCATCGCCGCGCACTGGCGCTACAAGGAGACCAAGGGCACCCACGCCGGCAAGGCCGTCGACATCGACGAGATGGCCTGGATGCGGCAGTTGCTCGACTGGCAGCGGGAGGCGGCCGACCCCAGCGAGTTCCTGGAGTCGCTGCGTTACGACCTGGCCAGCCGGGAGATCTTCGTCTTCACGCCGAAGGGCGATGTGGTGACCCTGCCGACCGGTTCGACACCGGTCGACTTCGCCTACGCGGTGCACACCGAGGTCGGGCACCGCTGCATCGGCGCCCGGGTCAACGGCCGGCTGGTCGCGCTGGAACGCAAGCTGGAGAACGGCGAGGTCGTCGAGATCTTCACCTCGAAGGCCGGGGGAGCGGGTCCCAGCCGCGACTGGCTGTCGTTCGTGGCCTCGCCGCGCGCCAAGACCAAGATCAAGCAGTGGTTCGCCAAGGAGCGCCGCGAAGAGGCGATCGAGGCCGGCAAGGACGCGATCAACCGGGAGGTCCGCCGGGTCGGGCTGCCGTTGCAGCGCCTGGTGTCGGCGGACTCGATGACCGCGCTGGCCCGCGAACTGCGTTACGCCGACGTCAGCACGATGTACGCGGCGATCGGCGAGGGCCAGTTGTCCGCCCGGCATGTCGTGCAGCGGCTGGTCGCCTTCCTCGGTGGTGTCGAGCATGCCGAGGACGAACTGGCCGAGCGCGCCACGCCGTCCACGGTCACCCGGCGGCGGGGGACCGGCGAGGCGGGCGTGGTGGTCAAGGGCACCAGTGACGTCTGGATCAAGCTGGCCCGCTGCTGCACGCCGGTGCCCGGCGACGAGATCCTCGGCTTCGTCACCCGCGGCGGTGGCGTGAGCGTGCACCGCACCGACTGCACCAACGCCGACGACCTGCGGTCCACGCCGGAACGGCTGGTCGAGGTGGAGTGGGCGCCGTCGGCCTCGTCGGTGTTCCTGGTCGCGATCCAGGTGGAGGCGCTGGATCGGCACCGGCTGCTGTCGGATGTGACGAAGGTGCTCGCCGACGAGAAGGTGAACATCCTGTCCGCGACCGTGGCTACCAGCCGGGACCGGGTGGCGGTGAGCAGGTTCTCGTTCGAGATGGGCGACCCGAAGCACCTCGGCCATGTGCTCAAGGCCGTGCGCAGCGTCGAGGGCGTCTACGACGTCTACCGGGTGACCTCGGCCAACTGACCCGGCGGATCCCGGTGTGCCGAGCCGTGTGCGCGGTGCGCCAGCACGGCGACGGCGACCAGCAGCAGGATCCCAAACCAGGTGAACACGTTGCCGAACAGGTGCTGCCAGGGTGTCCAGGACAGTTCGCGGCCGCCGCCATTGGGCAGTAGCCACAGCGGCGTGCAAACGAACACCAGGACGCCGATGGCCGTCAACACCGCCGCCCACCACGACCGCTCGCGCACCGCGATGATCCCGAGCGAAACGAGCAGCGGCGCTGCCCACACCCAGTGATGTGACCATGACTCCGGTGAGATCAACAATCCGGCCACGGCGATGGCGCCGAGCGCCAGCGAGGTCCGGCCGGCGGCGAGCGCCCGCCAGGCCGCCAGCGCGGCGACCGCGATCGCCAGCACCGCCAGGGCCAGCCACAACTCGGTCCGCGTCGGCGGGATCAGGCCGAACCTGGCCAGCGCGCCCATCAGGGACTGGTTGTCGGCGTAGGGGGTGGCGCCGATCCGGGCGGTATGGCCGAGCACTCGGGTCCAGAAGTCGATCGAGTCGCCGGGCGCGAACAGGAACCCCAGCCCGGCGGCGGCCAGGAACGCCGCCACCGCGCGCGGTGTCGCCCACCGGTCGCGCCGGTCCAGCAACAGGAACAGCACGAACACCGCCGGCGTGAGCTTGATGGCGGCGGCCACGCCGACCAGCAGGCCACGGCATCGCCTGCCGTACCAGCGGTCGGGGGAGGCCAGGCAGTCCACGGCGACCAAGGTCATGAGGATGATGTTGATCTGACCGAAGTACAGATTCTCCCGGACCGGTTCGAGTAGCAAGGACGCGGGCACCACCAGGAGCAGCGCCAGCGAAAGCCGCAGGCCGGAGAGCCGGACCCGATCCGCCCTGAGAACAAAGGCCACGACCACGACCAGCAGGCCGAGACTGCCCACTGTGATGATCTCGGCGGCGAGCCAGAAGGGCACGAGCGCCAGCGGAGAGAACACGATCGCGGCGAACGGCGGATAGGTGAACGGCAGCGGGCCGTAGCCGGGTTCCCACGGGAACGGGCCGTAGAGATCGGCACCTGACAACCAGAACTGGCCGCCGTAGCGGTAAACGGCGAGGTCGACGAGGTAGAAGTGATAGCCGACCGTGCCCGGCTCGGCATGCCTGAGCAGCGCTAACAGGAACCCCAGGATGGCCAGATTGACCGCGGCGAGGACCGTCACCGCCCCGATCAACACCGGCCGTCTCAACCGAGGCCGGTTCGGCGGCGGGTGGTGATTGGGTGGTCGGGCGTCGGGTTCGGGACGCCCGTCGGGTCTCCGAACGGTGTCCAAGATCTCAGTCCGCAGTCTGTCGTCGATGGCTTCCGCGCGATCGGTTACGCGCCGTGAGCGACGACGTTACCCTATGATCTCCGCGAACCGGGCGGGCTCGGCGAATCGGGCGTGTCGTGCCGGCCGGATCGCCACCACGGCCACGGTCACCAGGGCCGCGAGGCCGAACCACACATAGGCGTCGCCGAGCAGGTGCTGCCACCACGACCAGGACAGTTCGTGTTCGCCGCCGTGCGGCACCCACCATTCCGGGCTGAGCGCGAACACCACCGCCCCGACGGCCGTCAACACGGCGGCCCAGGTGGCCCGTTCCCGCACCGCGACGATCGCCAGGCTGAGTAGCAGTGGCACCACCCATACCCAGTGATGGGACCAGGACACCGGTGAGATCAACAGCTCCGCGAGGGCGGTGATGCCAAGCGCCAGCGAGGTCCTGCCGGTTCCCAGGCACCGGCGGATCGCGACCGCGGTGATCCCGAGCACCAGCACCGCCAGGACCAGCCAGAGCCCGGTTCGCCACTGCTCCGGCAGACCGAACCTGGCCAGCACGCCCGTGATCGACTGGTTGGAGGTGTAGACGGGATTGCCGATGCGGTCGGTCTGGCCGAGCACGGTGGTCCAGTAGGCGATCGAGTCGCGGGTGGCGAGCAGGAACGCCAGGCCGGTGGCGGCCAGGAACGCGCCGGCCGCGCGCAGCGCCCCACCCAGTGTCGATCCCAGTGTCGATCTCACCGTCGATCGCGCGGCCGGCGAGCGGTCCCTGTCGAGCAGCAGGAACAGCACGAACACGGCCGGCGTGAGCTTGATGGCGGCGGCCAGTCCGATCAACACACCCCGGTACCGCCGGCCGTAACGGCCGTCCCGCGCCACAAGGCAGTCGACGGCGACCATGGCCATCAGCACGATGTTGATCTGGCCGTTGTCGATGTTGGCGCGGACCGGTTCGAACAGCATGGCGGCGGGAGCCGCCACCAGCAGCGCCACAGTCAGCCAGGCACCGGCCGGCCGGATCCGGTCCGCACGCAGCACGAGCGCCACCACCAGCACGACCAGGCCGAGGCTGACCACCGTGAGGATGACCCCGGCCAGCCAGAAGTGAACCATCGCCAGCGGGGACAACACGATCGCGGCGAACGGCGGATAGGTGAACGGCAGGGCGCCACCGCCGAGCAGCGGCGGCAGGGGACCGTACAGATTGCCGCCGTCCAACCACATCCGGGAGCCGAGCCGGTAGACGTCGAGATCGATGAGGCTGATACCGAAGCTGCCGAAGCCGTGCCGGGCGTGCGCCATCGCCACGAACAACACGCCCAGCACCGCCAGGTTCAGCACGACCAGCGCCACGGTGACCCGGGTCAGTACCCGCCGAGACATGTGCTGCGAGACGCGCCGTGGGATCCGGCGCAGCCACCGCACCCGGGCCGCGCTCAGTGTTGGGCGGGAACGGCCTGGTTCGGTCGATTCAGCGTCGGGAAGGTGACGCCGGTCAGCTCCTCTGACAACGTCCACAGCTTCTTCGCGGCCTCCGGGTCGCTGGCCTCCGACGATCGGCCGACCAGTGCGGGCCCGCCGCGCATCTCCCCCAACCCGCCGGGGCCGACGAAGCTGGCGCCGGGCAGATCCTGGGTGGCAGCGTACAACGTGGGCAGCGTGCCGGTTCTGCTGTCCGTGGCGATGACCCGGTTGCCGACCCACAACGCCAGGCGGCGCGCCGCGTTGGCGTCGTGGCCCTGCAGGCCGGTGGAGGAGTAGCCAGGGTGTGCGGCGAGGGCCCGCACCGACGATCCCGCGGCGGTGAGCCGGCGCTGCAGTTCAAGGATGAACAGCAGGTTGGCCAGCTTGGACTGCGAGTAGGCGACGGTCGGGCTGTACTCGCCGGTCAGGTTCGGGTTCTCGAAGTTGATGCCCCGGGACCCCCGGTGCAGCGCCGACGACAGGCTCACGACCCGGTCGGTGATATGCGGCAGCAGCAGGTTGGTGAGCGCGAAGTGGCCGAGATGGTTCGTGCCGAACTGCGTCTCGAAGCCGTCCTTGGTGCGGCCCTCCGCGACGTGCATGAGCCCGGCATTGTTGATCAGCACGTCGAGATCGCCCTGCCAGTTCGAGGCGAACTCGCGGATCGAGGCGAGATCGGCCAGGTCGAGGCGGCGGACCTCCAAGTCGCCCCCGCGCTCGCTACCGGGGTTCGTGATGGTGTTGACCGCGGCCCTGCCGCGATCAACGCTCCGCACGGCGAGGACGACGTGCGCGCCGGCATGCGCGAGGGCGTCGACGGCGGCGAGGCCGAGGCCGCTGTTCGCGCCGGTGACGACGAACGTGCGACCCGTCTGGTCGGGCAGCTTGCTCGCGTTCCAGGTTGTCATGGCGCCCCAATGTATGCAGTGTCAACATTGTTGTCAATGATCACAATGTGTGCGCTGGTCACCAATGTGTGCGCTGACAACATCACGGATAGGCTACCCACTATGTGCGCTCGCTACCATCATGGCGATCTGCGGGCGGCGTTGCTGGTTCGCGCGGAGCGGACTCTCCGGGAGAAGGGCCTGTCCGCGCTGTCGCTGCGGGAACTCGCCCGCGATCTTGGCGTCAGCAATGCCGCGCCGAGCAGGCATTTCCGGGACAAGCAGGCCCTGCTCGACGCGCTGGCGCTGACCGGATTCGAGCGGCTGATCGGCACGCTGGAGGCATCGCAGCGGGAGGGCGAGTCGTTCGCGCGGCGGCTGCGCGCGCTGGGCCGCGCCTACGCCGGCTTCGCGGTCGCGAATCCCGCACTGCTCGACATGATGTACGCGGCGAAACATCATTCGGCGGCCTCGGACTCGGTGCTCGCGGCCGGTAGCAAGCTCGCCGCGATCCCGGAGGCGTTGATCACGGAGGGCCAACACGCTGCTGTCGTCCGCGCGGGCGACCCCGAACGGCTGGCGCTGGGGGCGTTCAGCGCCGTGCACGGTTACGTGAGCCTGTTGACCAGCGGCATGATCCGTCCCGAACTCGCCCCGTACGGGCTGGACGAGGTGATCGAACAGGTCCTCCGCGGCCTGCGCCCGGACTAGTCAGTCCTTCCGGGCACCTCGCCACGGGTCCGCTACTCGCGGTTCGCGTCATCCGGCCACACGACCGTCACGGGCAGGTCCCGTTCGTGTGCGGCCGCGACGACGTCGGCGGTGCCGGCATATCCGCCGGAAGGCTGGCCGTCCCACACCGCGATCAGCGCGTCCACGGTCGACAGGACCTGCTCGCTGGCGGCCATGTAGGCATCGGCGTTGGAACGCGCGAACGGCATCGTCCGTACCACGCTCGCCCTACGGAGTAGCTCGTCGAACTCGGCCGCGTTGTCGGGTTTGACCTTACGTTCGCGATAGTCGGCGGCCGGCAGGACTACCTCCACCGCTCCGCCCAGGTCGAGTACGGCCCGTGCGAACACCTGGTCAGCGCCGCGTGCCAGGCATGTCACCCCGATGAGGTCGGCCGGGCGATACGGGTCGAGTGCGGCTCGAATCGCCGCCGCGACCAGCGGAACACTCCCCCCGGTGAGATTGGAATGCCCGGTGATCCCAATGCGCGGCACGTCGTTCCTCTCACATCCTGCTGAGGTCTTCGATCGCGGCACGGGCGTCCCGAATCACTGGGACGGTGGCGTACCGCGCCGACTCCCTGCGGAAGTCTGCCAGCTTCACGCCGACCCTGCCGCGAGCCAAGGGAGCCGCGACCGGCAGCACTTCTTTAATCAACAAGGCGGCTTGCTCCGGCTCTTGACTGATCAGATGCGTCCGCGCGAGTCCGATCGTGTCGAACACGCGGTTGCGTACCAACTTGGGATCGCGAAGCACGAGCGCACGGCTGATGTGGCGCTCGGCCTGACGTGCCTGTTTGGTGGCATGGAGGGCGAGATCGCGGTAGCGGGCTCCAATCACCCCATGTAGCTCGGCGAGATCGAAGCTCCCGACCCACTGAGGTGGTTCGCTGCGGCTGATCTCAGCGAAATGGTCTTCCGCTAGTTCGACCGTGCGGAGAAATGCTTGTACCTGTCCTTGCTGGGCATAGGCCCATGCCTCCCGTGTGGCCAACATCGCGCGAAGTCGAGGCGTGGCCGACCGTCGGGTGCCGAACTGCGCCAATTGGACGAGTTCAAGCCCGTCGTCGGGACGGTTCAGGTCGAAACACTGCCGACCCATTCCCGCCAGTACGACCGCAGCCAGTGCATCATCCCTGCCGATCTTGGCCAGTTGCACGGCCAGCGTGTAGTACCGCTGGGCGACGTGGTGGATGCCAGCATCCCAAGACATTGACGCAGCGGTGTGGGCCAGTCGGGCTGTGGCCACCATGGCTCGTTCCGTCAATCTCCCGGCAGGCGCGTCCCGCAGCCGGCCAGCCGACTCTGACAGTTGCGCGATCACGGCCTTCCGAGCGAGTACGCCGTTGCCGCTATTGCTCCAGCCGTGAAGCTGGTCCGCCAGGCTCTCCAAGGCGCTCACTTCTGGCGGTGTGAGAACAGACCCGCCAGAAGTCACCGATTCGCCTTCTGCCAGTGGATCCAGCCACCGGTGCAGCGGCCGAGTGAGCGCCGCACCGGTCAGCGCGGCGACCGCTTGTCGGCGGGTGGTGGCCAAGTCATCCCTCGCCATCTCGTCTGTCGCGGCAAGAACGGAACCACGATCCCAGTTGTCCGTCGCGGGAATCAAGAGAGAGGACTCGGGTCCGAAGCCGAGCTCGGCCTCGGTAGCAGCGAGCACAGCGCACAGAGCAGCGATGTGATGTTGGCGCGGTCGATGCACCACACCGCGTTCGATCTTGCCAAGGTGGCCGGCGTCGAACGCATACTCCCGGCCCTTGGCGTCGTGATCCGAGAGCCAGACTGCGACGGCTTCGGCCAGCTCCTCGCGCGACATGTGGCAACCGGATCCTTGGCGAGAAGGTGTCCGTTCGCGTACCCCGCGCAGACGGTCATTGGGTTGTTGGAGTTCAGTCATCGCTCGTTACTCCCCAGATCAGCGATTGAGTCGCCAGGATTCTTACTCCGCCATCTTCCCGCACCTTCCCGTGTAGTTCCCTCCGCACTGTTCAACGAGCCCGTCACACTCGGTGCCGTGCTGATCAGCATCCAGCGAGCCGTCGAGTGCCGCTTGCGAACGGCGCCGACGGGTCAGGATCGATACAGTGCGTCGAGCCCCTGGGCCTGTTCCCGGGACCGGCCGTGGGGGAGTCATCGGAGGACGTGACGTGAGGAAGTTTTCGTGATGGGCACAACGGAGCCACCGGAGGACGACGCCACGGATGGTGTTGAGCGTGCGGCGCGGTTGCGTAACCAGGTGGTGGACGATCTGGTCGCCGAGGGAACGATCGTGTCGGCGCCGGTAGAGGCGGCGATGCGGAGGGTTCGCCGGGAGGTGTTCGCTCCGGGTGCGGATGTGGCTGAGGTGTATCGGCCTACCCGTGGTTTCGTGACGAAGCGGGACGCGGCGGGTCATTCGTTGAGTTCGATTTCGGCGCCGCAGTTGCAGGCTCACATGTTGGAGCAGGCCGAGGTCGGGCCTGGGATGACTGTGTTGGAGGTGGGCTCGGGGGGTTACAACGCGGCGTTGTTGGCGGAGCTGGTGGGCCCGGCCGGGCATGTCACGACCGTGGACATCGATCAGGACGTGACCGATCGGGCGAGTCGGCTGCTGGCTGAGGCCGGGTATCCCGAGGTGACGGTTGTGTTGGCGGACGCCGAGGCCGGGGTGCCGGAGTATGCGCCGTACGACCGGATTCTGGTGACCGTGGGGGCGTGGGACGTGCCGCCGGCGTGGGTGGATCAGTTGGTCGACGGGGGCCGGTTGTTGGTGCCGTTGGTGCTGCGGGGCTTGTCGCGGACGATCACGTTCGAGAAGACCACGACCTGGTTGGTCAGCCGGTCGTCGAGGGTGTTCGGGTTCGTGCCGATGCAGGGCGTCGGTGCGCACGCGGGCACGGTGTGGCTGCTGCGCGGTGGCGAGGTGAGCCTGCGTTTCGACGACGACATCGCGGTGGACGCGGCCGCGTTGGAGACGGCGTTGGCGATGCCCCGGGTGGAGGTGTGGACGGGGTCGACGATCGGCCGCTTCGAGCCGTGGGCGGACGCGCATCTGTGGCTGGCGTCGGCGTTGCCGGGTTTCTGCCGGGTGGTGGTGGACCGCGAGAGGGATAGCGGGTTGATCTGCCCGCCGGGTCGGCGGTCGGGCGCGTCGTCGGTCGTCGCCGGGGGCAGCCTCGCCTATGTGACGACGCGCCGCGCCGACGACGAGAACCTGGAATGGGGTGTGCACGCCTTCGGACCGGATGCCAGCCAGCTCGCCGACAGGGTCGCGGACCTGTTGCGGGTGTGGGGACGACAGTTGCGCGGCGGTCCGGGTCCGCAGTTTCGTGTCTATCCGGCCGGCACGCCCGATAACCGGTTGCCCGAGGCGTACGTCATCGACAAGCGGCACATCCGCATCACGATCTCCTGGCCGTCGGCGAGCACCGACGCAGGTCAGGATGTCCCGCAAGATCAACCAAGTAAGGAGAAGTAGTCGAATGGTGAGTTCCCCGTTCTCGGGCGGCGCGACGACGCTGGCCGACCGGCCCGCGCGGGCAGACGACGAGTTCACGTTGGACGTGCGTGTGCTGGTGGGTTACGGCCTGGTCATGGGGGATTGCCCCACCGACGATGGCTGCGGCAATACCTGCCAGGAAGACGCCAGCAGTTGCGGATCGATGGCCGACAACCCGTTCTGAGTGGTGCCGCTGCCGGGACGTCGTGGCGCGTACCGGCAGCGGGCTGCTCAACCGGCGGCGGGAAGGAGACCGGGCGGTGACCAGGCCGGTAGTCGCATACCGGTGGTGCGGTGTGGCGGTGTTGCGTGCCAGCACGGACCCGGGCGGCTGGGATCTGCCCGATGTGGACCTGTGCGGTGACCGTGCCATGGAACGGGGGCTGGCGTGGTTGTCGGACCTGTGGGCACACGCCGAGGTTCGGGCGGCGGTGACGTACGCGAGTCCGGCCCTGTCACGGCGGGTCGACGATGTGATCGCCGGCCGGCACGGGGATCGGCACACGGTGCGTCGGGTGGTGCTCTCGGTGGCGTCCTATCTGTTGCGTTGGCGGGGGCGCGCCACGCCGTTTGGTTTGTTCGCCGGGGTCGGGGTGGCGCGGATCGGGGGCGGCGCGAAGGTGCGGTGGGGCCGAGAACACCGCGTCGTGACACGGTCGGACGCGGGCTGGCTCGGTGGTGTTCTCGCCGGGTTGCAGCGCAACGGGCAGCTGCTGGAACGACTGTCCGTTGTGGTCACTGATGCGGCGAGCGTGCGCGGTGACCGCATCGTGGTGCCGGGACGGGCGGCCGATGATGGCGGTGGTGGGCTGGCGCCGATCGAGGTGTCCGTGCGGAACAGCCGACCGGTCCAGGCCGCGTTGGAGGCCGCCCGCGAACCGGTGAATTACCGGGTGCTGCGGGATCTGCTGCTGCGGCGGTTCCCGGCCGCCGCCGGCGAGCAGGTGGACCGGATGCTCGTCGGTCTGCTCGACCAGGGCATCCTGATCAGCAACCTCGACGCGCCGATGACCTGCTGGGACGCTTTCGGCCACGTCCGCACCGTGCTCGGGTCGGTGAACGCCGACAGCATTCCCGAGGTCGCGGGCACGGTGCGTGAGCTGTTCGCGATTCAGCAGGAGCTCACCGCCGGGCCGGTCGGCCGCACGCTGAGCCTGGCGGTGGCCGGCCGGATGCGGGCGTTGAGCGATGCGTCGGATGTCCTGATCGTCGACACGGTCCTGGATGCCGACGTTCAGATTCCTCACCAGGTGGCCCGGGAAGCCGCGGACGCGGTCGCGATGCTGTTGCGGCTGTCCAGCTATCCGTTCGGCTATCCGATCTGGCGGGACTACCACGCCCGGTTCCGGGCACGCTATGGAACCGGTGCGCTCGTTCCGGTGCTGGATCTGGTCGCCGACAGCGGCCTGGGGTTTCCGGCGGACTATCTCGGCTCGGGACACGGCCGTGCCGCCCGCAAGGTCAGTGAACGGGACGAGACGCTGCTGCCGCTGATCCAGCGGGCCATGGTCGACGGCAGCGGTGAAATCGTCGTGACGGACCAGGTGGTCGAGGACCTGACGCCCGCCGACCGCACCGGGCTGGTGCATCTGCCGGATCGCGTCGAAGTGAGCGTGGAGATCCGGGCCGCCTCGGTGGACGAGCTGGCCCGAGGACACTTCGAGTTGACGATCACCGGGACACCGCGGCCGGGCAGCAGCATGGCCGGCCGCCACGCCCACCTGCTCCCGCAGGGTGCGCGGGACCTGCTCTCGGCGAGTTATGCCGCCAGCGCGCCGGACGCGGTGGCCGCCCAGTTGTCGTTCGCGCCCCGCGCTCGGCGCAACGAGAACGTCGCCCGCACTGGGCAACTCCTGCCCCAGGTGATCCCGATCGCCGAACAGCATCAGTCGGGCAAGCCCGTGATCCCGGTCGGGGATCTCGCGGTGACCGCCGACGAACGCCGCTTCTACCTCATCCAGGCCTCCACCGGGCGACTGGTGGAGCCGCGTGTCACGCACGCCCTGGAACCCCGCACGCATACCCCACCGCTGGCCCGGTTCCTGTCCGACATCTCCACCGCGCGCGCCGCGGTCTACCGGGCGTTCGACTTCGGAGCCGCTTCCCGGCTGCCCTTCCTTCCTCGGGTGCGCTACCGGCGGACCATCCTGTCCCCGGCGCGTTGGCTGCTGACCGCTCGTGACCTGCCCGGGCGTGATGCTCCGATGGTCGGGTGGGAGGCCGGTTTGGAGGCGTGGCGCGCCCGGTGGCGGGTGCCCGAGCGGCTGGCGATGGTCGACCACGACCGCCGCCAGCCGCTGGATCTCGGCCACCGGCTGCACCGACAGCTGCTGCGCACCCGGCTGGAGCGTGCCGGTCACCTGGAACTACGGGAAACCGCATCGTCGGACGAGCTTGGCTGGCTGGGCCACGCGCACGAGGTCGTCATCCCGTTGAGGTGGGACGGCCCCACCCTCACACCGCCCACCTTCGCCACCAGTCCGAGCCGGCTGGTCACGGCGGACGCGGGACATCTGCCGGGGCACTCGAAGGTCCTCTGTGCACAGATCTATGGGCACCCGGCACGGTTCGACGAGATCCTGGTCGAACACCTCCCCACCCTGATCGGCAGCGTCGGCGCCGGTGACGGGGACTGGTGGTTCCGGCGGCACCGACGTCTGCGGCACCCCGAGACCGACCAGTACCTCGCGGTCTGCCTGCGTCTGTCCGACCCGGATGCCTACGGGCCGGCCGCCCAGCACGTCGCCGCATGGGCGGAGGGCCTGCGGCGCGCGCGTCTGATCGCCCACCTGTCCCTGACGACGTATGAGCCCCAGACCGGCCGCTACGGCACCGGCCCGGCGCTGGACCGCGCCCAGGACGTGTTCGCCGCCGACTCCGCGGCCGCGCTGGCACAGATCACCCTGACCCTCCACGGCGGAACACCACCGCAAGCCCTGACGGCGGCCAGCTTCGTGGACCTCGCCAAGCACTTCATTGGTTCGGCCCAGACGGGCTCGGACTGGCTGATCCGGGAACTCCACCGGGAACACGGGCGGCTGGAGCCCACGCTGCGCCAGCAAACCTTGGACCTCGTCGCGCCGGGTGGGGCCGGGGCGACGCTGCGGTCGCTGCCCGGTGCCGAGGAGGTGATCGCGGCCTGGCGGCAACGGGCCGCGACACTCGCCGCCTACCGGGAAGTCCTGTCCCCGCAGCGTGATCCGCTCACAGTCCTACCCGCATTGCTGCACCTGCACCACATCCGCGCGGTCGGCGTCGACCCCGAATCCGAACGCGTCACCGGCCGACTCGCCCGCGCCTGCGCACTCCGCGACACCGCCCACCGGACAGCACCACAGTGACGACCACAACGACGACCACAGTGACCACGGCGATCGACGCACCGGATCTCACTGCGATCGCGGAACACTACGCCGCGCGGCTCGCGCGACCGGAACCACCGCCGGCGGACAAGCCCTGGGCCGGTCAATCCCTGAGTATCGGCGCCGCCGGTGTCGCGTTGCTGCACGTCGAGCGGGCCCTGGCCGGCACCGGCAGCTGGCGGCACGCCCACCAGTGGATCGCCAGTGCGGTCGCCGGCACGGTCAGCGCCAACGACCACACCGGGCTCTACCTCGGCGCCCCCGCCATCGCCTTCCTCCTCGACGCCGCCGCCACGGGCGCCCCCGACCGCTACCGAGGCGCGCTCGTCGTCCTCGACCAGCACGTGGCCGCCCTCGCTCACCGCCGCGTCGACACCGCGATGGCCCGCATCAAAGCCGGCCAACTCCCGGAATTCCGGGACTACGACGTGTTCTTCGGACTCACCGGCATCGGCGCACTGCTGTTGCGCCGCGACCCCGCCGGCGCCGCGATGGAACGCATCCTCGACTATCTCGTCGCCCTCACCCGACCCCGACAGGTTGAGGGTCTGCGGCTGCCCGGCTGGTGGGTCGGCCACGACCCACACCGCCGGATGTCCGCCGGCTATCGGGGTGGCCACGGCAACAACGGGATGGCCCACGGGATCACCGGCCCGTTGGCCCTGCTCAGCCTCGCCCTACGCCGTGGCATCACCGTCGACGGTCAACAGGCGGCCATCGCCACCATCGGCGCCTGGCTCGACAGGTGGCGACAGGACGGCGACACCGGAGTCTGGTGGCCGGAATGGATCACCCTGCCCGAACTCCGCAGCGGGCGACCCCGACAGCCCGGGCCGGCCCGGCCGAGCTGGTGCTACGGCACCCCCGGCATCGCCCGCGCCGGCCAACTCGCCGGCATCGCCACCGGCGACACCGCCCAGCAGCGGTCCTACGAGCAGGCGCTGCTGGACTGCCTGGACGACCCCACCCAGCAACACCGCATCACCGATGCTGGCCTGTGTCACGGCTGGGCCGGGCTGTACCACACCGTCTGGCGCGCCGCCCCTGACGCACACACCCCAGCTCTCACCGCGCGCCTCCCGCACCTGGCCGCCACCCTCGCCCACCACGCCAGCCGTGATCACACCACCCCACGCGGATTCCTCGACGGCACCGCGGGAACAGCCCTCGCCCTGCACGCCGCCGCACACCACACCGCGCCGATCTCCGGATGGGACGCATGCCTCCTGATCAACTAAACCCACCCACAACCGATCGGACCGAGCGCGCGCTCCTCAAGGTTCTGGCCGGCACCCCGCTGGCCGAGGTCGCCACCGCCGAGTCGACTGATCCGGTCGAGCTGGCCGACGCCGTCCGTCTCTACCAACAGGCCGGACGACACGCCCTCCAACAACACACCACTTCGGGCTGGTGGCAGGTCTACATCCAGTTCCACGACTGGAACACCGCCGAACACACCGCCGCCCAACACCTGGCACCCCTGCTTCACCACGCCGAAAACGACCAGCTCCTCACCCGCTGGTGGTTCATGCGGAAACACCCTTACTGGCGGCTACGACTCCAACCAGCAACAGACAGCCGCGCGCTCCGCGAACAACTCGGGGCCGCACTCGACGACCTCGCCGCCAACGGCCGGATCACCGGATGGCACCCGGGCATCTACGAAGCGGAAACCGCCGCATTCGGCGGCCCCACGGCCATGGACACCGCCCACACCCTGTTCTGCGAAGACAGCGCCGCCATCCTGAACCTCGCTGGAAACGGCGCCGATGACGTCCTCGGACGACGCGAACTGTCCATGCTGCTGTGCGGAATCCTGCTCCGCGCCGCGAAACTGGAATGGTACGAACAAGGCGACATCTGGCACCGAATCGCTCACGAACGCCGCCTACCCGACGACCTCCCCGCCGCGAAACTCGCCACCCTCAGCCACGATCTCCAACCGCTACTGCTGGCCAACACCACACCCGACGGGCCCCTCTTCCACACCGACGGACCCCTGACACGATTCGCCAGATGGGCCAACGCCTTCCACCAGGCCGGCCACGATCTCGGCACCGCCAACCGCGCCGGCAGACTCGACCGCGGCCTCCGCCACATCCTCAGCTACCACGTCATCTTCCACTGGAACCGCCTCGGCCTCCCCGCCCACACCCAAGCCATCCTCGCCCACGCCGCCCACGCGGCGATCCTGAACTGACCCTGGTGTTGGCGCCGGTCAGTCCACGGCGGGCTTGACGACGGCCGCGTTGACCACGGCGGTCGTGGCGACGGCGGGCTTCGGCTGGCGGAACACCACCCAGCGCATGGCCGCGTACATGTATCCGGCCTCGCAGACGGCGGCGAGCAGCCGGGACAGGTGGTAGTCCACGCCCAGCAGAACCAGACCGGCGCCGACGCCGAGGATCCAGGCGAAGTAGTTGATCGCCACGATGATCGTGTAGCCGAGGAGTTGTGGGCCGACCGGGGAGTGCGAGCGGAAGTTGAGCGCCCGGTTGAGGATGAAGCTCAGCGCGAACGCGGTGCCGTAACTGAGGGTGATGCTCACCGGCAGTGGCCAGTGCAGCCCGCCGTGCAGCCCGATGAGCAGGCCCATGTCAACGCCGAAGGTGCTGCCGTTGACGATCAGGAAGCCGACCAGCGTCGGCGCGATGACCCGGGACAGGCCGAACGGGAGCCATCGGACGATCGTCGCCATCGCGGCACCGAAGCGCTCGCCTCGGTGCTTGGCGCGCTCGGCGCGCGCCGTCCTGGGGGTGGCTACCTGCGGTGACATGAGCGTATGTTGTTCTCCGTATACCGGATGATACGAGGAGCATATCGTATGAGTCTCATATCGTCGCCGGGAGACGAGGGCCGGAGCCGGCGACGGTTGACCGTGGACATCAGGGACTCGATGCGAGAGCTGAGCATGCAGCTCACACTGCTCAACCAGCGGGTCAGCGCGCGAATCGAGGTAAGGCCGGTGGATCTGAACTGCCTCGATGTTATCGCGCGGCGCGGTCCACTGAGTCCCAGCGCCCTGGCCCGGCACACCGGCCTGCATCCGGCCACCATCACGGGCATCCTTGACCGCCTGGAGCGCGCGCACTGGGTCGTCCGTGACCGCGACCCGCATGACCGGCGCGCGGTGCTGGTTCGGGCGCTGCCCGATCGGGGCGCGGAGATCTTTCGCCTCTACGCCGGCATGAACTCGGCCGTCGAGCGGATCTGTGCCGACTACGCCGACGAGGAGCTGCGCCTGCTGGCCGACTTCCTGCACCGCACGGCCGCCGCCGGCGGGGTGGCCACCGACGAACTCGCCGCCGACCAACCGGCCGGCGGCGAGTAGCCGAGCCCTGACCGTCGGGTCAGGACGCGACCTTCGCGGTCTCGATCGTGACCTTCTGCTTGGGGGAGCCGTCCTGGTCGGTGGTCTGGCCGGTGCTGGGGTCGGTGCCCGGCGTGATGCCGTTGGCGGCGATCTTGTCCAGGGTCTTCAGACCCGACGGGGTGACGGTGCCGAAGACCGCGTAGTCGGGCGGCAGTTGGGAGTCGGCGTAGACGATGAAGAACTGGCTGCCGCCGCTGTTGGCCTGGCCCGAGTTGGCCATCGCTATCGTGCCGCGCGGATAGATCGACTCGGGTGTGCTGTCGGTGGTGTCGTTGGCGGTGGTCGGCGCGGCCTTGAGGTTCTTCGGGTTCTCGTCCGGGATGGTGTAGCCGGGACCGCCGCTGCCGGTGCCGGTTGGGTCGCCGCACTGCAGCACCTTCAGGGTGTCGTAGGCGGTTTCCCGGTGGCAGGTGGTGTTGTCGAAGTACTTGCTGCTGGCCAGGTGAACGAAGCTCTGCACGGTGCAGGGCGCCTCGGCGCGGTCGAGCGTCACCGGGATGTCACCCAGGTTGGTGTGCAACGTCACGGTGACCGTGCCGGTCTTGGGCGTCGGGTTCGGGTCCTGCGGCACGCCGACGTCCTTGCCGGACGGCGCGGGCGAGCTGGGCGTTGTCGTGTACTTGCACGGGCCGTTGGTCGGCACGCCGGTGGCGGTGGTGGCGGGCGTCGTCGTCGTGGACGAGTTCGCGGCCGAGGCGGTGGAGTTGCCGTGTGCCAGGGTTGTTACCAGGTAGATGCCGCCGGCCACGACGACCACCGCGGCGGCGGTCGAGATGATCGCGATCAACTTCCGTCGCCTGGCCCGAGCGGCGCGGTTCGCCAGTTGGCGTTCCAGCTTCCGCTTGGCGGCCTGACGGCGTTGCTCATTGCTCGGCACGTCGGATCTCCCGAGATTCAGGGCGCGCGACGGCACGCGCGCACGGCGCGCCCGGACACCCAAACCAACATTGCGGCCCGAAGTCTATGGCGACTGCCTGTGAATAATGTGTGGGTGGTCCGGGTCTGGTCCGATCGGCCGATACCCTGGACTGGCCCGCATGTGTCGGTGGGCGGTCGTAGTCGCGGGAATCCGCGGGAGTCTGGGAGGTCGCCGGTGCTGGTCGTCGGATTTCCGGTCGGGATGTTGCAGGCGAACTGTTACCTGCTCGCGACCGAGGCTGGCCAGCCCTGCGTGATCGTCGATCCCGGCCAGGACGCCGTCGAGCCGATTGACGAGGCGCTGCGCGAGCATTCGCTGTCACCGGCGGCCGTGCTGCTCACCCACGGCCATTTCGACCACGTCCTGTCGGCGACCCCGGTGTGCGAGGAACATGGCGTGCCGGCCTGGATTCATCCCGGCGATCGCGCGCTGCTCACCGATCCGCTCAGTGGCCTGGACGGCGGTGCCGCCGCGTTCTTCGGTGACGTCACCCTCCGCGAGCCCGCTGACCTGCGTGAACTCGGCCAGGACGGCGCCGAACTTCAGCTGGCCGGGCTGCGGATCATCGTCGACCACAGCCCCGGGCACACCCGGGGATCGGTGCTGTTCCGGGTGGAAACCGACGAGGGTGGCCGGCTGGTCCTGACCGGGGACACGCTGTTCGCCGGTTCGGTCGGCCGCACCGACCTGCCCGGTGGCAGCTCGCGGAGCCTGACGGAGTCGTTGCGCGACAAGGTGTTGTCGCTGCCCGACGACACGGTGGTGCTGCCCGGGCATGGGCCCTCGAGCACCATCGGGCAGGAGCGGGTCAGCAACCCGTATCTGGTCGCCCTACCAGGCGCGCGCCGGGCAGCTTCCGATCGATGATCTCCCGCGCGACCTCGTCGACGCGGCGCCGGTTGGTTCGGCAGTAGGCCCGCAGCAACTCGAACGCCGTGTCCGGTGTGACATCGATCTGTGCGGCGATCATGCCCTTGGCCTGCTCGATCAGAACCCGCCTGTTCAACGCCACCTGCAGTTGTTCGGCTGTCCGGACACTGCGGCGCAGCGCGCGGCCCTGCAGGATGCCGACCGCCGCGGCGTCGGCGAGCGCTCGGGCCGGGGCGAGGGTCGGCTCGACCAGCCGGCGTTCCCGCGCGTCGAACACGCTGACGGATCCGATGATCTCCCGGTGCCGGCGCATCGGCAGCACGCTGACCATCCGGATTCCGGCCGCGTGGCCGGCGGGGGAGAAGCGCGGCCAGCGCCGGTCGGACGGCGCGAGCACCTGGTTGATCAGCGGCTGCCCGGTTCGGAAACAGGCCACGCTGGGGCCGCCGTGTTTCAGTTCGTAGGACAGCAGCCGGCGCGCCCGTTCGCTGCTCGCCCCGGTGACCTCCGGTGCCCCGGAGTCGTCGGCGATGAGCAGCCCGATCTCCGCCGGAGACAACAACTCCGCGAAGTCGGCGCTCAGCGTGTTCGAGTACTCGGCGGTGTCGACATCGGTGGTGAGGGCGTCCACCAACTCGACCAGTCTGGCCGCCAGCCAGAGATCGTTACCGGACTCGCCGTTCACGATCTCGGGGCGCGTTGTCGACAGTCCAACACGGCCCCAGGCTAACAACCGTTCAGCACCACCCGACCCCTGTCGGGTGCGGTGTTGAACACGGCGTCAAGAACGGTGCCGTCGGGGCGTCTGCCAGGGCCGGTCGCTAGTCGGATGCCGTGAAGAAGGTGCGCAGTTGGTCCGCGACCAGCTCCGGCTTGCCGTCGTTGTCGGCCGCGATGTGGCCCACTCCGGGCAGCGTGACGAGCCGGGCGTGCGGCAGCACCTCGGCGAGACTCACCAGGGTGTTCTTCAGATAGCGGGCGCTCTGGCTACCGCCGAGCAGCAGCACGTCGGCGGTGACGGCCCGGTATCGGTCGAAGGTGCCCTCGCTTTCGGACACGAGCTGGGCGTCATACCGCATGGTGGGGATGAGGTCCGAGGGGTGCACGTCCGCCTCGGGGTTATCCGCGCCGCCCGCGCCGCCCGCTCGGCGGTCGAGGACGCCGCGCCGCGCGGCCGAGTTCAGCAGCGGTGCCAGCACGAACCGGGGAATGAACCGGAACATGGGTGGCGCGGTCTGGGTGCCGTGAATCACGGTGAGCATCGCCGATCCCAGCTTCCCCTGGGCCAGCTCGCGCTCGTAGCGGGTTACCCAGCCCACCGGCGTGGAGTGGTTGATCGACAGCGGCGGCTCGTAGAGCGCGAGCCGGCGGATGCCCGGGATGCTCAGCGACGCGTACAGGCAGATCAGGGCACCGGAGCTGAGGCCGAACACCCGCTCCGCGCCGCTGTGCTCGACCAGCGCCGCGAGATCCTGAGTTTCGGCATCCAGGCCGTAGTGCTCGCCGGCCGGGCCGGACAGGCCCCGGCCACGCCGGTCCGGCAGGTAGACGGTGAACGAGTCCGCCAGGGCCGCCGCCAGGCTCATGAAGTTCTGGGCGGCCTGCGCGCCGCCGTGCACCGCGATCACCGCCGGGCCGTGACCGAGCCGGCGGAACCCGATCACCGTCCCGTCGCTGGACTGGACCGAGTCGACCTCGAAGTCTGGCACGCGCCCAGGCTACCGGTGGACGGGTTGGCCCGACGGTGGACAAATGCTCGAACGTGTGTTCGTATGGAGTCATGAGGTGGGACGGCCAGAAGGTGGGCGGTGACGCGGAGCGCGGTCAGACCGCGCTGCCCGGCATGGCCGGACTCGTCCGCAGCGTGCGCGTGCCGGAGTTCGCCGGCGTGGTGTTCCACGAGGTCCGCGCGCGGTCGGTGCTGAACAAGGTGCCGGAGTCCTCGGCCATGCCGTTCCGCTGGACGGTCAATCCCTACCGCGGCTGCACGCATGGCTGTGTGTACTGCTTCGCCCGCAACAGTCACACCTATCTCGACCTCGACGCCGGTCATGATTTCGACAGCCAGATCGTGGTCAAGGTCAACGCGCCCGAGGTGCTGGCGAGTCAGTTGCGCCGGCCGTCCTGGAGTCACGAACATGTGGCGATGGGCACCAACACCGACCCCTACCAGCGCGCCGAGGGTCGCTACGAGCTGATGCCCGGCATCATCCGCGCGCTGGCCGACTCCGGCACGCCGTTCTCCATCCTCACCAAGGGAACCGTGCTGGCGCGCGACATCCCGCTGCTGGCGGCGGTCGGCCGGGACGTGCCGGTGGGCGTCGGCGTGTCGATCGCGCTGCTCGACCGGGACCTGCACCGGACCGTCGAACCCGGCACGCCGAGCCCGAGGGCACGGCTGGAACTGGTCCGCCGGGTGCGCGCGGCCGGCCTGCCCTGCGGGGTGTTCGTGGCGCCGGTGCTGCCCCGGCTGACCGACTCGGTGGCGGCGCTGGACAGCCTGTTCGGCGAGATCGCCGAGGCCGGCGCCACCGGCGTGACCGTGCTGGCACTGCACCTGCGGCCCGGCGCCCGGGAGTGGTACGCCGCCTGGCTGCGCCGGGAGCATCCGGAACTGCTGGGACAGTACCGGAAGCTCTATGCCTGGGGCAGCCAGGCGGACCGTCGCTATCGGGCGATGCTGGCCGGGCGGGTCGGCCCGCTGCTGCGCCGGCACGGCCTGGGGCCGAAGGCAGAGCGCCAGACCGAACCCGAACCGGCCGACGACGGGACCTGGCCCCCGGGCTCGCTGCCGGACGGCGCACCCGACGACGCGCCGGTCAACCAGGAACAACTCGAACTGCTGTAGTTGCCGGCCTGATCACCACCGCCGGATCACCATCGCCGGATCACCACTGCCGGGCGCGCATCCGCGCGATGGCGAAGTAGACGTTGGTGACGACGACCAGCACCACGGTCGTGACCACGTACAAACCGCCGCTGAGGATGGGAACCAGGTCAACCGGCAGGGTGTAGGCCATCACCGCGCGGCCCGCCGCGTCCATCAGGGTGCCGATGCCCCACAGCACGCTGGACACCTGCCAGATGCGGCGGAAACGCGGAACCCGCTCCCACAGGTCCTCCCAACCGCCGGGCCAGCCGAGCCGGCCCTCCAACAGCGGCCGAGTGAACAGGTAGGCCAGCGGCCGGCGCGTCCACAGGCTGCCCAGGAACCACACCCCGCCCATGCCGGTCAGCCAGGCGTCCTTGGCCATCAGGAACCGCGGGCTGCCCGCCAGGAACGACACCACCACACTGGCCGCCAGCATGGTGGTCATGTAGAGGGAAAGGCCGTCGACCCGGCGGTTGCGGATCAGTGGCACAGCGGTGGTCACGGCGGAGAACAGCGTGGAGATCAGTAGCGAGGCATAGACGCCGACGCCGAACCACCGCAGCACGTAGTAACCGCCGAGCGGCACGACCACGTTCACGCAGAACTTGATCAGCAGGCGGAGGACGCGGCCGGCGCGGCCGGAGTTGGCGGCCGCGCCGGTGGGTGTCTCGGCCCGGATTTCGGTCTCGGTGGTGGCCTCTGGCTGGGTCATGGCGAATCCCGGCGGGTGCCCAGGTCGAACAGCGTGACCAGTTCGCGGGCGTAGTGTTTCGTATCAAGATTAGGTTCGGCGGCCAGCGCGAATGGCAGGCTCTCGATCGAGCGTTGCACGGCCGAGGCGATCACATGGGCGTCGAACGCGCGGAACTGGCCGTCGGCCTGTCCCTGCCGCAGCATTCCCTCCAGATAGAACTCGGCGGTGTGGTGCGCCCCCATGCCCGTCGCGATGCCGCCGGCCAGGACGATGTTCAGCAGCGCCGTCATCTCGGGCCGGTGACCGGCGATGAACTCGATGTTGCCCTCGACGTACGCGCGCAGCCGGCCCGGTCCGTCGGTCTCCTTGGCCACCCGCGCGGCCATGAATTCGCTGATCTCGCCGATCACGTATTCGGCGGTGGCGCTGACGAGCTCGTCCTTGCCGGCGAAGTGGTAGGAGATCAGCCGCGTGCTGGACAGGCCTGCTCGGCGGGCGATCCGCGCGAACGACGCGCGGGCGAATCCCTCCTCGGCGATCACCGCGATGGTGGCCGTGATGATCTGTGCCCGGCGCGCGCTCGCGGTGAACGACCTGGTCGCGTGCTTCCGGTCCACCGTTACTGACATGGGTAAGAATTTACTCGTAGGAGTAACGATGTCAACGGTTCTGCTCGTTCCTGCATCTCGTACGGAACCGATATGATCTAGTCGATCAGTAGTACGAGTTACGTATGAATGCGCGTACGCTGAGGACATGGCACTGAACGCGCAGATCTATCGCAAGATGGTCAACAGGACCAACGGGATCATCATTGGGCTGCAGCGGGTCGGCATCGTGTTCGGCCCGATGCAGCTGCTCACCGTGCGCGGCCGGCGCACCGGTCAGCCCCGTACCTTCCCGATCGCGGTGGTTCCCCTCGACGGCCAGCATTACGTCATCCAGGCGTATCCGAAAGCCGCCTGGGTCGCGAACGTCCGCGCCGCCGACACCGTCACGCTCACCCGTGGCCGCCGTTCGTCCACCGCGCGGCTGGTCGAGCTGCCCGTCGACGAGCGCCGGCCGGTGTTGCGCGACCTCATCTCGGCCAGTGGCCGGAGCGCCGGCAAGCGGTTGGTGACCACCGGCCAGGCCGAGTCCCCGACCCCCGAAGGCGTCGCCGCCTCCGCCGACAAGATCGCCGTCTTCCGCGTCGAACCGGCGTAACGGCGGGACCAGTTGGCCGCGTCGCTTCGGTGGTGGTCGGTAGTGTCACCAACGTGGGCGAGCAGAAAGATCGGATGCTGCGCGGCGAGTGGTACCGCGACGTGCCCGAGCTGGCCGAGGAACGACGGCGCTGTTGGCGAATGCTCGAACGATTCAACAGGACCGGAGCGGACGATGGCGTCGAGCGCCGCCGGATCCTGGACCAGCTGTTCGCCAAGGTCGGGCCGGGCACTTCGGTCCTGCCACCCTTCCAGTGCAGCTATGGTGCGCGGATCAACATCGGCTCGCACAGCTTCGTCAACAAGGATGCGCTGTTCTTGGACGACGGCGGGATCACGATCGGTGACGATGTCCGGATCGGCCCACGCGCGCAGCTTCTCACCGCGCTGCACCCCATGGAGGACCATGAACAACGTCGCGCCGGATGGGAGCGAACGGCCCCCATCACGATCGGCGACAATGTCTGGCTCGGTGGCGGTGTGATCGTCTGTCCGGGCGTCACCATCGGAGAGAACACCGTCATCGGGGCGGGCACTGTGGTCCTCCGCGATATACCGGACCACGTATTCGCCGCCGGCAACCCGGCCCGCATCATCCGCCGACTCTGACTTCCTTCACCCCGGGTTCGCGATGCCTGTCTCTCGGTCCGGTCTGGATCGACGCCGCCCGCGCGGCGCTCTGGCACATCGCCGATCAAGAAGAAGGCTGGGAAGGACAGGCGGCTCCGTCGGCGCCAGCACCGCGTCTACTTGGCACAACTGGCATAACCGCCGGCTCGGGCGAACGTCACCCGGATGCTGGCTTGGTCGTGTCCGTTGGCGAGCAGGTGGTGCAGCAGGATGCGTGCCTTGAGCGGGTCGAGGAAGCCCGCGGAGATCAGACCGCGACTCAATAGATCGGATTCGGATCCGGGAAACGCGTAAGTGTGCGCGAGCACCGAGCCGGATCCGGTCCGGGAGGCCAGCACCACGGGGATGGTCGCGGCGAGATCGGTGAGCGTGTCTACCGTGCGGGCGGGGACATGGCCCACACCGAACCCGGCGACGACCAGCCCGTCGCAGTGATCAGCGGCCGCGCGTAGCAGCGCGCCGGTATCGCCGAGCACCATCGTGACTAGGCCAATCTCGACCGATCGGGATTCCGGTGCGGGGGAGACGACGACGCGGGTGGTCGGGTGGTTGAGAATGCGGACCTCGCCCTCCACGATGTAGCCGAGTGGCCCACCACTGGCCGACACGAAGGTGTGGCCGCTGGTGGAGTGAGTCTTGCGGACCCGGACCGCCGCATGGATCTCGTCGGCGAACACCACCAGCGCACCGAGGTCTCGGGCATCCGGACTGGCAGCGGTCTGGACGGCTGCCAGTAGGTTCGCCGGTCCGTCGGCACCGGCCTGAGTTGGGTTCCGCATCGCCCCGGTGACCACGATCGGTTCGGGCCGATCATGCGTGAGGTCGAGCAGGTAGGCCGTCTCCTCGATGGTGTCAGTTCCCTGGGTGATCACCACGCCATCCGCACCGTCACGCAGCCGCTCCCGGATCTCGGCCGCCAGGGCGGTTATGTCCTCAAAGGACAAGGAGGCGCCGGACACTCGACGGAAGTCCTCCACCTCGACCGTAATCCCGGTCTCGGCGAGACCGGGCACGGCGGCGACGAGTTGATCGGCCGACAACGCGGGCACCACTCCCGCGCTCCCGGTGGACGTCATGGCGATCGTGCCGCCGAGACCGAAGACAACGACGCGAACTGGTGGACGAGTAGCCATCTCCGAGGACACGGGCGCGAACATCCCTTCATGATCGGCCTGGTAGGTCTCAGCGAGCCTAGCTGGCGACACTGGCCTCCGCTGGCTCGCCGCGCTCAGGGAATTCATTCTGGTCAACAGGGAAGCTCTGCTGGTCGAGGCGCACGACGTCGACGATGGCCACTTCCTCAGGTGCGCTCCTTGATGATGGCGGCGATCAGTTCCGGGGAGCATCCGACGGCTGCCGCCAGCGCCTTGTAGGTCCACCGCTGCGGGTCGGAGCGCCGCAGCTCCCGGATCAGTCGGTTCCGTTGCTGTCGGTGCCGCTCGGCCAATTCGACCGCCGCAGCAAGCGCGCGGTGGTGTTCGCGCGCCTGCTGCGCTCGGGCGTCCGACGGCACGGACTCACATTCCCCGCGCGAAGTCGGAGATCACGGTCGGGACGGCTGCGTCGAACCCGGCAACATCCAACATTCCCGCGTCGGCTGAATCGGCGATCGAGAAGCCCGTCGAGGTCATGCCCACCACCACGAGTCTCGCAGTGATGCCCGTCTTTTCCCGGTACCGCCGCAGTGCCTCATGTGGATGGATCGAACCGGACCAGGTCTCGTTGTCCGTGTAGATCACGAACGTGTCGATCTCCAGACCCGCTTCCAGCGCGTACAGCATCGGCAGCGCGCAGTCCGTGCCGCCGAACGCCAGGCCCGACACCGTGCTGATCACGTCGTCCAGTCGCTGCCGGGGACTGATCGCCAACGGAGACAGGGCGCTGCCGCCCCTTGTGCGGGATCTGCTGGTGAAGGCGACGATCTCGTAGGCGTCCTCCGTCGCCGCCGTCACCAGAGCGAGTGCCGCGCTGGCCTCCCGGCAGGTGATCGGCATCCCAGAGATCGGCGCGGTCATCGAACCCGACACGTCGAGCGCGAGCAGCAGCCGCTTGCCGGTCGGCTGGATCGCCCCGAACGCCGCATAGAAAGCGGCGTCGAGGGCGTCCACGATCGGCCTGGACGGAGTCCACTCGGCCCCGCCTCGGGCGCTGTGTCCGGAGGCGTAGGTGCGCGCCGCGACCAGCACGCTGATCGGATGCACCCGGGCGGACCGGAGCCGCTCCGGATCAGCCAACTGCTTGACCACTTTCTTCGTACGGTGGCCGAACCGTGGCAGCAGGCCGAGCCGAGTGAGCCTGGGCAACTGCCGCATCAATGCCGTTGCCGGCATTCCCTTGTCCAGCAACGCCTCCCACACCACCGGTTCCGCCAGGGCCGCGTCGGGCAGCATCTCCCACGACAGCGGATAGTCGGCCACCAGACCCGCCACCTCGCGCGGCGACGCGGTCTGGGCACGCTGGAAGCCCTCGATCACCCTCAGACCGTCCACTGAGGTCTCGCGACCGCAGATCCAGTCGAACAACCGCCGCCGGTCCGACTCGACAGTCTCCGGGTGCGAGAGCCGCAGCAGATCCCGGTGCGACCAGCCCTCCCGCTGGCGATACTTCACGGCCTGGAAGGCCACATCGGCCACCGGCTTGGTCGTGTACCAGGCGCCGACCGCGCGCCGTAGCGCCGGTCCCCAGCCCCGGAACTGCTCGATGTAACCAGCGAACAGGAACAGATGCGTGCCGGTCCTGGCGACAAGGGGCAGCGCCGCGAGGGCGGTGCGCCGGTCATCCTCGTCACCCAGGGAGCAGGCTGCCGCCAGGGCGAAGAGAGCTGGCTTCTGACGCGGTGCACGACCCGTGGTGGAGACGGCGACGATCTCCGACACCAGCTCGGTGGCGCGGTTCTTGGCGAAGGCCAACACGATCCCGGCGTTGTCCTTGGTCAGCTCCCGCTCGGACACGTAGTAGGTGCCACCCTCGACGCCGAGGGTGAGAAACCGCCGCAGCCGAGCCAGGTCATCCAGGACGAAGCCGTAGCCGCCCGCGTTGTTCTTCGCCTGACGCGGATCGGCCTGCTCCGTCTGCGCGCTACTACGAGTGGAGATCAGCGCGAGCGGATCGACCATGGTGGACACCTCCAGACAAAGCCGGCAGGCGCCGCGAGCGTGTGAGTGGCGACCGGGTGGATCAACCCAGGCGATAACCGATCGCCGTCCGGCCGTGGAGACCGGAAGCACCGCCCGCGACACCTGCCGGGCAGCGGCAACGAGAAGGGACGGGCGTGTTGCGCCGACCGGGTTGTAGCGCTCTACCAGTTGAGCTACGCCCTCGCGGGCGACGGGAATTGAACCCGCATCCTCTCCATCCGATGTGGTAACCGACCGGACTCCGGCTCGTCCCCTTGATGCCGCTGTGAACTTGTGCCGCTGACTGTAAGTGGTTACAGGTTGGGGCACAACCGAATTATCTCATCCGAGGACAGGAGACGCCGGTCACCGCTGGACGACGGCGTCGAGGGGCCATGCGTAGGTGGGGTCGGCGATCTGGGTCGTGAAGTGGTCGAGCCAGGCGATGTCGTGGCGGGTCTGGGACGCGAAGAAGGCGACTTCCGCCATATGCACGGGGGCCACCCCGGCGTCGCGGGTCGCCTCTTCCAGTTCGTCGGCGCGCTCCCGCAGCGCGGCAACCCGCCTGCCGAGGGTGCTGATCGCAGTTGCCCGGTCGAGGATGCCGACATACGCGAGGGCGGTGACGAACCGCGTCGAGTTGGCGGGGTCGGTGTCTTCCAGATCGGCGACGACTCGGTGCCGGAACTCCGCGATGCCCTCGGGCGTGAGGCGGAAGACGACCCGCGTCTTCTCACCCGCTTCGGCAGGCTGGTCGACGGGTTCGATCCAGCCGGCCGCCCGCAGTGATCCCACCAGCGTGTAGAGGGATCCGGTGCGCACGTGCAGGTGGCGGTAGCGCTCGCGCAGCCCGGCGAGCAGGGCGTACTGGTGCCGGGGCCGTTCGAGCAGCAGACCGAGCAGTGGCAGCACGAGCGGGTTGTCCGTGGCACGAAGCGGCATGCGCCCAGGGTACCTTCGTATACGAATAGCCCGATGCGACCAGAGCTCGCTAGCATGCATTGCATGCACAGCAGCGCTAAGCGCGCTACGCTGCCCGCATGGGTAAGACGATCCAGATTCGCGATGTGGATGACGCGGACTACCTGGTCCTGCGCACCAGAGCTGCCGCCGAAGGCTTGCCCCTGTCAACCTACCTCCGTCGGCAGCTCGAGCACTGGGCACGGCGGCCAACCATGGCGGAGCTTCTGGCGGAGGCCGATCGTCGCAGCGAGCGTGGTGTGTGGGTGTCCAGTGAAGATATTCAGGCCGCGGTCCGCTCGGCTCGCGAGGAAGACGACGAGTATCCGTGCCCGACGCTGTAATCGACACCTCGGCCATGATCGAAATGCTCATCCTGCCGGGTAGGGACAGGGAACTCCGGCGGCGGGTGACGCTCGCTGATCTGGCCGCTCCGGAGATATTCGATCTAGAGGTAGCCAACGTGCTCCGCATACTGGTTCACCTGGGCCGACTGGCCGATCGCGAAGCGGGCCAACTCCTGCGCCAACTGGTGAGGTCTCCGGTGGAGCGCGCTCCCCACAAACCCCTCATGCGTCGTATTTGGGAGCTCAGGGGGAGCGTTCGGCCGTACGACGCCGCGTACGTCGCGCTGGCGGAGCTGCTGGACGTCCCGCTGATCACGTGCGATGCCAAGCTGGCGGGTAGCAATGGCCACAACGTCAAATTCGAGCTCTACATCCCATCCTGAGTAACAGCGACCGTGTCGGCCCGCCATCCCAAAAGGGGGAATGGCGGGCCGAGGTCCGCTGACGCCCATGGTACCTTCGTATACGAGTAGTCGTATACGAGTAGTGAGGTGCGATGGACGCGGTGATCGAGACAACCGGCCTGGGGAAGACCTTCGCGACCAAGACGGGGCCGGTGGAGGCGGTCCGCGACCTGACGTTCCGAGTGGCCGCCGGAGAGGTCGTCGGTCTGCTCGGGCCGAACGGCGCCGGAAAGACCACGACCATGCGGATGCTGTCGACGCTGGACCGGCCGACCACCGGGACGGCGAGGGTCGCCGGGCACGACCTACGCCGTGATCCTCAGGGCGTCCGCCGGTCCATCGGGCTCGTCCCGCAGAGCGGGGGCACGCGGCCGATCGCGACCGCGCGAGACGAACTGCTCCTGCAGGCTCGCATCCACGGTCTCCCGTCACCCGAGATCCAGGTCCGAGACATGATCGAGGCATTCGGCCTGACGGAGCTGGCCGATCGTCCGACCGTGACGCTCTCCGGCGGTCAGCGACGACGACTGGACCTGGCGATCGGGCTCATCCACGCGCCGGCCGTGATCTTCCTTGACGAGCCGACCGCGTCACTCGACCCGGCCAGCCGCGTCGAGTTGTGGGAGCGCATCAGGACCCTCCGGCAGCGTGCCGGGGCGACCGTCGTGCTCAGCACGCATCACCTGGACGAGGCCGACGCGCTGTGTGACCGCATCCTGATCCTCGATCGCGGCCGTCTCATCGCCGAGGACAGCCCCATCCGGCTCAAGCGGCGGCTCGGCCAGGACGTCATCACCGTCGACGTCGATACCGCTGCCGAGCGGGCCCGGGGAATCGTCTCAAGCCTGCCGGGCGTGCGGAGCGCCCGCGGCGACGGGGGAGAGCTGCGCATCGGATGCGAGAACGCCGACGGACTCGTCACGCGCGTCGTGCTCGGCCTGCATGGCGCGGGGATCGAGGTGCACGGCCTGCGCGTGGCACACCCCTCCCTTGACGACGTCTTTCTCACCCTCACCGGCCACACCACCCACCAGGAGCCGTGAACATGCGCACCCTGCACGACATCGGCGTCATCTTCCGCGGTGAACTCACCCTGGCCATGCGCAACAGGACCGGCATCGCGATCGGGCTCGTCCAGCCCTTCGTCTACCTGCTGTTGTTCGGCCCGCTGCTCACTCAGGCACTGCCTGCCGGCCAGAACACGTGGTCGTTCTTCGTTCCCGGTCTGCTGCTGCAGCTCGGGCTGTTCGGCACCGGTTTCGCCGGCTTCAACCTCATCCCAGACATCCGGTCGGGGTTCGTGGAACGGCTGCGGGTGACGCCCCTCAGCCGACTCGCGATCCTTTTCGGACGGGTTCTCAAGGACGCCGTCATTCTCGTCATCCAGACCCTGCCGCTGATCGTGCTCGGCTACGTCCTGGGCATGGCGGCGAATCCAGTCGGCGTGCTCGCGTCGGTCGTGCTCATCCTCATCACCGGGATCGGGCTCGCGTCGCTGTCCTATGTTCTCGCGCTCAGCCTGCCCAACGAGTACCTGTTCGCCCCGGTCGTCAACTCCGTCGCGATCCCGCTGATGCTGCTGTCGGGCATTCTGCTGCCGGTCAACACCGGACCGACCTGGCTCGACTGGTTCGCACGGTTGAACCCGCTGCGATACGTCCTCGACGCCGTGCGGACGCTGTTCACCGGAGATCTCGACACCACCGTCTACATCGGCGTCGCGGTGGCCGTCGCGCTGGCGATCGCGTCATTCGCGGTCGGCTCCCGGCTGTTCGGGCGCCGCACGGCGTAATCGTTACTCCGCCATTCGGGGGGTGGAGGCCTTGACTGGTGGCTATGGTCGATCTGTCCGGCGTGCGGGGTCACAGGGAGCGTGATGCAGTTCTTATTGGCTCTGGTGGCCACGGCGTTGTCCGTCGTGTTCGTGCTGCTGCTGGCCGTGCTGGCCCGCCAGATCCTGGGTGTGCCGGTCGGTTGGTTCCGCTCGATCGTGTTCGGCTACGCCATCGTCGGGCTGAGCACGCCGGTCATGACGTTCGTGGCCACCAAGGCCGGGTTCTTCACACAGGGCCATCTGATCGGCAACCCGGTCGCGGGGTTCCTGATCGCGATCCTCGCGATCGCCTGGATGTTCGCACTGGGCCTGACCGGCCTGGTCATCCTGGAGGCGGTGCTGCCCACCGGCAGCATCCCCGATCCGATCACGCTGTTGCGCCGGTGGCGGCGGCAGCGAAGACGAGTGCGCCGGTACGCGGTGATCGTCGGCATCGCGGTGCGGCACGGGCTGGGCCGGTTCTTCCGTGCCGGCGGCCGGGCCGACCCGGGCAACCGGGTGTCCGATCCCGGCATGCGCCAGACGGCCATCGCGCTGCGCCGGGCGCTTGAGGACGCCGGGGTCGCGTTCGTGAAACTCGGCCAGATGCTGTCCACTCGCCCCGACCTGCTGCATCCCGCGATTCTCACCGAGCTGACGAAGCTGCAGACGCAGGTGGAACCGGCACCGTGGACGGAGATCGAACCGGCGATCCGCGGCGCGCTGGACCGGCCCATCGACGAGGTGTTCCGGTCGATCGAGCCGACACCGCTGGCCGCCGCCTCGGTCGGCCAGGTGCACGAGGCCAGGCTGCTGGACGGCCGGGCCGTGGTGATCAAGGTCCAGCGGCCGGCCGCCCGCCGGCAGATCGCCGCCGACCTGGACATCATTCTTCAGCTGGCTCGGCGGCTGGACCGGGTGACCGGCTGGGGCCGGTCACTGGGCATCCGGCGGCTGGCCGAGGGATTCGCCGACTCGCTGACCGAGGAACTCGACTACGGCATCGAACTGGACAACACCCGCGCGGTGGCCGGCACGCTACGGCCGGACGACCGAATCGTCGTCCCGCGGACGTACCCGGAGTTCTCCGGTCAGACGCTGATGGTGATGGAGAAGCTGGACGGCATCCCGATCGCCGACGCGACCACCCTGTTGGCCGGCTTCGACGCCCGGGAACGGAATCGGCTCGCCGCCGACATTCTCGGGTCGGTGCTGCGCCAGATCATCGTGTCCGGGGTGTTCCACGCCGACCTGCACCCCGGCAACCTGCTGATCCGCCCGGACCGCACGGTCGGGCTGCTGGACTTCGGCTCGGTGGGGCGGCTGGACCAGCCGGCCCGCACGGCCCTCGGCCTGACGCTGTACTCGGTCGAGCGGGACGACCCGATCGCGGCGACCGGCGCGCTCATCGAGTTGCTCGGCCGGCCCGAAGAGCTGGACCAGCGGGAACTGGAGCGCTCGGTCGGCGAGATCATGGTCCGCTACCGCGTCGGCGGGGGCGGGCTGGGCATGTTCACCGCGTTGTTCAGGCTCGTGATGGCCTACCAGTTCGCGGTTCCGTCGCAGGTCGCCGCCGCGTTCCGGGCGATGGGCACGCTGGAGGGCACGCTGGCGATGGTCTGCCCCGGATTCGACCTGCTCACCTCGGCGCGTGAGCAGAGCGGCGACCTCAGCCACACCACGTTCAGCATGGACGAGATCACCCAGACGGCGCAGGAACAGTTGATGAGCCTGCTGCCGGTCGTGCGGCGGCTGCCCCATCGCATCAACAAGATCACCGAGGACCTGGAGAACGGCCGCTTCACCATCAACATCCGGATGCTGGCCGACCAGCGGGACCGGGCGTTCATCACCGGCATCGCCCAGCAGGTGATGACCACGATTCTGGCGGCGGCCGCGGCGATCGCCGCGATCATGTTGTTGACCAGTGACAGCGGGCCGATGATGACCTCGACCGTGCGGCTGTACGTGTTCCTGGGCTACGCCCTGTTGTTCGTGGGTTTCGTGCTGGGGCTGCGGGTGCTGGTCCGGGTCTTCTTCCGTCGCTGGCGGGAGTGATGGGCGCGGCGGGCGCGCAGTAGCCGGGCGGCGATCACCACGGCCACCACCGCCCACACCACGGCGAGCGCGATCAGGACACCGGCGCCGTAGTTCCGGTCGTTGAGACCGGGGAAGTGGTTGGGCGCGTACGCCCGCCACAGATGCGGGATGCTCAACAGCAGCAGCACACCGGATACCACCGAACCGGTCGCCACCGGCGTTCGCCAGGCCGGCGGCAGCCGCCGCAGCACCAGCAGCCCGGACAGCCCCACGATCGGCGCGATCAGGCCGTCGTGCACGAACGGGCCGGCGATCAGCCAGGCGGGGAAGGACAGCCCGGCGCGCGGCACGGCCAACAGCAGCGGCCACACCAGCCAGGCACCGAATCCCAGCACGGCCAGCCCCACCAGCCCGACGATGATCCGGGTCAGCCGCATGATCATGACAGCACCGTCATCCGGGTCACCCATTTCGTCTGCAGCACGCCGGGCCGGTTGGGCGCGATGATCCGGCACGGAAAGCCGTGGTCCAGGTCGAGTTCGGAGCCGTTGAGCCGCAACGCCAGCAGCGTCAGCGGGTCGGCGGTGTGTGAGCCGGGCAGGGTGCTCGATCCGTAGAGAACGTTGCCCTGCAGGGATTCCACCAACAAGGGCACGCCGGGCCGCGCGCCGGCCCGGCGGATCAGATCGGCGACCCGAACTCCCGACCACACCGCCGACGCGCTCCAGCCCTCCACACAGGCGATCGGCAGCTCCGCGTTCGCCTGCGGCATCGTCTGCAGATCGGCCAGTGACAACCGCTGCGTCCCCTGTGGACCGATCAGCGTGAGCCGCCAGTTCGGATCGGTGGCCGCCGTCCGCACGCCGGCCGCCGATGCCGTTCGGTTGACCGGCAGGCCCTGCGGGCCGTTGCCGGACACCGGCGACAGCACGGAAACGCGGCGCAGGAACGGCACCGTGCCGCCGGCGGTGGCCAGCACCGCGGCTCCGGTGGCGATCCAGGTGGTGCGCAGGAACCCGCGCCGGGACAGCCCCGAATCCTCCTCCCGCGCGTGGTCCTTCCGCGCTTCGCCGGGTGCGGGTTTCTCCCGTACCTTCTCCTTCAGGCCGGCCCGGACGATCGGCAGCTTCACCGCCAGGTGGATCAGCAGAGAGCCGAACGCCACCCACGCCACCGCGTAGTGGTCCACCGGGAAGAAGAATCCCCACGGATAGTTCTGGGCGACGTTGAACAGCCCGGTGACCAGCTCGAACATCGCCGCCGCGATGAGCACCAGAATCGACAGCCGCTCGATCGCGTGCAGCACCGACCGGACGGCGGGGCGCTCGAACAGCTTCGGATATACCGACCACAGCTTCGCGAGCAACAGCGGAACCGTCGCCGTGCCGGAGATGACGTGCAGGCCCTGCGTGACCCGGTAGAGATTGACCGGGCGGCTGGGCCAGACGAACCAGCCGACCGGATGTTGGATGAAATGGCTGGCCAGCCCGGTGAGGAAGCAGATCGTGAAAGTGACCGCCAGGCACACACCGATCCGCGAGGTCACCGACCGGTGATGCGTGGCGGCACGGAACCGAGGTGCCGGCATCGAAAGCGCGGCGGGCAGTTTCAGCGCGGGTAGCCGGGGGAGCGACAGCCGGAGAAACCGGGGTCTCGGCAGGCGGGGTTTGGGCAGCCGTGGCACGAACCTCATGACGGCCGTCCGATCAGTTCCGCGAACCAGCGGCCGACCCGCCGGGCCCGCCAACGCAACAGCAGCCCGGCGGAGGCGGCCGGCCCGGCGATCGCCTCGACGCCCACCCGCGCCCAGGGGAACGGACCGGACATGCCGTGTGGCTGCACCAGCCGGGCCAGCCCACGCACCAGCCCGGTGCCCGGCGGATCAAGCTCGACCAGTACGGAACCGTCGGGAGCGAGCAGGTCGGCGGCACGCCGCAGCAGCGCGACCGGATCGCCGCCGATGCCCACGTTCCCGTCCGCGACCAGCACATGCCGCCACCGGCCGGCCCCCGGCACCCGGCCGAACACGTCCCGGCGCAGCGCCGCCGCACCTCGCGCCCGGGTCAGCGTCACCGCCACCGGCGAGATGTCGATGCCCAGCGCGGGAATGCCACGCATGCCCAGGGCGGCGGTCAGCCGGCCGGGCCCACAGCCAACGTCGAGAGTCGCGCCACCGCACCGCGCCAACAGCAGTTCGTCCGCGGAGTCGGGTTCGGCATGCCAGCGGGTCACCGGCAGTAGCAGGCGCTGCCCGTCGAACTCGAGCGTGGCGCGCGCGCCGCGCATCGCCTGGTCGAACGGCGTCGCCGCGAACGGTGTCATCGTGCACCCACCGTGTCGTCCAGTATGGACGTCACGGCCTCCGCGAAGCGGCTCGACGGCACCAACCGGGAAACCCCGACGGCGTCCGCGATGGTGTCCACATCGGATAGTGTGACGGCGGCCGTCACCCGAATACCGCTCCGCGCCAACGCTTCGCGGGTGAGCAGGCCCGTGTCGGCGCGGGACATCGGTACCGCGTACAGCGCGCGCGCCCGGCGTGGGTCGCGCAGGCCCAGCGTCCACCAGCCGCCGTCGGCGGCCGGTCCCAGCACGGCGGGTGCGTCGACCAGCAGACCGGCCGTATCGGCCAACAGCTCCGGGGTGACCTGTGGGGTGTCCATGCCGATCTGCAGCACCGGAAGCCCCGGATGGAGATCGGCCGCGTCGGTGTGGGCGTGCGCGAGCCGGTCCGCGAAGGTTTCGCCGCGCTGCGGAACGACTTCGGTGAACGCCAGCAGCCGACGCAGTTCGGGTGCCCGGCGAGCCTGGTTCAGGTCACCGGTCAGCGCCACGACCGGACGCGTCCCCGGCGTGTCGAGCACGGCGGTGAGGGTGTCCAACAGCGATGCGGCGGCGATCTCGGCGGCCTGGACCGGGGTGGCCGGCGGACACAGCCGCGTCTTGGCCAGCCCCGGCACCGGAGCCTTCGCGACCACCAGCAGGATCACCGGCTCGGCGGTCATCGAGACACTCCCAGCGTGGCGAGCACCGCCGCCATGTCGCGCAGCGCCCGTGCCGTGCCGCGCACCGAGCCGGTCACCTTGGATCGGGTGCCGGCGGCCCTCGGCCGGTAGGCCATGTCGAGCTCGACGACGCGCCACCGCGCGTGGGCGGCGCGCAGCAGCAGTTCCAGCGGATAACCG
>DASVLX010000033.1:0-13906 GCA_036384655.1 Pseudonocardiaceae bacterium
CGCGGCAGGTGCCGGCGCGGGCGCGGGTGCCGGGGCGGGCGGGGGAGTGGGCACCGGAGCCGGAGCCGGAGCGGCGGCGGGAGCCGGAGCACCCGAGCCGATCACGGCCAGCTGGCCGCCGATCTCCACCACCGCGTCCTCACCAGCGGTGATCTCCAGCAGCGTGCCGGCCACCGGCGAGGGGATCTCGGTGTCGACCTTGTCGGTGGACACCTCCACCAGCGGCTCGTCCACCGCGACGCTGTCACCCACCGACTTCAGCCAGCGGGTCACCGTGCCCTCGGTGACGCTCTCACCGAGCGCGGGCATGGTGATCGGGGTTCCGGACACCGGGGCCGATGGTGCGGCCACGGGTGCGGGCGCCGATGCCACGGGCGGTGCGTAGGCCGGCTGTGCCGGGGCGGGCGCCGGAGCGGCCGCGGGCGGTGCCGGCGGGGCTGCCGGGGCACCACCGTTGGTCGCCGCACCCTCGCCGATCACGGCGAGTTCGGAACCGACCTCAACGGTCTCGTCCTCCCGCACCACGATCTTCTGCAGGATTCCGGCGGCCGGCGAAGGGATCTCGGTGTCCACCTTGTCGGTGGAGACTTCCACCAGGGGTTCGTCCACCTCGACGCTGTCACCCTCCTGCTTCAACCAGCGGGTGACGGTGCCCTCGGTGACGCTTTCACCGAGGGCTGGCATCTGGACGGAGAAGGCCATCTGCGCTGACTCCTCGTGCTCGTGCTCGTGCCTGGGATACGTGGTCAGCCGTGCACGTGCAGCGGCTTGCCGGCCAGGGCGAGGTGTGCCTCGCCGAGGGCTTCGGTCTGGGTCGGATGGGCGTGGATCAACGGCGCCACATCCTCCGGGAACGCTTCCCAGTTGACGATCAACTGGGCCTCACCGACCAGCTCGCCAACGCGCTCGCCGACCATGTGGATACCGACGACCGGGCCGTCCGGAGCCTGGATCACCTTGACGGCACCCTGGGTGCCCAGGATGACCGACTTGCCGTTGCCGGTGAGGTGATAGGTGTACGACTTCACGTTCGGCCCGTACTGCTCCTTGGCCTTGGCCTCGGTCAGGCCGACGGAGGCGACCTCCGGGTTGCAGTAGGTGACCTTGGGGATGCCGCTCTCGACGATCGGCCGCGGGTCCAACCCCATGATGTCCTCGGCCACGAAGATGCCCTGGCCGAAGCCTCGGTGCGCGAGCTGCAGGCCCGGCACGATGTCACCGACCGCGTAGACGCCGGGGATGTTGGTGCGCAGCCGCTCGTCGGTGAGGACGTAGCCGCGGTCCATCCGCACGCCGGCCTCCTCGAAGCCCTGGCCCGCGGTGTTGGGGCCACGGCCGACGGCGACCAGCAGGATGTCGGCATCCAGGGTCTCGCCGCTCTCCAGGCTGACCGAGACGCCGGCGGCGGACTGGGTGGCGCCGGTGAACCGCACGCCGGTCTTGAACCCGATCCCGCGCTTCCGGAACGCCCGCTCCACCTGCTTGGAGGCGAACTCATCCTCCAGCGGCACCAGCCGGGGCAGCGCCTCGACGATGGTGACCTCGGCGCCGAACGAGCGCCACACGCTGGCGAACTCGACGCCAATCACGCCGCCACCGAGCACGATCACGCGTTCCGGGATGAAGTCCAGGTTCAGCGCCTGCTCGCTGGTCATGATCCGGCCGCCGATCTCCAGGCCGGGCAGAGTCTTCGAGTACGAGCCGGTCGCCAGCACCACGTTCTTGCCGACGTACCGCTCGCCGTCCACCACCACGGTGTTCGGCGCGACGAACGTGCCGGTGCCCGCCACCACGTTGACCTTGTTGGCGGCGGCCAGGCCCGTCAGACCCTTGAACATCTTCGCGATGACGCCGTCTTTGTAGGAGTTGACACCGGCGATGTCGATGCCCTCCAGAGACGACTTGACGCCGATGTTGCCGCCGTCACGAGCCGAGTCGGCGACCTCCGCGGCGTGCAGCAGCGCCTTGGTGGGGATGCAGCCTCGGTGCAGGCACGTTCCTCCGAGCTTGTCCTTCTCCACCAGAACGACGGACAGGCCCAGCTCGGCCGCGCGGAAGGCGCAGGCATAGCCGCCCGATCCGCCGCCGAGGATCACAAGGTCGGCGTCGGTCACGATTCCTCCATACGGTTGTCGCCAATTCGTGCCGGTCAGGCACGCACCAGCACTCGCCATCTTGTCACTCGGTGACGCATTCTCGCGCAGCGGGCCGATCGCCGTGTCGACCCTTCGCGCGGCAGCCGGCCTGTGTCGTTCTTGTTACGCCATAAGGGCGGAACACGTCAGACAGGTTGTTCGATGCCAGCATTGCCGACCACAGCGACGGGCGTCACGCCGGCCGCGGTTTGTTCGGAGAGAGGCGAAGATCACGGCGAGACGTCCACGGAGCGGGCAGGTCACCGCGCCGGTCCGGGATGATCTCGGTGCGGCAGCGGTGTTTCAGTAGCTACCCAACGTTTCCCTTGGCTACTCAGTGTTTCGGCAGCGCCGCGTCGACCTCGGTGGCCGCCCGCTCGCCGAACGCCTCCGCCAGCCGGGTCAGCGCCTGCCTCCGGTGGAACGCCCACTCCTGGGTACCCACGGTCTCCAGCACCAGCACCGCGATCAGCGAGCCGAGCTGCGCGGACCGTTCCAGGCTCAGCCCGAGAACCCGCCCGGTGAGGAAGCCCGCGCGGAACCCATCGCCGACGCCGGTGGGGTCGAGCTTGCTGTGCTCCGGCACCGCCGGCACATGCAGCGCGCCGCCGGACCGGTCGACGATCTCGACACCCTTGGGACCCAGCGTGGTCACCCGCATGCCGACCCGCTGCAGCACGTCCGCCTCGGACCAGCCGGTCTTGCGCAGCAGCAGGCCCCACTCGTAGTCGTTGCTGAACAGGTAGTCGGCGCCGGTGATGAAGTCGGCCACCTCATCGCCGGACATCCGGGCGAGCTGCTGGGACGGGTCGACGGCGAAGCGGTAGCCACGCTCCCGGCACTCGTCGGCGTGCCGCTGCATCGCCTCCGGGTCGTCCGGGCTGATCATCACGAGATCCAGCCCGCCGTCGACATCATCGGCCAGCGGCGCCAGCTCGATGAGCCGCGCCTCCGCCATCGCGCCCGTATAGAAGGACGCGATCTGGCACATGTCCTCGTCGGTGGTGCAGACAAAGCGCGCGGTGTGCGCGATCTCCGAGACGTGCACGCCCGCGCAGTTCACGCCATGTCGTTCCAGCCACGCCCGGTAGTCCGCGAAGTCCTCACCAACCGCGCCGACCAGCAGTGGGGTCGCGCCGAGCACGCCCATCCCGAACGCGATGTTGGCGCCGATGCCGCCGCGCCGCACCACCAGGTCGTCTACCAGGAAGCTCAGCGAGATGCGCGCCAACTGCTCCGGCACCAACTGTTCACCGAATCTCCCGGGAAAGTGCATGAGATGGTCGGTGGCGATGCTTCCGGCGACGGCGACGGCCATTCGAACTCCCTGGAGGACGCTCGGTCGGGTGGTTCCCAGCCGGACGGGACAGACTACCGACAGGTAAGCCTATCGGGCGCCGCCGGATCGCCCTACCGTGAGATCCGTGACCAATCCTGCATCCAGGGCCACGTCCGAAACCGCAACCGATGCCGAGTCGATCGGCGAACTGATCGACGACTGCGCCGAGATCCCTCGTGCCGTGTGCACCAGCCAGACGCTGCTCCCGCTGCCCATGGCGGCGGCGCCGTGGACGGTCAACGACACCTGCGTCCAGCAGGTCGAGGACCTCGACGACTACGTGTGACCACTGTATGTAACGACGACGCTTGAACCAGGCTCCAGCCGGTCAGCGTGGACCGGCCGGACCCTCGACGTTTTCCCTAGTGGATGCGGTGCAAGCCCGCCGGCCGCGTGGCATACCGAGAAGTCGCGGACCCGCGCGCCCCAGAACCCCAACCTGTTCCGGCGTTCCAGGTGGATGCGGGCCAAGGCCGCAGGGAGCGACGCGTGCTTATGGCACGCGAGCGACCGAGAACGCCGGCCCGCGCCGCCTGGGACGGCGGAACCTAGTGGAAGGAATCGCCACAGGCACATGTCCCCGTGGCGTTCGGGTTGTCGATCGTGAAGCCCTGCTTCTCGATGGTGTCGACGAAGTCGATGACCGCGCCGTCCAGGTAGGGCAGGCTCATCCGGTCGACGGCCACCCGCAGGCCACCGAACTCGCGAATCACGTCGCCGTCGATGGTGCGGTCATCGAAGAAGAGCTGGTAGCGCAGGCCGGAGCAGCCACCCGGCTGCACGGCGATGCGCAGGTGCATGTCGTCCCGACCCTCTTGGTCGAGCAGCGCCTTCGCCTTGGCTGCCGCGGCATCGGTCACGGACACGCCGTGCGTCGTCTCGTCTACCTGAGTGGCGGTGGTGCTGTCGACGCTCATGATGCTCCCTCGAATCGGCGGATCGCTCGGTTGGTTGAACGCCCTCGGCGGACCGCTTGTTCCACCTTCCATCATGACACAGTGACCCTTTGGCCTAACCTTGCTACGTGAGGTTTCTTCGCCAGCGGGCCGCCGAGGACACGGAGGCGGCCAACCCCGACGGTGCCGAAGTCGAGGTCGAGCCGTCGTCCGAGACGGTGCTCAACGGTGCGCACGCGCTGACCCCCGCCAAGGGTCGCCCAACCCCGAAGCGTCGTGACTCCGAGGCTCGCCGGCGTGGTCCGGTGCCGCCGCCGCCCAGGACGCAGCGCGAGGCTTTCCGGCGGTCCAAGGGCAACAAGGAGGACCGGCGCAGGGAAACCCAGAACCGCCGGGAGCGGATGGCCGCCGGCGACGAGCGGTACATGATGCCCAGGGACCGCGGACCGGTCAAGGCCTACGTCCGCGATGTGGTGGACTCCCGCCGGCACATCGCCGGGGGCTTCATGCCGCTGGCGCTGCTGGTGCTGGTCGCGATGATCGTTCCCTCGCCGCTGATCCAGTACTACGCCCCGCCGGTGGCGCTGGCGGCGCTGGTCGCGATCCTGCTGGACGGGATCGTCACCGGCCGGAAGATCGTGCGGCAGGTCCGGTTGAAGTTCCCGGACGCCACGGACAGCGGGTTGTCGGTGGGTTGGTACGCGTTCGTGCGGGCCAGCCAGATCCGCAAGCTGCGGATGCCGAAGCCGCGGGTGAAGCTCGGCGACACCGTCTGACCGTCGTCTGACCACCCGGTGTAATCGCCGCGGTCGGACCTCGCTGGCGGTCTGATCGGGTGCGAGCGGCGCGGGGGGCTGGGACGCTGTGGGCACAGCGACCGAATCCGAGCGAGCCGAGGTGAACCGCGGTGGCCGACGTGGTCGAGGGTGCGCATGGCGCCGATGTTGCCGAATCCGATGTGATCGTGATCGGCATGGGTCCGGGCGGTGAGGCCGCCGCCGGTGAACTGGCCGAGGCCGGCCTGTCCGTGATCGGCGTCGAATCGCGGCTGGTGGGCGGCGAATGCCCGTACTATGGCTGCATCCCGAGCAAGATGATCATCCGCGCGGCGAACGCGGTGGCCGAGGCCCGGCGGGTGCCGGAACTGGCCGGTGACGCCTCGGTGCGGCCGAGCCTCGCGCCGGCCGCACGGCGGATCCGCACGGAGGCCACCGACTCCTGGGACGATCAGGCCGCCGCCGACCGGTTCGTCGGCAAGGGCGGCACGCTGGTGCGCGGCAGGGGCCGGATCACCGGGCCGCGCACGGTGGTCGTGGCCGGACCTGACGGCGACCGGGAGTTCACCGCCCGCCGGGCGATCATCGTGAACCCGGGCACCGAACCGGCCGTGCCACCGATTCCCGGCCTCGCCGAAACTCCTTTTTGGACGAACCGGGACATCCTCACGGCCACCGAGGCACCCGAGTCGCTGTGTGTGCTGGGCGGCGGCGCGATCGGGCTGGAACTGGCGCAGGCGTTCGCCCGGCTCGGCAGCCGGGTGACGATCGTCGAGGCGGCCGACCGGCTACTGTCGATCGAGGAACCCGAGGCCAGTGAGCTGCTCGCCACCGTACTCGGCGCCGAGGGCCTGACCCTACAGGTGGGCACGGCGGCCAAGGCCGTCCGGCATGACGCCGGCGCGGGGCCGGACGGCGAGTTCACCGTCGAACTGGAGGGCGATCAGGTCCGCGCGCGGCGGCTGCTGGTGGCCACCGGCCGGCGTACCGACCTGCGGTCACTGGGCATCGCCGCGCTGGGCCTGCCGGCCGATGCCCGGTTCGTGGACCCGGACGACCGGATGCGGATCGCGGACGGCGTCTACGCGATCGGCGACATCACCGGCAAGGGTGCCTTCACGCATATGTCGATGTATCAGTCGGGGATCGTGGTGCGGGACATCCTCGGCCAGCCCGGCACGCCGGCCGAGTACCACGCGGTGCCCCGGGTGACCTTCACTGATCCGGAGATCGGCGCGGTCGGTCTGACCGAGGCGCAGGCCCGGGCGGCCGGCCATCGGCTGCGGATCGGGTTCGCCCCGCTGTCCTCGTCGACCAGGGGCTGGATTTATGGCCCGGGCGGTGAGGGCTTCGTGAAGCTGGTCGAGGACGCGGACAGCGGTGTGCTGGTGGGTGCGACGTCGGCCGGTCCGTCCGGCGGCGAGGTGCTGTCCGCGCTCACCGTGGCCGTGCACGCCCGGGTGACCACCGCCCAGCTGCGCCGGATGATCTGGGCCTACCCCACCTTCCATCGCGTCCTCGACACCGCCCTCGCCGACCTCGAGACCTGACGGCCCAACCAATGACGTGGATGACCCACTTGGAGCTGACAGAGCCGATCTCCATCCCGTTGGTCAGCTGGCCCGACTCACTCGATCGTCGGGCTGCTCGGCGTGGTGATGATCGCGCGTTCGGTGGTGAGCTGACCACGTCGGGCCTCCGCTCCATCAGCCTTTCTCCTGGTCGAGGCGGTGGGGGGCGGGGGCTCGGCGGGGCGCGGGTGCGGTGGCGGCCCGGGTGGGGCGGATCTGCCGGGACAGGGTGTTGGTGGTTACCGAGTTGTGCAGGGTGAAGGACGCCGAGCCCTCGATGTACCGGTCCTCGGTGTAGTCGCACGGCACGCCGTCGGTCTTGCGCGTGATGCCCCGCCGGCGCAGCAGCGGGTCGTTGACAGCGACGCCGAGCAGCCGCGCGTCCAGGTCGTCGGCGCGGGCCACGTCGAAGGTGTGTGTGCCGGAGGCCAGCTCGATCCCGGTCAGCCGGGCGATCTCCGCGGTGACCGAGGCGCAGTCCCGGTCGAGCGCCATGACCACGTCGGCCAGCCAGGTCGGGTAGACACAGCGTTCGACGAAGATCGGGCTACCGTCGAGGGTGCGCAGCCGGACGGTGTACGCCACCTCGGCGTCCGCCTCGATCTGCAGCGCCTGTGCCTCGGCCGGAACGGCGGAACGCAGGGTTCGCGTGATGAAACGTCCGCCGGGGGTGTGTCCCATCGCGTGCGCCCACTGGGCGAAGCTGCGTAGCTCCGAGAACGACTGGCAGACCGCCGTGCCGAGCACGATGCGGGGCGTGCCGCGGCGCGAGGCCAGCAGACCCTCCGAGGTGAGGGTCTGCAGCGCGGTGCGCACGGTGCCGCGCGCCGCGCCGTAGCGACTGACCAAAGCGGACTCGGTGGGTAGTTGCGTACCCGGCGGATAGTCACCACGGGCTATCGCGGCGCGCAGGTCGCCCGCGATCCACTCGTGCAGGGGCTGGCCGGCAGGGGGACTACCAGGAACGCGCCTGCCTACGTCCGTACTGATGCCAGACGGTGTACCGCTGTTCTTCACCTGCGCTCCACTTCGCGTGCCTACTCTCCTGTCCGTTCAAAGTCGTACAAACAACTTTGCCACAGCACCAGTCATCGTGCCGTCACTATCCGGAGCGAAGGACTTGGGGCGGGGCTTCGGTTCCAGAGCCGAAATGGAGAACTTGATGTGGCGTAGAGGGTTGGCTGTCGTCGGGGTCGCCGCGGCGGCAACCGTGATGCTGACGGCTTGTTCAAGCAACAGTAGTTCGAACGCGGACAACGGTAGTGCGACCGTTTCCTGGGCCCAGGCCCAGTCGGCGCAGGCCGGCGGCGGCATGGACGCCCTGGTCGCGGCGGCCAAGAAGGAGGGCACGCTGAACGTCATCGCGCTGCCCGCCACCTGGGCGAACTACGGAACGATCATCTCGACGTTCCAGACCAAGTACGGGATCAAGGTCAACAGTGAGAACCCGGACGGCTCCAGCGGCGACGAGATCAACGCGGTCAAGTCGACCAAGGGCCAGTCCAGCGCGCCGGACGTGGTGGACGTCGGCACCTCGTATGGCCTGTCCGGTGCGCAGGAGGGCCTGTTCGCGCCGTACAAGGTCGCGACCTGGTCCGACATCCCCAACGAGCTGAAGGACTCGGGCGGCCTCTGGTACGCGGACTACGCCGGCTATGTGTCGATCGCCTGCAACGCCACCAAGATCAAGGTCTGTCCGACCACGATCAAGGAATTGGACAACCCGATGTACAAGGGCGATGTCGCCCTCAACGGCGACCCGACCAGCGCCAACTCGGCCTTCGAGTCGGTGTGGGCGACCGCGCTGGCCAACGGCGGCTCCGCGGACAACATCCAGCCGGGCATCGACTTCTTCCACAAGCTGAACTCCGAGGGCATCTTCAACAAGACCAGCGTCACGCCGGCCACCATCCAGTCCGGTGAGACGCCGATCATCCTGGACTGGGACTACCTCAACGTCGGCTATGAGGCGAAGTTGAAGCAGAGCGGCATCAACTGGACGGTCTCGGTGCCGACCGACGGCCTGGTGTCCGGCCCGTACGCGCAGGCGATCAGCATCAACGCCGCCCACCCGGCCGCCGCGCGGCTGTGGGAGGAGTTCCTGTACAGCCAGGCCGCCGACGGTGGCCAGAACCTGTGGCTGAAGGGCTTCGCCCGGCCGTCCGAGCTGACCGCGATGCAGAGCAACGGGTCCGTCGACAAGACGGCGATGGCGGCCATGCCGACGGTCAACGACCCGAAGCCGTTCGACCCCACTTCCGACCAGGTGACCGCCGCCAAGAACGTGGTCACCCAGAAGTGGGCCGCAGCGGTGGCGTAGTCGTGGCCGAAACCATCACGAGTACCTCGGTGCGAACCGAGAGCCAGACGCCCCAGACGAGCGGGGCCGGGTCCGCCCGGCCCCGCCGCCCCCGTCTGACCGCCGCCGGCCTGCTGCCGTTCTTCGCCTACGTGTTCGTCTTCTTCCTGGTGCCGATCGGGTTCATCCTCTACAACGCGTTCGAGCAGACGATCACGTCCGCGTCGACCAAACGCGACCCGGTGACCCAGCAGTTCATCCACGCCAGCCAGACGAACTACACCGCCGACAACGTCACGACCACGCTGCACGGCATCTACGCCACCTCGCTGGTGAACAGCGTGGAACTGTCGGCGGTGGTCGCGGTGATCGGCGCGGTCATCGGGCTGCTGCTGGCCTATGCGGTCGTGAACAGCCGAAGCGGGCTGCTCAAGCAGGTGGTCAGCGCCGCCTCCGCGGTGACCGCGAACTTTGGTGGTATTCCGCTGGCGTTCCTGTTCATCGCCACGATCGGCGCCAAGGCCGGTGTGATCACGCAGTTCCTGCAGGATCACCTTGACCTGTCGCTGGCCAACGATCTGCACTTCCAGCTCACCTCGGTGACCGGTGTCGGGTTGGTCTACATGTACTTCCTGGTGCCGCTGATGGTGCTGGTGATGACACCGGCGCTGGAGGGCCTCAAGCCGCAGTGGGCGGAGGCGGCGGAGAACCTGGGAGCCAACCGCTGGCAGTACTGGCGGCATGTGGCCGGACCGGTGCTGGCACCGAACTTCCTGGGCGCGATCCTGCTGCTGTTCTGCTCGTCGTTCTCCGCGTACGCCACCGCCGACGCACTGGTTGGGCAGTCGCTGCCGCTGGTGCCGACGCAGATCGCGAACGTGTTGTCCGGCAACGTGCTGTCCGGCCAGGAGAACATCGGGGCCGCACTGGCCCTCGACATGATCGTCATCGTGCTGCCGTTGACCGTGGTCTACCTGCTGTTGGAGCGGCGGACCACACGGTGGTTGCAGTCATGAGCGGGACGGAGGTGAGCGCATGAGCACGGCGGGATTCGGTGGTGCCGTCGGCGGTCCGGTGCTGACCGGTGCCGCACCGACCGGGCCGGCGGGTGCGGCACGGCGCCGGGTGCGGTTCCCGAAGGCGGCGGCGGCGGCCCGGTGGATCATCCTGATCCTCTGCGGGATCTATTTCATCGGGCCGATCCTCGCCACCATCAGCTACACGGTGAAGAACCCGCTGGGCGGCATCAGCTTCTCCGCCTACGGCGACATCTTCGCCAATCCGGCGACCGGGCAGGTCGGTTTCCTCGACTCGCTGGTCTACTCGCTGGAGATCTCGGTCATCACGATCGTGGTGACGATCGCGCTGATGCTGCCGACCCAGCTCCTGTTGCAACTGCGGCTGCCCCGGTGGCGTGGCCTGGTCGAGGTGATCACGTTGCTGCCGTTGGTGTTCCCGCCGGTGGTGCTGGTCGTCGGGGTCGACGACACGTACACCTGGATCGGCCAGGACAAGGGCAGCCCGCTCTACGAGGTGGTGTCGTGGATCCGCGACCCGGCTCACCCGCTGGTGCTGGCCCTGCTGTACGTGGTGCTGGCGCTGCCGTTCGTGTACCGGACCCTGGACGCCGGCATCCGCTCGATCGACTCGCGCACCCTGGTCGAGGCTTCCCGCAACCTCGGGGCCGGCTGGCTCACGACGCTGTTCCGGGTGGTCATGCCCTGCCTGCGGACCGCCATCGTGAACGCCGCGTTCATGTGCTTCGCGCTGGTGATGGGCGAGTACACGATCTCCTCGATTCTCGTCTACACCAAGCCCTTCCCGGTCTGGCTGGCTCAGCTACCGACCATCGACGGCCAGGTGCAGGCCGCCGTGTCGGTGTTCAGCCTGCTGCTCGTGGAAGTCCTGCTCCTCGCTGTCGGCGCGCTGAACTGGCGGTTCAGCGCCGAGAAGAAAGGCTGACCGCGTTGGCCGCCGAACCGATCACCCCACCCCGCACCGGCGCCACCGTGGAGTTCCGGGACGTGAGCCGCGTCTTCGGATCCACGTCGGCGCTGAACGGGTTCTCCCTGCACATCAACCCGGGTGAGCTGCTGGCCCTGCTCGGCCCGTCGGGCTGCGGCAAGACGACCGCGCTGCGCATCCTGGCCGGTTTCGACCAGCCCAGCACGGGTTCGGTGCTGGTCAACGACCAGGACGTGTCCAGCGTGCCGGCCAACAAGCGCGACATGGGCATGGTGTTCCAGTCCTACAGCCTGTTCCCGACGATGAGCGCGATCGACAACGTCGCCTTCGGGCTGCGCACCCGCGGCCACGGCCGGGGCGACCGGCGGCGCCGCGCGGCCGAACTGCTGGAGCTGGTCGGGCTTGGCGAGCATGTCAAGAAGTACCCGCACCAGATGTCCGGCGGCCAGCAGCAGCGGGTCGCGCTGGCCCGGGCGCTGGCCATCGCGCCGCGGGTGCTGCTGTTGGACGAGCCACTGTCCGCATTGGACGCGAAGGTGCGCGAGCAGCTCCGCGACGAGATCCGCCGCATCCAGTTGGAACTCGGCGTGACCACCGTGTTCGTCACGCACGACCAGGAGGAGGCGCTGTCGCTGGCCGACCGGGTCGGCGTGATGCGCGACGGCCGGCTGGAACAGTGCGACACGCCGGCGCTGCTCTATGACCGGCCGGCCACCCCGTTCGTGGCCGAGTTCGTCGGGACCATGAACCGGCTGACCGGCATGACCGAGGCTGACGGCCGGATCCGCGTCGGTAGCCAGACCCTCGGTGCCGACGGCCAGACCGCCGAGGCTGGCGGCCAGGTCACCGTGCTGGTCCGGCCGGAGGCGATCAACGTGACGCCCGACGACGACGGCGACGCGATCATCGCCGTCGGCACCTTCCGCGGTTCGACGACCCGGCTGCGGCTGCTGCGCGACGACGGCACCGAGCTGCTCGCCGACGTCCCCTCGCACCGGGCGGCCGAACTGGCTCCCGGCCGCAGGGTGACCACCACGCTGCTGGACCGTCCGGTCCTGCTGGAAGCGCGCGAGGACGGGCGTTGATCACCTCACGACGGACCGTGGTCGGCGGCGTGACCGGCCCCGGCGGCTATCGACGCCTGGCCACCGGACCGGCCGAGCCGCATCAGCCGCGCACCGAGCTGGCCGCCGCGCCCGAGAAGACCGAGGACGCCCGGCCGCTGCTGGCGCTGGCCCAACTGTCCGACATCCACGTGTGCGACTCGCTGTCACCGGTCCGGGCCGAGTTCCTGGACCGGTGGGTGGACCCGGACTCGCCGGCTCGCGAACTGATCGGGGAGATCGGCACCTACCGGGCCCAGGAGATCCTCACCGCCCAGGTGGTCGACGCGATGGTCCGCGCGATCAACGCGGTCGACGTCGGCCCGGTTAGCGGGCGGCCCCTGGACCTGGCCATCGCCACCGGTGACAACACCGACAACTGCCAGGCCAACGAGCTGCGGCGGTATCTCGCCCTGCTGCACGGTGGGCCGGTGCACCCCGACTCGGGCGACCTGACCCGCTACGAGGGCGTCAGCGACGAGACCGAGTTCGACGAACGCTTCTGGCATCCGGAATCCGCCGAACTCGACCTGCCCCGGGACCGCTACGGATTCCCGGCCGTGCCGGGACTGCTCGACGCCGCCCGCGCGCCCTTCGAGGCGGCCGGGCTGCGGCTGCCCTGGCTGGCCGTGCACGGCAACCACGACCAGCTGTTGCAGGGCAACACGCCCGGCAACCCGCTACTTGCCCGGCTCGCGGTCGGCTCACGGAAGCCGATCGGGCTGCCGGCCGAACTCTCCTCACCGCAGGCGGTCGGCGAACTCATCGGGGGTCTGGCACGGTGCGACCCGCGCGCGCTGTCGAGGCTGGTCCGTGCCCACGTGCGGACCGTCAGCCCCGACCCAGGCCGCCGCATCATCAACACCGCCGAGTTCGTGGCCGCGCATGACGGTCCCCGGGCGCGCCCGGCCCGGCACGGCTTCGGCGCGGATGGGCTTCCCTATTACCGCCATGACCACGTCACCGCGGACGCCGTGATCACGATGTTGGTGCTGGACACCGTGAACCCGCACGGCAACTGGCAGGGCTCGATCGACCCGACCCAGCTCGACTGGCTGCGGGACCAACTGTCCGACGCCGACCGCGATAAGCGCTATGTGGTGTTGTGCGGGCACCATCCGCTCAATGACCTGATCAACGGCATCGCCGGCGAGGACGCCCCGCCCCGGGTGCTGCGCGACGAACTCGCGGAAGCCCTGGCCGGCCATCCCAGCCTGGTGTGCTCGCTCAACGGGCACACCCACGCCACCGCGATCACCCCGCATGACGATTGGTGGGAACTGACCGCGCCGTCCCTGATCGACTGGCCGCAGCAGGGCCGGATCGTCGAGCTGACCCGCTGCCGGGGCACCCTGACCATCGCGACGACCATGGTCGATCACGCCGGACCGGCCCCGTGGACCGGCGGGCTGGACGGGCCCGAGACGCTGGCCGGGCTGTCGCGCGAACTGGCGGCCAACGACTGGCAGTCGCGCCACCATCGCCTGGACCTGCACCCCAGCGCCGGCCGGCCGACGGACCGCAACGCACTCCTCTATCTCACCGACCCCTGGGCGTAGCGGTCAGTCGCCGGATACGCGTTGGGCGAGGATGTTGACGGCTTGTTGGGTGCAGTCGCGGAGTGCCTGGAAGAACGCGAGTGATTCGGCGGGGTCGTCTTCGGCGATGTGGACGAATTCGGCGGTGCTGATGCCGTCGGCGGTCCTGACGCGGATGCGGGGGTATCCGAACCAGTCGCGGACCAGGGCTGCGGAGGGTTTTTCGTTCATGTAGAAGGCGAGGGTTTGTTCGAGGGGCATGGTGTCGTCTTTCGGTGTTGGTG
>DASVLX010000034.1:0-22643 GCA_036384655.1 Pseudonocardiaceae bacterium
TTCACCAACCGCAGCGGATGGTTCGGGGCCTCCACCAGGCCGGCGGCGGTGGTCGACAGCCCGCCCAGATAGTCGGCGAAGTGACGGATGTTGTACCCGTCGAGCGGGTTGAGGGAGCGCATGAAGTCCTGCATGCTGGCCAGGTCCTTGATCGCCCCGCCGACCAGATGGACCACGCCGGTTCCGAGAAACTGCTGGGCGTCCTGGCCGTAGTCGAACATGCGTGCCGCGAAGGACGGCTCGGCTGGAGCGAGATCGGTTGCCGCACGCAGTGCCGCTTCCGCCTCGGCGCTCGCCGCGTCCCGGCGTGACCGGGCGTTGTCCAGCAGTTCCTGCGCCTGTTGACGCAGGTCGGTGCCGGGGTCCACGAACGCGGCCGGTCGGGTCGGCGGAAGCCCCGGATTCTTGCCGGCCGAGATGGCCTGGTTGTAGTTCTGGGCGGCCTGGTTGTAGGCGGCGACCTGCTGGTTGTGCGCGGTCTGGGCCTGCTGGGTGGCCTGCTGACCCTGGTCGTACCGGTCGATCGCCTGCCGCGCCTGGTCCTGCGCCCATCGCACCAGCTCGGCGTAGGAGTCCAGCGTGCTGGCGGCCTCGTCGCAGGCCTGCCGGGCGTCGGCCCACTGCTTGACGTGCGGATCGAATTTGGCGCGGAACGCGTCCGCTGCCTGCCCGACCCAGTGCTCCGAGTCGACCCCGGTCAGGCCCTCGCTGGTCTCGCCAAACGCCCGCGCGAACGCTTGCAGCTTCCGCACGGTGTCGGTCAGCTTGGCCACATCACCGAGCACGAGCTGGGCGGGATCGCGAGTCTGGCCAAGTTGCTTCTCGGCGATCGTCACGCCGAGATCGCTGGCGACGGTGTCCCCGAACGAGTCGACGGTGTCCGCGGCGCCGTCAAGCCCGAGAGTCCGCAAACCTGCGGCGACACCCTGCGCATTGCCCTCGACGCCCCGGCCGATGTACTGGCCAACGTCGTCGAGCGCTCCCTCGACGCTGGAGACGGCGCCCTCAGCGTTCTTCTCAAGATCGTCCAGGAATCCCACGAACACCCCCAGCCCCAGCGAACGCCTCGGTCACCATATCGACACCAAGATCCGCAGGGGTGTCAACTGCGATATTGGCGGGGGACGTCGACACTCACGCCGGCCACGGCCGAACGGTTCCCCGTCCGATGTTTGCGCTGGGTAGCCGCGTGCGAGGATGGCGGGGTGACGACCACGACCCTGCTGTTGATCGTCGTAGCCATCGTCGTTGTTCTGGCGGTGATCCTCGCCACTGGTTTGATCGTGGCGCGTCGTCGTCGGATCAACCTGCGTGGCCGATCGACCGAGACCCTTGAGCGACCCAAGACCGGCGGGTATCAGGCCGGTGGCGGCATCACGCTGGCGCCGGGTGGGCAGCAACTTGAGGCGCCGGAGCGCCCGACCGCTGAACCCACCAAGCCCGCCGAGACCATCGAGCCCGCCGAGCGTGCCGAGGGTGACGGCCAGCCGGGTGGCGGCGCCGCGACGCTGCCCGCCGAGGAGAAGCCCAGGCCGGCGGAACCTGTGGTCAAGCAGGTCGAACCGCGGCTCAGGCCGATCGAGCCCCGACCGAAGCCGGTCGAGGAACAGCCAGCCGAAAAGCCAGCCGAGGAAAGGCCGGCAGAGGAAAACCCAGCCGCGGCGGGGGCGACCGCGCCACCGGTCGTCGAGAAGGAGAAGATCGCCCCGACCGCCGGGCGGTTGGAGCGCCTGCGCGGCAGGCTGGCCCGCTCCCAGTCCGCCATCGGCCAGAGCCTGCTCGGCCTGCTCGGCGCCGGTGACCTCGACGAGGACTCCTGGACCGATGTCGAGGACACCCTGCTGCTGGCCGACCTCGGCGCCGCGACCACCAGCGAGATCGTCGACAGGCTGCGTTCCGAGCTGGTGTCCCGGGGCGTCCGCACCGCCGACCAGGCCCGCGCCACGCTGCGCGGGGTGCTGATCGACGCGCTGCACCCGGAGATGAACCGGGCGGTACGCGCCCTGCCGCATCCCGAGGGCCCGGCCGTGGTGCTGATCGCCGGTGTCAACGGCACCGGCAAGACCACCACCGCCGGCAAACTCGCCCGCGTGCTGGTCGCGGACGGCCGGCGGGTGCTGCTCGGTGCCGCCGACACGTTCCGTGCCGCCGCCGCCGACCAGCTACAGACCTGGGCCGAGCGGGTCGGCGCGGAGGTGGTGCGCGGCAAGGAGGGCGCGGACCCGGCCTCCGTCGCGTTCGACGCGGTGAAGCGGGGCGCCGACACGCGGGTGGACACGGTGGTCATCGACACGGCCGGCCGGCTGCACACCAAGGCCGGGCTGATGGATGAGCTGGGCAAGGTCAAGCGAGTGGTGGAGAAGCAGGCCAAGGTCGACGAGGTGCTGCTCGTGCTGGACGCCACCACCGGCCAGAACGGCCTGACGCAGGCGCGGGTGTTCCGTGAGGTCGTCGACGTGACCGGCATCGTGCTGACCAAGCTCGACGGCACCGCCAAGGGCGGCATCGTGTTCCAGGTGCAGCGCGAGCTCGGCGTCCCGGTCAAGCTGGTCGGGCTCGGTGAGGGCGCGGACGACCTGGCACCGTTCGAGCCGGCCGCGTTCGTGGACGCCCTGCTCGGCATCTGAGGCACCCGCCCGGGACTGATCGGCGGGCGCGCCCGATGGCGCGCGAATGCCGCGCGTCGCGGGTAGTTTCGCTCTCGTCGGTACTGGCGCGGACCGCGGGAGTGACTCGCCATGATCATTCGTCGGCTGGCTCGGGTGCTGTTGGCAGCGGTGTTTGTGTTCACCGGCATCGACACGCTGCGTAATCCGGACCCGAGGGTGAAGCGCGCGACGCCGTTCATCGACGAGACCGTGGAGACCTTCAAGGACAAGCTGCCGGAGGGGGTGCCGACCGACCCCGCGACGGTGATCCGTATCGACGCGGCGATCAAGGTGGCGGCCGGTCTGGCACTCGCGTTCGGACCCTTCCCCCGGCTCGCCGCGCTGGTGCTGACCGGCTCGATGCTGCCAACCACGGTGGCCGGTCACGCGTTCTGGGAGGAAGAGGACCCGGCGGTGCGCGGCGGCCAGCAGATCCAGTTCGCCAAGAACGTCGGCCTGATCGGTGGCCTGCTACTGGCGGTGACCGAACCACGCCGGAAGCGCCCCGCGAAGCGTGCCGACAAGGGCACCGCACCCCGGCCCACCATCAAGGCCGTGAAAGCTTCCCCGATTAAGCCGCGCACGGCCGCCTGACCTGCGGTTTCTCTGTTCACATTGGGCCGTTTGGCGGTAGATCGGCTAACAACAGATTTCCTGCCCGATCACGCAGAGCGCACAAATGGCACACCCTGCGACACGTGGTCGTAACAACCGGCGCAGGACAGTTCACTTGGCGGAAACGTCTCACGCCTCCGCGTGAAACAGCGCCTCCCGATGCTTCGGACCATCCGGTTTCAAACGGGAGGACGATGTGAATACGGGAGACACCGCCTGGGTTCTCGCGAGTGCTGCCCTCGTGATGTTGATGACGCCTGGCCTAGCCTTCTTCTATGGCGGCATGACGGGCAAGAGAAGCACGCTCAACATGCTGATGATGAACTTCATCACGCTCGGCGTCGTGAGCGTGCTCTGGATGCTCTACGGCTACAGCGAGGCGTTTGGCAGCGACGCGTTCGGCGGTCTGGTCGGTGGCGGGCACAACCTGTTGCTCCACAACACGGTGGGTGCGCTCGCGGGTGCGAAACCGGATCAGATATCGACGCTGGCGTTCGTGATGTTCCAGCTCATGTTCGCGGTCATCACGCCGGCTCTGATCACCGGTGCGATCGCTGACCGGGCCAAGTTCTGGTCCTGGACGCTGTTCGTCGCGCTCTGGGCGACGATCGTCTACTTCCCGGTCGCGCACTGGGTCTTCGACTTCAGCGGCTTCACCTCATCGGACGCGGTCGGTGGCTGGATCGCCAACAACCTCAAGGCATTCGACTTCGCCGGTGGCACCGCGGTCCACATCAACGCCGGTGCGGCCGGCCTGGCATTGGCATTGGTGCTGGGCAAACGCACGGGTTGGCCCAAGAAGTTGAACCGGCCGCACAACGTGCCGTTCGTGCTGCTTGGCGCCAGCCTGCTGTGGTTCGGTTGGTACGGCTTCAACGCGGGTTCCGCGCTGGGTGCCAGTGACCTGGCGGCGGTCGCGTTCACCACGACGACCACCGCGACCGCCGCCGCGGTGCTCGCCTGGCTGGTCATCGAACAGATCCTGGACGGCAAGCCGACCACGATCGGCGCCGCCTCCGGTGCGGTCGCCGGCCTGGTCGCGATCACCCCCGCCTGTGGTTTCGTGGACCCGCTCGGCGCCCTGATCATCGGCATCGTCGCCGGTGCGGTCTGCGCGCTCGCGATCCGGTTGAAGTACAAGCTCGGCTACGACGACTCGCTGGACGTGGTCGGTGTCCACCTGGTCGGTGGTCTCATCGGCACCCTCATGGTCGGCCTGCTCGCCACCACTGCGGTGAACTCGCTGGGCGGCGACGGCCTGTTCTACGGCGGCGGCTGGAGCCAGTTGGGCAAGCAGGCTGCCGCGGCCTTCTCGGTCATGATCTACTCGTTCGTGCTCAGCTACATCATCGGCTGGATCATCAACAAGACCATCGGGTTCCGGGTCAGCCCGGAGGCCGAGGCGGCCGGTATCGATGATGCCGAGCACGCTGAGACCGCGTACGAGTTTGGTGACACCGTCCCTGGCCGGATCGCCGAGTCGGCGCCGGCGCCGGCGGGCCGGGCAACCGTGGCGGCTGGGACCGGGAAGCAGGAGGGAAGCGTAGCATGAAGTTGATCACCGCGATCGTCAAACCGTTCACCCTGGATGACGTGAAGGCCGCCCTGGAACAACTCGGCCTGCTCGGGATGACGGTCAGCGAGGTGCGTGGCTACGGCCGGCAGAAGGGCCACACCGAGGTCTACCGCGGCGCCGAGTACTCGGTGGACTTCGTCGCCAAGATCAAGATTGAGGTTCTGGCGGACGACGATGTGGCCGATCGCGCGGTGGACGCGGTCGTCACGGCCGCACGGACCGGCCGCATCGGGGACGGCAAGGTGTGGGTGACCCCGGTGGAAACCGTGGTCCGGGTGCGCACCGGCGAGCGTGGCTCCGACGCGATCTAGCGGTGGCTTCCCAGGCGGCGCGGACCGGCGTTCTCGGTCGCTCGCGTACCTCGGTACGCCGCTCCCCGCGGCGTTGGCCCGCGTCTACCGGGAAAGCCACGAGAAGGAATCCACGTTCAACAACGCACTGTAGGGAAAAGTGACTGAGCGCGGTGGTCTCCAGCAACCCCCAGGACAGTCCGCGGAGGACCTGGTCTGGGCCCGGGATCTGCTGGTGACACCTCCGGCAGGTCGGCGCCGCCTGGTCGGCGCCGACCTGCGGGAGGCCTTGGTGGATCTACACGACTTCTGGCTGGCCGGGCACGCCGCCCGCGCCGGGCTGACGCCGCATGGCGGCGCGGCCCTGGTGGCGGTCGGCGGGCTCGGCCGCCGGGAGTTGGTGCCGTACTCCGATCTGGATCTCGTCTTGGTCCACGACGGCCGTCCGGACATCACGAAAATCGCCGACGCGCTGTGGTACCCGCTGTGGAACGCGGGCATCGGGCTCGACCACTCCGTGCGCACCGTCCGCGAGTCACTGTCCGTCGCGGCCACCGACCTGCGGGCCGCGACCGGACTGCTCGACGTGCGGCTGCTGGCCGGTGAGGCCGCCGTGGCCGAACGGCTGGCCACCGGCGCCAAGCAGGCGTGGCGGGCGTCGGCCCGTAACCGGCTGGACGAGATGGTGCAGGCCGCCACCGAACGGTGGGCGCGCGGCGGCGAGGTCGCGCAGCGCGTCGAACCCGATCTGAAACATGGTCGCGGTGGCCTTCGCGACCTGCAGATGTTGGACGCCCTGGCGCTGGCGCAACTGGTGGACCGGCCCAGTGGCGATGTCGCCGACGCACGCGAGCTGCTGCTCAACGTTCGTACCGAACTTCGTCGCGTGGTGCGCAAACCACGCGACGTGCTGCGCGCCCAGGACGCCGACGAGGTGGCCGCCGCGGTCGGCATGACCGACCGGTTCGAGCTCGCCGGGGCGCTGTCCTCGGCCGGCCGGTCCGTCGCCTACGCCGTTGACGTCGCGGTTCGCACCATCCGCGCGGCCACCCCACGACGCCTGGTGGTGCCCGGACTACGCCGCAACCCGGTGCGCCGGCCCCTCGGTGAGGGTGTCGTGCTGCACGGCTCCGAGGTAGCACTGGCGCGCGAGGCCGACCCGGCCCGCGACCCCGCGCTGCTGCTGCGGCTGTCCGCCGCCGCGGCGCGGGCCGGCGCCCCGATCGCCGCCGGCACCATCTCCCGGCTCGCCGAACGCGCCCCCGAACTGCGGCAACCCTGGCCCGAAGCGGCACGGCAGTCGCTGTTCTCGTTGCTCGCCGCCGGGCCCGGCCTGGTCGACGTGGTGGAGGCACTGGACCGGACCGGGCTGTGGGGCCGGTTGTTCCCCGAATGGGGCGTGGTCCGTGACCTGCCACCGCGCGACGCCGTGCACGTCTGGACGGTGGACCGGCATCTGATCCAGACCACGGTGCAGGCCGCCCGGCTGGCCACCACGGTGTCTCGGCCGGACCTGCTGCTGCTCGGCGCGCTCGTGCACGACATCGGCAAGGGACGCGACGCGGACCACTCGGTCGTGGGGGCGGCGCTGGCCACCCGGATCGGCGAGCGGCTCGGGCTGCCCCCGGAGGACGTGCGGACGCTGACCGCGCTGGTCCGGCACCACCTGCTGCTGCCGCACACCGCCACCCGGCGGGACGTGCAGGACCCGGCGACCGTGCTGCGGGTGGTCGACACGCTCGGCGGCGACCGGGTGCTGCTGGAACTGCTTCAGGCGCTCGCGGAGGCCGACTCGCTCGCCGTCGGCCCCGGTGTGTGGAGCGAGTGGAAGGCGAGCCTGATCGGCGCCCTGGTCGAGCGGTGTTCGACCGTGATGGCCGGTGGCGCGGTGTCCCCGCCTCGGTCACTGGACGAAAGGCAGCAGGAGCTGGCCCGGTCGGTCGCCGAATCCGGCCGGCCCGGGGTGCTGCTGTCCACCGACGACTCCGGCACCACGGTCACCGTGGTCGCCGCGGACCGGGCCGGCCTGCTCGCCAACGCCACCGGCGTGCTCGCGCTGAACTCCCTGGAGGTGCACGCGGCGACCGCGAGGGTCGAGGACGGCGTGGCACTGAACGTGTTCCGGGTGTCGCCGCGATTCGGCTCACCGCCGGACGTGACCCTGCTGCGCGAACAGTTGGTGCGTGCCATCGAGGGGTCCCTGCCGCTGGCCGACCGGCTGATCCGCAAGGAACAGGACTACCCCCGCCCGGCCGAGGTCGCCGAGCCGAGGGTGCTGTGGTTCGACGAGGAGGCCAGCGACGCGGTGGTGCTGGAACTGCGTGCCTCCGACCAGATCGGCCTGCTCTACCGGGTCGCGCAGGCACTGCAACGCACCGGCGCGGACGTGCGGTGGGCGCGGATCGCCACCCCGGCCGCGACCGTGGTCAACTCGTTCGCCATCACCGTGGGCGGCCGGGACCAGCTTGACGAGCCGACGCGACGCAAGATAGAGGAAGCCGTCCTGGCGGCTGCTCGTTAACCTACGGCTACCCTCGAACCCGAAGCATCATCGCTTCGTATCGCTCGCACCGACCCGCATGGAGTGCCAGACCCGTGTTCGACACGCTTTCCGACCGGCTCACGTCGGTCCTGTCCAACCTGCGCGGCAAGGGCCGGTTGACCGACGCGGACATCGACGCGACCGCCCGGGAGATCCGGATCGCGTTGCTGGAAGCGGACGTCGCGCTCCCGGTCGTGCGCTCGTTCATAGCCGGAGTCAAACAGCGGGCCAAGGGCGCCGAGGTGTCCCAGGCCCTGAACCCGGCCCAACAGGTCGTCAAGATCGTCAACGAGGAACTGATCAAGGTCCTCGGCGGCGAGACCCGACGGCTCAACTTCGCCAAGACGCCGCCGACCGTGGTCATGCTCGCCGGCCTGCAGGGTTCCGGTAAGACCACGCTGGCCGGCAAGCTCGCCCGGTGGCTGACCGGCCAGGGCCACACGCCGCTGCTGGTGGCCTGCGACCTACAGCGTCCCAACGCCGTCACCCAGTTGCAGATCATCGGTGAGCGCTCCGGGGTGCCGGTGTTCGCGCCCGAACCGGGCAATGGCGTCGGCGACCCGGTGGACGTCGCCCGGCGCGGTGTCGACGCGGCCCAGCGCGCCCAGCATGACGTGGTGATCGTCGACACCGCCGGTCGATTGGGTGTCGACGAGGAGATGATGCGCCAGGCCGCGGACATCCGCGCCGCCGTCCAGCCGGACGAGGTGCTGTTCGTGGTCGACGCCATGATCGGCCAGGACGCGGTCACCACCGCCGAGGCGTTCCGCGACGGCGTCGGCTTCACCGGTGTGGTGTTGACCAAGCTGGATGGTGACGCGCGCGGTGGCGCCGCGCTGTCCGTCCGCGAGGTCACCGGCGTGCCGATCCTGTTCGCGTCCAACGGCGAGAAGCTGGAGGACTTCGACCTCTTCCACCCGGACCGGATGGCCAGCCGCATCCTCGGCATGGGCGACCTGCTCACCCTGATCGAGCAGGCCGAAGCGGTCATGGACGCCAAGCAGGCGGAACAGACCGCGGCCAAGATCGGCACCGGCGACCTGACCCTGGAGGACTTCCTCCAGCAGATGCTGGCGGTCCGGCGGATGGGCCCGCTCACCAACCTGCTGGGCATGCTGCCCGGCGCGGCACAGTTCAAGGACCAGCTCGCGCAGTTCGACGAGAAGCAGCTCGACCGGGTGCAGGCGATCATCCGTGGCATGACCCCGAAGGAACGCGCCGATCCGAAGATCATCAACGCGTCCCGGCGGCTGCGCATCGCGCGCGGTTCCGGCGTCGAGGTCCGGGAGATCAACGACCTGGTCAACCGGTTCTTCGAGGCCCGCAAGATGATGCAGCAGATGGCCGGCCGGTTCGGCTTCCCGGGCGGTGGCGGACCCGGCCGCAAGGCCACCAAGAAGCAGCCCAAGGGCCGCAAGGGCAAGGGCGGCAAGTCGCGCGGTAACGCCCGGACGCGTGGCGGCGGCGCGCCCGCCGGCTTCGGCGGTGGATTCCCCGGAGGCTTCCCCGACCTGTCCGCGCTGCCGCCGGGGCTGAACGAGCTGCCGCCCGGCCTGGCCGGGATGGACCAGCTGCCACCCGGTTTCGACGTCTCGAAGCTGAAGTTCGACCAGAAGAAGGACCAGCGCAAGAAGAAGGGCGACGGGACCCGATGACCGCACTGCACCTGCACGGCGTGCTGCTGCCCGAGGACGAGCACCGCGACCTGTGGGTGGTCAACGGACGGGTGCGCTTCCAGCCCGTGCCGGAAGCGGAGACCGTGTTCGACGGCGGGTATCTGGTGCCCGGCCTGGTGGACGCGCACTGTCACGTCGGCCTCGGCCCGCGCGGCGCCGTCGACCTCGAAGAGGCGGCGGGCCAGGCCGAGACCGACCGGGACGCCGGGGCCCTGCTCATCCGCGACTGCGGTTCTCCCATCGACACCAGCCCGCTGCAGGAGCGCCTGGAGCTGCCCCGGATCGTTCGGGCCGGCCGGCACCTGGCCCGCCCGAGGCGGTACATCCCGCATGTCGGGCTGGAGCTGGAGGACCCGTCGTTGCTGCCGGCCGCGGTCGCCGAACAGGCCGCCGCGGGCGATGGCTGGGTGAAGCTCGTCGGGGACTGGATCGACCGCTCGGTCGGTGACCTCGCCCCGCTGTGGTCCGACGGCATCCTGGTCGAGGCGATCGAAACGGCGCACCGCGCCGGCGCCAGGGTCACCGCGCACGTGTTCGGCGAGGACGCCCTGCCGGGCCTGATCAACGCCGGCATCGACTGCATCGAGCACGGCACCGGACTGACCGGCGACACCATCGAGGAGATGGTCCGGCACGGCACCGCGCTGGTCCCCACCCTGATCAACGTCGAGAACTTCCCGGACATCGCCGACAAGGCCGCCAAGTACCCGGTGTACGCGAAGCACATGCGCGAGCTGTACAAGCGGGCGCGGTCGACCGCCGTGGCGGCCGTGGAAGCGGGCATCCCGGTGTACACGGGGACGGACGCCGGCGGCGGCATTGAGCACGGCCGGATCGCCGACGAGGTGGTGGCACTGGCCGAGGCCGGGCTGGACGCGAACACCGCGCTGGGCGCGGCGTCCTGGCGGGCCCGCGAGTGGCTGGGTTGGCCGGCGGTGAAGGACGGCTCTCCCGCCGATCTGATCGGCTATGCCACCGACCCTCGGACCGACCTGGGGGTCCTGCACTCACCACAGCGAATCCTGATGCGTGGTCGCGTCGTGCGCTGACACCGCACGTTCGGTGGGAGGCTCGATGAGCGATCAGCCGCCGTCGCCGGAACACGGCAATCCACAAGACCAACAGAACCAGCCGAGGCAACGCGGACAACGGCGACAGGACGACCAACCGTCCTGGATGACATACGCGGCGCCGATGCGATCGGTGCGGGACGGCCATGACCCGACCCCGCGCCCACGGGACTGGGAGGGCCAGCGGGTCGCCGCCGCGCGCGGCCCGACGCAGTGGGGCTTCGCGGCCTTCTTCACCGGCTACGGCGCCTTCTACCTCGCATCCCTGCTGATCACGGCGTTGACGGCGGGCACCCTCGCCGACTTCGACTCGGTCAGTCCGCCGCACAACATCGGTCCGCTGGTGCTGGTGGCGTTCGTGCCGAACCTGCTGCTCGGCCTGGCACCGGCGATCTTCTCCTGGTGGAGGGGTCAGGGCCCGCGCCGGGACTTCGGGCTCGTGCCGACCTGGCGGGACCTGCGGGTCGGGCTCGCCTGCGGTGGCATCTCGCTGGGCCTCGGGCTCGTGGTGAACCTGCTGGTGCTGTGGTTGACCAGGACCACGCCGGACACCAACGGCCTGGTGCCCAATCTCGGCACGCTGTCCGGTGGCCAGACCATCTGGTTGGCGATCGCCGTGTTGTTCATTTTCGTCGGCGCGCCACTGACCGAGGAACTGCTGGTACGCGGTGCCTTATGGGGTGCCCTGGAGCACTACAGGGTGAACCGCTACGCGATCCTGGCGCTCACCGCGCTGCTGTTCGCGTTCATGCACCAGGATCCGACCCGCACCCTCGCGCTGTTCTGCCAGGGTGTGGCCCTGGGTTCGGCACGCATGATCACCGGCCGGATCGGGTCCAGCATGATCGCTCACGCCACGAACAATCTGCTTCCGGCGGTGTTGCTGTTCGTGTTGGCGCGGTAGTCCTGTGATTGACGGGCCGCGTTGATCGTCGCGCTGGCGATCGGTCCTATCCTCGTTCGGCGGCCGCCACGGCCACACCCACCGTCGAGAACCCGGAGGCGCCCGTGACAGCACCGCCACCGCAGCGGCCGGACGCGGCATCGGCCGGACCTACCCCGGTGCCCGAGACCACGCCGGTCGGCGAGCCCGATCACCGCTGGGGGCTTGGGGCGTTCCTGTTGGTCGAGGGCGTGCTGTTGCTGTCCGCGGTGTTCCTGTCCGCGATCCTCGCGCCCGCCGGCGCCACGGTCGGGGTGCCCGAGCTGCTGGTCGGCACGATCGTGCCGACCACGCTCGCCGCCGGCACCGCCGTGCTGATCACCGTGCTGCGCGGCAACGGGCCCGCGATCGACCTGCGGTTGGCGATTCGGCTGGGCGACCTGAAAACCGGGTTGCGGCTGGGCCTGTGGGGCATCCTGATCACCGTCGTCGGCGCGTTCGTCTGGACCCGCATCGTCGGTGCCGACGACGCCACGTCCGCGATCAGCTCGCTGATCGACAACGGCCGGATGCCGATCGCGGCCGCGTTGGTGATGTTCGTCTACGTGTGGCTGGTCGGCCCGGTCTGCGAGGAGATCATCTTCCGTGGCCTGCTGTGGGGCGCGATCGAACGGCAGCGCTGGGGGAGATGGGCGCCCTTCGCGCTGAGCACCGGGATCTTCGCGGCCAGTCACCTGGAGCCGATGCGGACCTCGTTACTGCTGGTGATCGCGCTGCCGATCGGACTGGCCCGGCTGCGTACCGGCCGGTTGCCGGCCAGCATGATCGCTCACCAGCTGAACAATTTTCTGCCCGCGCTGGCTATGCTGTTGGTTTCGGTGGGAGCGATGACCAATTGATGGATTTGAACAGCGATCTGGGCGAGGGATACGGCGTTTGGAGCCTGGGCGATGACACCGCCCTGCTGAACGTCGTCACCAGCGCGAACGTCGCCTGTGGTTTTCACGCCGGCGACCCGGCGACGATGCGCGCCGTGTGCAGGGCCGCGGCGGAACGCGGAGTCGCGATCGGCGCCCACCTGTCGTACCGGGACCTGGCCGGCTTCGGCCGCCGGTTCATCGACATTGATCCGGGTGAGCTGGCCGATGACGTGCTGTACCAGATTGGCGCGCTGGACGCGTTCGCCCGCGCCGCCGGCAGCAGGGTCGGCTACGTCAAGCCGCATGGCGGCCTCTACAACGCGACCGTGCACCACAAGGGGCAGGCACGCGCGGTCGTCGACGGGGTGCGCGCATTCGGTGAGTTGCCGGTGCTCGGGCTGCCCGGTTCGCCGCTGCTCGCCGAGGCGGAGGCCGCCGGCCTGGCCGCGATCGCCGAGGCGTTCGCGGACCGCGCCTACACACCCGAGGGCACCCTGGTGTCGCGCCGGGAGCCCGGTGCGGTGGTGACCGACACGTCGACCATCGTCAAGCGCGCGCTGCGGCTGGCCGAGCAGAGCGAGATCGTCGCGGTGGACGGCACGGTGCTGCGGATGCCCGCGCAGTCGCTGTGCCTGCATGGCGACACGCCCGGCGCGGTGAACCACGCCAACGCCGTGCGGACCGGCCTGGAGGCGGCCGGCGTCTCACTGGCGCCGTTCATCTGAGAAGCGGACTGACGGGCGCTCAGGTACGGGTGGGTCGTGCAGGTGCGCGCGCGTCTGGCAGAATGGAACGCTGTCCGCCGGGGCTGGCCCTCTCACCGTGCCACGGCACAACCTGCACTTAGGGCGCCCGGAACCGTCCCCACTCGGTTACCGGCGCCTTGACCAGTAACGAGAAGTCTGAGGAGCACCCCTACCCGTGGCCGTCAAGATCAAGCTGCAGCGCCTGGGCAAGATTCGTGAGCCGCACTACCGCGTGGTGGTCGCCGATGCGCGCACCCGCCGGAGCGGCCGGGCGATCGAGAACATCGGCAAGTACCACCCCAAGCAGGAGCCGAGCTTCATCGAGATCAACTCCGAGCGCGCCCTGTACTGGCTGGGGGTCGGCGCCCAGCCGACCGAGTCGGTGCAGCGCCTGCTGGAGATCACCGGTGACTGGCAGAAGTTCAAGGGTCTGCCGGGCACCGAGGGCACGCTGAAGGTCGCCGAGCCCAAGCCGACCAAGCAGCAGTTGTTCGAGGCGGCGCTGGCCGCCGCCAACGAGGAGCCCGCGGTCGAGGCCACCACGCCGAAGCGGAAGAGCGGCAGGAAGTCCGGCGACAAGGCGAACGCGGACACCGAGCCTGCCACCGACGAGGCGACCGAGAAGGCTGCGTCGGAGGGATCGTGAGCGTTTTGGCGGACGCTCTCGAACATCTCGTTCGAGGCATCGTCGACAACCCGGATGACGTTCGGGTCAACCTGATCACGACCCGCCGGGGCCGGACGCTCGAGGTGCATGTCAATCCGGACGACCTCGGCAAGGTCATCGGCCGTTCCGGGCGAACCGCGACCGCGCTGCGCACCGTCATGGCGGGTATCGGTGGTCGTGGGCTGCGTGTCGACGTGGTCGACACCGATCGCTGAGCACCGCCGATGACGACCCGCGTGGTGGGCCACGTGGTCAAGCCGCATGGCGTGCGGGGCGAGTTGGTGGTGGAACCACGCACCGACGTGCCCGAGGTTCGGTTCGCGGACGGCCGCACGCTGGACGCTGACCTGCGTGACGGCACGCACCGTCTGTTGACCATCACAGCCGCCCGGCCACACACCGGGCGGCTGCTGGTGCGTTTCGACAAGGTCGACGGCCGGGAGGCGGCGGAGGAACTGCGCGGTGCGTTGTTGTCCGCGGACACCGCCGACCTGCCGCCGGTCACCGATCCGGACGAGTTCTATGACCACGAGTTGGAGGGCCTGGCGGTGAGCACGGTCGCCGGAGAGCAGGTCGGCACACTGCGCGAGGTCCTGCACGGAGCCGGCGGTGACCTGCTGGTGGTGGCCCGGGAGCACGGGTCGGACGTGCTGGTGCCGTTCGTCCGGCAGATCGTGCCGGAGATCGACGTGGCCGCCGGGCAGGTCCGGATCGACCCGCCCGAGGGCCTGTTGGACAGTGAGTGACGTGCGGATCGACGTCATCACGATCTTCCCCGAGTACCTCGCCCCACTGCGCGCCGCGCTGCTGGGCAAGGCGATCGACCACGGCCTGATCCAGGTCGATGTGCACGATCTCCGCGACTGGACGCATGACGTGCACCGCGCGGTGGACGACAGCCCGTACGGCGGCGGCCCGGGCATGGTGATGAAGCCGCAGGTGTGGGGCGAGGCACTGGACGCGGTCGTGCCGCCGGACGGCCCGGCGCCCAGGCTGATCGTGCCGACCCCGGCCGGCCGGCCGTTCACCCAGGCCATGGCCCACGAGTACGCCTCGCAGCCCTGGCTGGTCTTCGCCTGCGGCCGTTACGAGGGCATCGACCAGCGTGTCGTCGAGGATGCCGCCCGGCGGATGACCGTCGACGAGGTGTCGATCGGTGACTATGTGCTGGTCGGCGGCGAGGCGGCGGTGCTGGTCATGGTCGAGGCGGTGGCCCGGCTGTTGCCCGGTGTGCTCGGCAACCCGCTTTCCGCCGAGCAGGACTCGTTCTCCGACGGTCTGCTCGAAGGACCCAGCTACACCCGGCCGGAGGAGTGGCGCGGGCTGCCCGTGCCCGAGGTTCTGCGGTCCGGCAACCACGGTGCCATCGACCGGTGGCGCCGGGACCAGGCGCTGGAACGGACCTTCCGGCGGCGGCCGGACCTGCTCGACCGGCTACCGGACGAAGCGCTGGACAAGCACGATCGGGTGGTGTTGGAGCGCCTGTCCGGCGGCGGCGCGGGGGGCGCCTGACGATCGTGTCAGTGCGTCTGGCACACTGGACAGGTTGCTGCGGCCGGGCGCGCACCCGGCGTGCGCCACGAAAGCCACCTCAGGTCCCCCTCTGTTCCCGGGCCCCGTCATGGCGGTTCGGTGATCGGTGGGCGCACCAGGAACCAGTTAGAGAACGAGGAACGGACCACCGATGAACACCCTGGACGCCCTGGACGCGCAGTCGTTGCGGTCCGACATTCCGGCCTTCCGGCCGGGAGACACGTTGAAGGTCCATGTCCGCGTCATCGAGGGTTCGCGAGAGCGGGTCCAGGTGTTCCAGGGCGTGGTGATCCGCCGTCAGGGCTCTGGCGTGCGCGAGACCTTCACCGTTCGCAAGATCTCCTTCGGAGTCGGTGTGGAGCGCACCTTCCCGGTGCACTCGCCGAACATCGCGAAGATCGAGCTCGTGATCCGCGGCGACGTGCGTCGCGCGAAGCTGTACTACCTGCGCGATCTGCGCGGCAAGGCGGCGAAGATCAAGGAGAAGCGCGAGACGCAGCCGGCCTCCTGAGCATCATCGTCTCCGGGTCAGGCGTCACGAGCACCGAACTGTTCACACGTTCGGTGCTCGGCCATGTTCACCGTGGCGAGTTGACCGTGACGACTGGTCACGGCATTGACTGTGACGGCTCGTCACGGCGCGAACGCTGGGAGACCTGTAGCGTGGCCGTAGCCGGGTCGTGCGGTGGCCGGGTCGGGCCCGTCGTGGAATGGTCCACGGTGGTCCCGGCAGTCGCCGTGCGGCCGATGTGGTCTCTGGGCCCGTGGTGGCCCGGCCGGACTGGCTCCGCGCTGACCGGACGAGGAAGGCAATGACAGCGTCGAAGCACGAACGCGATCAGCTCGCGGGCGGTGATCAGCGCGAGCCCGCGTCCTCGCGGCAGCCGACGGACTCGGGCAGTTGGCCGGACATCGATCCGGACGCACAGCACCGGGACGCGGGCAGCCCCGAATCGACAGGCTCGGACCCGGAGTCAGTGCCCACATCGCCGACGTCGCTGCCGGACCCCGGCGGCCTGGACGGGCGCACCTCCACCGGACGGCATCGCGCCGCGCGACCACGACTCAACGGCCGTGTTGGCCAGGGCAGCGGTTACACCCCCTGGGCGGCACAGCGGGGCGGCAACGACTCGATGGGCGACGACCCGATGGGCGACGCTCCGACGACCGAGCAGCCCGCGATCGAGCAGACCATCGTCCAGAACCTGGCCGGCGTCAACCTGACCGGTGTGAGTCTGGCCGACAGGCTGGCCGGCAAGGATTCCGCCGACAGGCTGGCTGACGACAAACTGGCCGTCGAGCAGACGATCGAGCAACCCCCGGTCGAGCCGTTGGACGAGGATTCGCCCGTGGCGGCGGAGACCACCTTCGGCACCGAGGACTCCACCGGCAGGTCGGCCGAGGATGCTTATGCCTCTCCCGACGAGGAGGCCGACGGGGGTGACGACTCGGACGCGGCCGACTCCGACGACGAGTCGACCGGTTCCCGGAAGGGCCGCAAGGGCCGCAAGGGCCGCAAGGGCCGTAAGAGTGCCAGGTCCGACAGGGACGCCAAGGGTGAGAAGAAGGGCAACTTCTGGATCGAGCTGCCGATCCTGGTCGTCATCGCCCTGGTGTTGTGCTTCCTGATCCAGACGTTCATCGCGCGGGTGTATGTCATCCCGTCCGGCTCCATGGAACAGACCCTGAACGGCTGCCCTGGCTGCGTGGGCGACCGCATCCTGGTCGACAAGATGACCTACGACTTCGGCAAGCCGCAGCCCGGCGACGTGGTGGTGTTCAAGAGCCCGCAGGGCTGGGACGAGAGCGAGTTCACCGCGCAGCCCAGCAGCAATCCGGTGATCCAGTGGCTGCGCGAGTTCGGATCGTCCATCGGCATCGGCGCCCCGCCGGAGTATGACCTGGTCAAGCGGGTGATCGCGGTTGGTGGCCAGACCATCTCCTGTTGCGATGCGCAGCATCGGGTGGTCGTCGACGGCGAGCCGCTGACCGAGCCGTATGTCTACCTCGACAACGACTTGCCGCAGATGAACTTCGGTCCGGTGACCATTCCCCAGGGTTATCTGTGGGTGATGGGCGACAACCGGAACAACTCGGACGACTCCCGGCTGCAGAACGGCGCGCAGGGTGACCCGATCCGGGGCATCGTGCCCGAGGCCAACGTGATCGGTATCGCCCGGACGATCATCTGGCCGCCGTCGCGGTGGGGCGGCATCGGCGAGATCAACCCGCACAAGCAGACCGTGGCGTCCGCGCCGGCGTGGACCGAAGGACTGCCGCCCGGTGCGGCCGTGGTCGGGGCCTGGCCCACACTGTGGGTGGGCCGGAGGCTGCGCCGCCCGTTGCGCGGGGCGGTCGGCCGGGCCAGGGCGCTGGCCCGCGCGACAACGCGGCGAGCAGGCGGTCATCAGGGCAGTCGTGACGGCAGTGGGAGACGGCGATAACGGCGTTGGCGGGTGAGTTCCGTCCACAGCGCGTGGTCGTGCGCCGTGACGCGGGCAACTGGGCATTACAGGGTGCGCTGGAGCGACGTGGTCTCGGCCCTGTCGCCGGGGTTGACGAGGCGGGCCGGGGGGCCTGCGCCGGCCCGCTGGTGGTCGCGTCCTGCGTGCTGCGGCCCGGTGACGCCCGCAGGCTGCCCGGTCTGACCGATTCCAAGCTGCTCACCGAGCCGGCCCGGGAACGGATGTACGACCTCGTCGTGGATCGGGCGGTGGACTACGCGGTGGTCATCATCCCGGTCGCCGAGGTTGACTCGATGGGCGTGCATGCTGCCAATATCGAGGGCATGCGACGCGCGGTGGCACAACTGTCGGTGCACCCCGGATATGTTCTGGTGGACGGGTTCCGGGTCGGCGGGCTGACCGCGCCGAGCGTGCCGGTCGTGAAGGGCGACCTGGTGGCGGCCAGCGTGGCCGCCGCGTCCGTGCTCGCCAAGGTCACCCGGGACCGGATCATGGTGGCGCTGGACCCGGCCCTGCCGCTATACGGGTTCGCGGTGCACAAGGGGTATGTGACCGCCGAACACACCCAGGCCCTGACCGTCCATGGCCCGAGCACCGAGCATCGGTGGTCGTATGTGAATGTGCGGGCAGCGGCCAGGTTGCACGGCATGCGCCCACCCAGGCGGGTGGCGCGCGGGCTGGGCATGGCCAACGTGGTTCACAATGGGATGTCGCCGGCTGACGAGCGGTGAGTCCGTAGTGGTACGAGGAGGAGCGCGAGGCCGATGAGCGCGGAGGATCTCGAGAAGTACGAGACCGAGATGGAGCTGCAGCTCTACCGGGAGTACCGCGACATCGTCAGCCAGTTTTCCTACGTGGTGGAGACGGAGCGCCGCTTCTACCTGGCGAACTCGGTCGACGTGCAGGTACGCAACGCCGACGGTGAGGTCTACTTCGAGGTGCGGATGTCCGACGCCTGGGTGTGGGACATGTACCGTCCGGCACGGTTCGTGAAGAACGTCCGGGTGATCACCTTCAAGGACGTCAACGTGGAGGAACTCGACAAGCCCGAGCTGCGGCTGCCCGACGACGGTCCCTTCGGTTGAAGCGGACTGGTCTGAGCACGGGCTCGGGTTGAGCCCGACCGGGGTGCCCGCTTGTACCACCACCCACCGACAGTTTCGGTCGGAGCGCACCCCGGACGCCGTCGGTTGTGCACAGGAGGCGATCCGGCGGCCGAGTTGTCCACAAGTTGATCAAGGCACCTGGTGTCGCCCGTCGTAACCGGGCAACGTCGGAACCGGCCCGAGAACGCGATCGGGTCCTCCGACGAACGAGGGGTGACACCACATGGAGACGAACACCCGCACGCCCGGGCACGATCTTGGTCGCGCCGCCGAAACCCTGGCCGCGGCCTCTCTGCGGTCACAACGCTTGGTCATCCTGTCCCGCAACTGGCGATGCAGGGAGGGCGAGCTCGACATCGTCGCGACCGATGGCTACCGGCTGATCGTCGTCGAGGTGAAGGCGCGGTCATCGGGGGAGTTCGGTAGTCCGGCCGAGGCGATCACGGCCGCGAAGCAGGCCCGGATCCGTGCCGCCACCCAGGCCTGGCTGCGCAGGTACCAGCTTGGCTGGTGCCCGGTCCGGTTCGACGTGGTGTCCGTGCTGTGGCCGCCCTCGGGCGAGCCGCGCCTGGAGCACTTCGCGGGGGCGTTCTCATGACGCTCGCATCCGCGTTCTCCGTCGCGCTGCTGGGCATGGACGGGTTCTGCGTGGAGATCGAGGCCGACGTGCGCAAGGGCCTGCCCGGCATGCGGCTGCTCGGCCGGCCCGACGCCGCCCTGCAGGAGGCCCGCGACCGGATGCGGGCGGCGATCCGCAACAGCGGGGAGGAATGGCCGGACCGCACGATCACGCTGGCGCTGTCACCGGCCGCCGTGCCGAAGACAGGCGCCGGCTACGACCTGGCGTTGGCCTGCGCGATGCTGGCTGCCACCGGCCGGGTGCCGGGCGACGCGCTGTGCGGCACGGTGCTGCTGGGTGAACTGGCGCTGGACGGCCGGATCCGGCCGGTCCGTGGCGTGCTGCCGGCCCTGATGGTGGCCCGTCGCGCCGGGTTACGCAGGGCGGTGGTGCCGTTCGAGACACTGGCCGAGGCATCCCTGGTCGAGGGCATGCGGGTACGCGCCGCGATGCGTCTCGTCGACGTGATCGCCTGGCTGCGTGGCGAACCGGGACGGCTTGTCGAGCCGGACGGCACGCCCGTCCGCACGATCGCGCGGCGGCCCGATCTGGCGGACGTGGTCGGCCAGTCGGAAGCCCGCTGGGCGCTGGAGGTGGCCGCCGCTGGCGGGCACCACCTGCTGTTGATCGGCCCGCCCGGCACCGGCAAGACGATGCTGGCGCAACGACTCACCGGCCTGCTCCCGGACCTGTCGGTGGCCGAGTCGCTGGAGGTCACCGCGGTGCACTCGGTGGCCGGCGAGCTGTCGGTGGACGCCCCACTGGTGACGGTGCCGCCGTTCGTCGCGCCACATCACACGACGTCCGTCGCCGCTCTCGTCGGCGGCGGCAGCGGCCTGGCCAAGCCGGGTGCGGTCAGCCGGGCCCACATGGGCGTGCTGTTCCTGGACGAGGCCGCCGAGTTCGGCGAGCAGCGCCTGGACGCGCTGCGCACGGTGCTGGAGGAGGGCGAGGTCCGGCATGCCCGGCGGGATGGGATCGTCCGCTATCCGGCCCGTTTCCAGCTGGTGGCGGCCAGCAATCCATGCCCCTGCGCGCCACCGCGGGACATCGACTGCACCTGCACACCAACGGCCCGGCGGAAGTACCTGGGCAGGCTGTCCGGGCCGTTGTTGGACCGGGTCGACCTGCGGGTACGGATGCGGCCGATCACCGCGATGAGCCCGCATCTCGACGGTGCGCCGGAGAGCACCGCCGCGGTGCGGCAGCGGGTGGTGGAGGCGCGCCAGCGGGCGGCCAGCCGCTGGGCGGCCAACGGCTGGCGCACCAACGCGGAGGTGCCGGGTCCGGTGCTGCGCCGGGAATACCCACTCCCCGAACAGGCGACGGCCCTGCTCGACCGGGGACTCGCGGTCGGCGCCATCACCGGTCGCGGCGCCGATCGGTGCCTGCGGGTGGCGTGGACACTCGCGGATCTGGCTGGCCGGGAACGGCCCGGCGCCGACGATGTGGCCGCGGCGCTGCAGTTCCGGGATCGGAGGGTGGCATGAGCACGCTCGACCCCCAGCCCGATTCGCGGCCGGTGTCCCAATCGGTGTCCCAGCCGGTGCCGGCCGAGGTGCGCGAGGCCCGCGGCTATCTGCTGCGGGTGGCCGAACCACCCGCTCGCGCGCTGGTCAGGTTCGTCGACGAGGTCGGTCCGGTGCTCGCCGCCGCGTGGGTGCGCGCCGGCGAGGTGCCCGAGCGGGTCCGGGCGGAGACGGAGTCCCGGCGCCATCTCGACCGGACCGAGGCGGACTTCGCCGAGGCCGCGAAGGTCGGTGCCCGCTTGGTGGTGCCCGAGGACGACGAATGGCCGGCCTGGCAGTTCACCGGGCTCAGTGCCGGACTCAGCACTGCCGGACTCGGCACGGCCCCGAACAACGCCTCGGCGGGTGGCGCGACCGGCGATGGCAGCCCCGAGAACCGCCCCGACAATCGCTATGCCGGCCAGCCCCTGGCGTTGTGGGTGCGTGGCCCGGCACGCCTGGACGAGGTGGCGGGCCGGGCGGTGGCCGTGATCGGCGCACGGGCGGCCAGCGCCTACGGCGAGCAGGTGGCCGCCGAGTTCGGCTACGGCCTCGCCCAGGCCGGCTGGGCGATCGTGTCGGGCGCGGCGTACGGCATCGACGGCTGCGCGCATCGGGGCGCGCTGGCCGCTCACGGCCGCACACTGGCCGTGTTGGGCTGCGGGGTGGACATCTGCTACCCGGCCGGCCATGAGCTGCTGCTGCGGAAGATCGCCGAGACGGGCGCCGTGGTCAGCGAGTACCCGCCGGGCACTCCGCCCGCCCGGCATCGGTTCCTGGTCCGGAACCGGCTGATCTCCGGGTTCAGCGACGGTGTGGTGGTGGTTGAGGCGGGGCGGCGCAGCGGCGCGCGCAACACCGCCGCCACCGCGGCCGCCCAGGGCCGGCTGGTGATGGCGGTGCCCGGGCCGGTCAGTTCCGCGATGTCGGTGGGCTGCCACGAGTTGCTGCGGAACGGAGACGCCTGCCTGGTCAGCTCCGTGGCCGAGGTGATCGAGACGATCGGCCGGATCGGTGCGGACCTGACCGATCCGCCACCGGTCGAGAAACGCGCCACGGATGGCCTGGACGCGCAGTCGCTGCGCGTGCATGAGGCGCTGGAGGGTGGCCGGGCGCTGTCCGCGGAACGGATCGCGGTGGTCTCGGGACTGCCGATCGGCCGCGTCCGGGCGCTGCTGCCCGGTCTGGAGCGCGCGGGGCTGGCCGAACGCCGCGAGACCGGCTGGCGGCTATCCGGCCCGGGAGGAGGCGCCCATCGGTGATTGACGCGGATCACTTGTTAACGTGATCTCCATACATTCCGCGCTCGGCCATGTCAGCTTGACCGATCGGGCTAGCGCGAGCACCGTCTTGGTCATGAGCTCTGTACGGAACGACACCGGTCGGACACGTGCTGGGCTGTCCTCGTCCGTGAACCAGGCCGTGGGCCGGGCTCTGAGCCCGGCGCTGACCTCGGTCGTGGACGACTTCGAGCGGCATCTCTCGTGGGAACGGGGGCTGTCGCCACACACGGTGCGGGCCTACCGCGGGGACGTCACATCCCTGCTGGTGCATGCCGTGGGCAACACCCGCGGGAACATCGAAGCGGCTGGCCCAGCGGCCGAGAGATCGACCGAGGGACCCGCGGCGGCGTCCGGGGAGGAAGACGGACCGGTCCGTCTCACCCTGGACCTGCCGGCGATGCGGTCATGGCTGGCCGCCCAGAGATCGGCGGGCGCCAGCCGCGCCACCCTGGCGCGGCGCTCGGCGGCCGCCCGCACGTTCACCGAATGGGCGACC
>DASVLX010000035.1:0-32699 GCA_036384655.1 Pseudonocardiaceae bacterium
CGAGCTGTGCCGCGAACTGCGGTCCAAACTGCCGGAACTGAACTGCCTGATGCTCACGTCGTTCACCGACGAACAGGCCATGCTGGACGCCATCCTCGCCGGCGCGGGCGGGTATGTCATCAAGGACATCGAGGGCCTGGAGCTGGTCTCGGCGGTCCGGACCGTCGGATCCGGCCGGTCGCTGCTGGACAACCGCGCGGCGGCGGCGCTGATGGACCGGCTGCGGGCCAACATGGTGCCGCAGGGCCCGTTGGCGAGCCTGACCGGTCAGGAGCGCACCCTGCTGGAGCTCATCGGCGAGGGCCTGACGAACCGGCAGATCTCCGAACGCATGTTCCTGGCCGAGAAGACCGTCAAGAACTACGTGTCCCGGCTGCTCACCAAGCTGGGCATGGAGCGCCGCACGCAGGCCGCCGTGCTCGCCACGCAGATGCGTGACCAGGAACAACGGCACATCGAATGAACTGACGAGCCGATCACGGGACAGCGGCACGGCACGGCACCACGGGACAAAGGACCCCGGCCGTCGGGAGCAGCGGCCCTGCCGCCCGGCCCGGCGAGGAGGTGAGCTGAGGAACATGCCAGGAACCAGCGGGCCCGTGCCGGCCATCACCGCCGGTCAGCAGGGAGTGCGGGCGGTGACCGCCGACGGTGAGGTCGTCTTCCTGCGGCCGCTGGTGCCCGACGACCGGGACGCCGTGCTGCGGCTGCACGAGGGCCTGGACGAGCGCGACCGGTACTACCGGTTCTTCGGCCCGGTGCCCGGCCGGCTGGTCGACCTGGTGTTGAACATGATCTCGCCGGTCGGCGCGCGACGCGGTTCGATCGGCGCGTTCCGCGGCAGCGAGCTGATCGGTGTGGGCCACTACGACGGGCTTGCCGAGCCGACCGAGGCCGAGGTGGCGCTGGCGGTCGCGCACAGTGCCCAGGCGCACGGCGTGGGCACGCTGCTGTTGGAGTACCTGGTGTCGATCGCCCGGGCGCATGGCGTTCGACGCTTCGTCGCCGAGGTGCTCACCGAGAACCGCCGGATGATGCGGTTGCTGACGGACAGCGGCCTGCCCTGTCACCTGAACCGGGAGGGTCCGGTCACCCATGTCGAACTGGTGCTGGACGAGGTCGAGCCGTATCTGAACGCGATGAGCGAGCGCGAGCGGCTGGCCGACAAGGCCAGCCTGCGCGTGCTGCTGCGGCCCCAGTCGGTGGCCGTGATCGGCGCGGGCCGGTCCGAGGGTTCGGTCGGGCACGCCGTGCTCGCGAACATCCTGCGCGGCGGCTACGCCGGCCAGCTCTACGCGGTCAACCCACGCGCGGTCGGCGACCCGGGCATCCTCGGTGTGCCGACCGTGGCCAGCGCCGAGGACCTGCCGGTGGCCTGTGATGTCGCCGTGCTGTGCGTGCCAGCCCGGGCGGTGCCCGATGTCGCCGAGCAGTGCGGCCGGCGCGGGGTCCGCGCCCTGGTGGTGATCACCGCCGGCATCACCGGCGTGCCGGAGCTGCGCGACGGGCTGCGCGAGGCGGTCCGCCGGCACGGCATGCGTGTCCTCGGCCCCAACTGCGTCGGCTTGGCCAACACCGATCCGACCGTGAGACTGGACGCCACGTTCGCCCCGCCGCCGGCCGCGCCCGGCTCGATCGGACTGGTGACCCAGTCCGGCGGGCTCGGCATCGCGCTGCGCGAGCGATTGCGCAACCTCGGGCTCGGCCTGTCGACCATGGTCTCCACCGGCGACAAGTACGACGTCAGCGGCAACGACATGCTGATGTGGTGGCTGGGCGACGCGAGCGCGGTCACCATCCTGTACCTGGAGTCGTTCGGCAATCCCCGCAAGTTCAGCCGGTTGTGCCGGGCGCTCACCCGGGTCAAGCCGGTGCTCGCGGTGCGCGCCGGCTCCACCAAGGGGGCGCAGCGTGCGGCGGCCTCGCACACCGCGGCCACCGCCACCCCGGCGGTGACCCGGGACGCGCTGTTCGGACAGGCCGGCGTGATCGCGGTGAACACCACGGACGAACTGATCGCCACCGTCGCCGCGCTGAGCTGGCAACCCCGGCCGGCCGGCAACCGCGTCGCCGTGGTCACCAATGTCGGCGGAATCGGTGTTCTCGCGGCCGACGCCGCCGTCTCGGCCGGGCTCGTGCTGGCCGATCTGGCGCCGGAGACGATCGAGGCCCTGCGCGTCGCGATGCCGAGCACCGCCACGGCCGCGAACCCGACGGACACCACCGCCGCCGTGGACCCGGAGACCTACAACCGGTGTGTCGCTGCCGTCCTGGCCGATCCCGGCGTCGACGCGGTCATCGCGGCGAGCGTGCCGACCGCCGTGGGTGACCCGATCACCCAGCTGCACAAGGTCATCGGCCGGGCCGGTGACAAGCCGGTCCTGGTGGTCCGCTCCGATCAGGTCGAGGCGGTCGCCCCACTACCGGGCCCGGACGGCAGCCCGATGACCGCCAGCTACTCCGACCCGGCCACGCCCATCGGCGCGCTGGGCCGGCTCGCCGGCTACGCGCGGTGGCGCGACCGCGAGAATCCGCCGGCCGTGTTGCCCGCCGACGCGGACGTGCCGGCCGCGCTGGCGCTGCTGCGTGAGGCGTTCCGTGCCCACCCGGAGGGCGGCTGGCTCGATCCGGACCAGACCGACGCGCTGCTGCGCTGCTTCGGCATTCCGCTGGTGGGCAGCCGGACCTGCGCGCCGACCGACGAGGACGCGCTGCGTGCCTTCGACGAGTTCGGTGGCGGGCCGGTCGTCATCAAGGCGATCGCCGAGGGCCTGCTTCACAAGTCCGCTGGCGGGGGAGTACTGGTCGACGTCCACGACCACGATGAGGTGATCGCGGGCGTGCGTCAGCTGCGCGACCGGTTCGGCGACACGCTGGGTGGCCTGATCATCCAGCCGATGCTGCCGCACGGCCGGGAATTCCTGGTGGGCGTGAACTCCGACGTCACGTTCGGCCCGCTGGTGGTGTTCGGTATCGGCGGCGTGGACACCGACGTGGTGGCCGACCGTTCCGCCCGGCTGACTCCGCTGGGCCAGACCGACGCCGAGGATCTGATGCGTGGCCTGCGCGCGTCGGCGTCGCTGTTCGGCCCGGAAGCCCGGTCCCCGCTGGACGAGGCCGCGATCCAGGACGTGCTGCTGCGCATCGGCCTGCTCGCCCAACTGCTGCCCGAGGTCGTGGAACTGGACCTCAACCCACTGATCGCCTGGCGGAAGGACGTCCGCGTGGTCGACGCCCGGATCCGGCTGGCCCCCGTCCGCCCCGGCGACCCCTACCTCCCAGCCCTGCGCGTCTGAGCGGTTCCGGCGACAACTGAGGTGACAATGATCTCCGTTCATGTATGATCGAGGCATGATGGTCAGGGTTCACGTTCGCCCCGAACTGCTCGTCTGGGCGCGTGAGCGGTCTCATCTGACCCCCGAGGAACTGGCGAGCGGGTTCCCGGCGCTCCGCCAGTGGGAACAGGGGGTGAGACAGCCGACGCTGAAACAGTTGGAGGACTACGCGCGGGCGACTCACACCCCGGTGGGATATCTTTTTCTGCCCGAGCCTCCCGAGGAACCGCTGCCGATCCCGGACTTCCGAACGATGGGCGACGCTGAGATCGGCCACGCCAGCCCCGACCTTCTCGACACCGTTTACGAGTGCCAGCAACGCCAGGAGTGGTATCGCGACTACGCGCGGGTTCATCGGGAGTCGCGTGTTCCGTTCGTTGGGATGTTCAGCGCTGGTGACAACGTTGTGGAAGCCGCCACTCTGATGCGTCGGGCACTCGATTTCGCCCCACAGGAGCGCGGAACAAGCTGGAGCGAGGCATTTCGTCGCCTTATCGAGGAAGCGGACAAGAACGGTGTGCTGGTTATGGTGAACGGCGTCGTGGGAAGTAATACACATCGGAAGCTGAACCCGGAGGAGTTTCGGGGGTTCGCACTCGCGGATGACCTCGCACCGGTTATTTTTGTCAACGGCGCTGATTCCAAGGCTGCGCAAATTTTCACGCTCGTCCACGAGCTGGTGCATATCTGGCTTGGACAGTCGGCGCTGTCCGACGTCGATATGACGTCAACGTCCGCCAATGCTATCGAGCGATGGTGCAATCAGGTCGCGGCGGAGTTCCTGATTCCTCTCGACGACCTCCGAAGGCTTGACCTGCGCCTCGACTCGATCACCGAGGAACTGGATCGACTCGCCCGTCAGTTCAAGGTGAGCACGCTTGTCGTACTCCGACGACTTTTCGATGCTCATCATCTCACTGATGTACGATACCGTGACGAGTTCGCGGCGGAATGGCAGCGTGTCATGGCGATACTCGATGAGCGAGGCGGCAGTAGAGGTGGAAACTTCTATAACACGCAGCCAGTCCGAGTTGGCAAGCGATTTGCCCGCGCTCTCCTGGAAAGTACTCTGGAGGGCCAGACGCTGTACCGTGACGCGTTCCGGATGCTTGGGTTCAAGAAGGTATCCACCTTCAATGAGCTTGCGGCCCACTTGGGAGTCGCGTGATGCCCTACCTGCTCGATTCGAACGTTTTCATCTAGGCCAAGAATCTCCACTACAGTTTTGACTTCTGCCCGGCATTTTGGGACTGGATCGACAGGGAGCATGCGAAGGGAACCGTATACTCGATCGAGAAGGTGAGGGACGAGCTGATCGGCGGAAATGACGAACTCGCCGAGTGGGCGAAAGCCCTCGACGATGATTTTTTTCTGCCCCCGGACAGCGACATGCTGCCGAGTCTGGCGGTGGTGAGCACCTGGGCAGACGGCGGGAACTACGAGCCAGCGGCCGTCAGCCAGTTCCTTCAGGTGGCGGACTATTACCTCGTTGCTCACGCCCACGCACATGGCTTCAACGTGGTCACGCATGAGGTCGCCGCGAACTCGGTGAAGAAGATCAAGATCCCGAACGCCTGCATCGCACTGGGTGTCAAGAACCTGAACCCCTACGAGATGCTCCGCAAGGAGCACGCGCGCTTCGTCCTGGGGTAGCGCGACGAGGCAGTCTCCCGCTAAACCGACGGCCAGGTCCTAGTCCGCGTCCTCGTCGTCGCGGGCCAGCCAGGTGGCCAACCGGTCGATGGGGACGTCGAAGTCGGGATGCAGGTCGACGAACCGACGCAGTCGATCCGCCAGCCAGGCAAGGCTTACCTGGTCCTGGCCGCGTCGGGCGTCCAGTTCCTCAATGCCCCGATCCGTGAAGTACACGGCCGCTCCTCACTCGTTCGCCAAGTATGTGTCTAATTAAACCTACTTGAGTTGTGCATATGTCACGGTGTCCGTGGCACGCGGCGTGCCGGGCGGCGCGGCCCACTTCGGGGTCGGCAAGCAGCAACCGACGAACGGCGTAGTCAGCGCGTTCATGCTGATCAGCGCGTTGAATCCGGCCAGACCAGGTAGGGCTGCGGACGCGGGTGCGCGGGAGCCCGGTGATCCCGGACACGGTGACCACCCCGACCTTGACGATCATGGCGGTCCGGTGTAGTCCTCATTTTCACAGGACAACACCGTTGAAAATATAGGAGGCTGATCGGGTTGACCGACCAGTTGCCGGCGCCGCCGCCGAGTTATGAGCGCCGGCCGCCAACCGAGGGCGGGACGCCGCGTCGCCGCCTGCACACCGTGGCCGCGAGTCTGATCGCCGGCTATCTCGTCGCCGCCGCCTGTGTGGTGGCCGCACACGACCTGATAGCGATGCCGGAGTGGCTGGCGCTTCACCTGTTGGTGCTCGGCGCGGCCAGCAACGCGATACTCGTGTACACCAGGCATTTCGCGCAGGCGCTGCTGCACGCGCGGGCGGGATCCGAATCGGCGGCCCGTATCCGGCTGGCCGTCTTCAACCTGGGCGGTGTTTCCGTTCTGATCGGCATTCCCGTCCACCTGTTGTGGTTGGTCGTTGCCGGGGCGTCCCTGGCGGTCGTCGCGGTCATCGCCCACACGGTCAGCCTGGTGGCCATGACGCGGGCCGCGAGCCTTTCCGGGCGCCTGCGGATCGTGGTCTGGTACTACGTCGCCGCGGGTGTCGCGCTGGTTGTCGGCGCCACCCTGGGCGCGCTGCTGGCCAGCGGCGTGGCGGGCTCGATCGGCTGGCAGGAGGCGCTGCGCCTCAGCCACGCGCACCTGAACCTGCTGGGCTGGCTCGGCCTGGTGGTGATCGGCACCTTGTTCATGCTCTGGCCGGCGGCGTTGCGTACCCGCATGGCCGAGACCGCACCGCGTTTCGCACGTCGGGCCCTGGTGATCACCGTCGTGAGTCTGGCCGTCACGGTTACTGGCACCCTGCTCACCGGGCTGCTGGCGCAGGCGCATTGGCTGGCCGCAGCCGGTATGGCGGGCTATGCGGTCGGCGTTGCCTATTCGCTGTGGCCCGCCATCGCCGAGATGCGCGCCAAACCACCACGCTCGGCCGCTCCGGTCGCACTGCTGGCCGGAAACGGTTGGCTCCTGGTCGCCCTGATCGTCGACGTCGTTGGCCTGGCCCTCGGTGCCGCGCGGGCGGACGATCTGCTTGACCGGCTGTTGGTGCCCATGCTGGGCATCGGAGTGATCGCCCAGATCCTGATCGCCGCGTTGACCTTTCTCATCCCGGTCATGGTCGGTGGCGGGCCGGTCGGTAACCGCCGGATCACCGAGGTGCTGGAGTACGCCTGGCTGCCGCGGGCGCTCGTCGGCAACATCGGCGTCCTGCTGCTGGTCCTGCCCATCGCCGGTGGAACATGTGTGCTGGCGTGGGTCCTGGTCCTGGCCGGGTTCGCGTCGTTCCCGGCACTGGTCGTCGCGGCTCTGCTCGCGGTACGCCGGACCCCTTCCCAGACCACCGCCGCCTCACAGGACCAGACGACTTCCGAGACCACCGATTCGGCCGGCGCGACGGGACGGCGACGGCGGCTGGCCGGTCATGAGATCCTGGCCATCACGTCCGTGGCGGTCGTCCTCGCGGTGCTCGCCCTGGTCGGCAACACCTGGTCCGGCCACACCGCCAGCGCGACGAACGGTTCAGCCGTGACGGCGACATCCGGTGTGCCCGTGTCGGTCACCCTGACCGAGTTCGCGGTCGCACCGTCCACTCTGACCGTCTCGCCCGGCACCGATCTGGTCGTGAAGGTGCGCAACGCCGGTCAAATGGACCACAACCTCGCACTGGACAGCAAGCACATCACCAGAATGCTGGCTCCGGGCCAGCAGCAGACCGTTGACATGGGTGTCGTCACCCGTGACGAGGTGTTGTATTGCACGATCCCGGGCCACCGCGAGGCCGGCATGACCCTCACGGTCCGCACCACGACGTCCACCGCGATGTCCACCACCGCTCCGGCCCCGACCACCCAGCAAAGCCCCGGCACGGTCACCAACATGGCCTCGGCACCGCCACCAACCTGGCGGCCCTACGACCCGGCCCTGCGCCCGGTCGCCGGTGGCACCGAACACGACGTAACCCTCCATGTCCAGCACGCCACGATCGAAGTCGCCCCCGGCGTACGGCAACAGGTCTGGACCTACAACGGCACGGTGCCGGGCCCGGTGCTACACGGCCGTGTCGGTGACGTGTTCACCGTCCACCTGATCAACGACAGCGACATGCCACACTCCATCGACTTCCACGCCAGCCAGGTCGACCCCGGCACGGCCATGCGCACTATCCCCGGTGGCGGCCAGTCGACCTATCAATTCCGCGCCGAACACGCCGGAATCTGGCTCTACCACTGCGGAACCGCGCCACTGATCGAGCACGTTGCGATGGGCATGTATGGCGCGGTGGTTATCGACCCACCGAACCTGGACCCCGTCGCCAACTCCGACGTTTTCGTCCAGTCCGAGTTCTACCTCGGCCAGGGCGGTGGCATACCCACGATGTCCCAACTGGTCGCTGCCGACCCGAATCTGGTCGTGTTCAACGGCTATGCCAACCAGTACCGCTACGCACCGATTCACGTGAAGGTCGGGCAGCGGATCCGACTGTGGGTCATGGACGCCGGGCCAAACTCACCCAGTGCCTTCCACGTCGTTGGTGCCCAGTTCGACACTGTGTTCAAGGAAGGCGCCTACCTGCTGCTGCCGGGCAACGCCGCCGACGGCGGGGCCCAACAGCTTGATCTGGAACCCGGTGAGGGTGGCTTCGTCGAGTTCACTCTCAAACAACCCGGCACCTACACCATCCTCACGCACAGGCTCGCGGACGCCCAACGTGGCGCCGTGGGCAGCCTGATCGCCGACCCGTGAGTTCGGGCGGGTCTGCCGGTGCGGTGGGACGTTCGGCGCACCGAACGTCCCACCGCACCACTCATCAGCGTGCTGGATCCCAGCGAGCAGCCATTCGGTCAGCTCGCTGCGGTGAGTGCGCCCATGTGGGTCGTGCACTTGAACGAATCAAACCCATTCGGCTGTGTCACTCGTCCCAGTTGCTGACGATGTCGGACATCGGGCGGCGCGGAGTTTCCGGGCCGGGATAGTCGGCGGTGGCCGGCCAGCCGAGCCGGATGACCAACTGTGGCTCACTGACGTCGTGCAGGACGGTGTGGCGCACCAGGTCGCGGACCGAGCGGACCTCGCCGACCTGGCTGAGGGTGCAGGTGGCCAGGCCCACCGAGGTCGCCACCAGCAGCGCGGCGGACAGGGCCTCGCCGGCGCGCAGCCAGTCGAGCTTGTCGTCGGAGCCGGTGCTCAGCACCATCAGCGAGGCACCGTCGTCCAGGGCGGGCGGGCTGTCCAGCTCGCCGCCGTCGAACTCGCGGCCGGGCATGCCGCGGTGCAGCGGGTTGCTCATGGGCACGGCGGCGGCGGGCACTCCCTCGACGGCGCCGAGGTGCCGGTGGCTCCATTCGGACAGTTCCGCCTTGTACATCGGGTTTTCCCGCTGCGCGGTGTTGGCCTGTGCCAGGGCGACCATGAGATCGCGGCGGTGTGTCGCGTCGAGGACGGGTGTGACCCGGACATGCTCGGCGTTGGCGGCGCCCGCGACCCGGTCCAGCAGGTCGGTGGGCACCCTGTCGGGCAGGTACGGACGGCGGTCGGTGTGGCGCTGGCTGGACGCGGTCACCAGCCGCACCGACCGGGAGTCGATCCGGGGCAGTGGTGCGAACTCCAGCGCAGCGAGGTGATCGCGGTCGGCGGGGTTGGGCAGCCGGTGCGCGTCCGCCCGCCAGCCCAGGGCCCGGAACGCCGATCGCACGTGGTGGAGCGTCGCGCCGCAACTGATGATCAGCTCACGCCCGGAGGCGTCGATCACCGGTAGCCGGCGGGCGGAATCCGCGAACAGGTGCAGGGAATGAGGGGCGATCACCCACCGCCATGGCTGGGTGTTGTGCACCGAAGGAGCGCGGCAGGCGACTTCCAACGCCGAATAGATTGTCTCGACGTCCGGTCCCTTCACGTCATCTTTCATGACGTCGTCCATGATCCCTCCAAGCCACCGTCGCGTGTTTGCCCTGCTCCTTACCGCCATGGTTCCCCGATATGGTCTGACCCGCCCGCCGATCTGGGCAGGGCCGAAGTACGCGACGGTAAGGGACCAAGTGCCGTTAGTGGCGCTGGAGGGCTCCACGTCAGCTGGCGTCGGCTTGGCCCCAACGGATGCCCGCGGGCAGCGTGCCGGTCTGGAGGAACTCGATCAGCGCCGTGGTGAACAGGTCGAGCGCGACGCCGCTGCCGGCGGGGAAACCGGTCTCCGACGCGGTGACGGCGGGGGACGCGGGGTCGCCGATGCTGTAGGCACCCACCATCTCGGGGCCGTTGTAAAGCAGGTAGCCGAAGCCGTTCCGCACGTGGACGTCGAGGACCGCGTGCTCGCTTTCGACGGCGGCGGTGAACACGCTTTCGTCACCGAGCAGGGCAACGAGTTCGCGGACGTCGGCAGGAGAATTGACCGTTCGGGTGAAGCCGCCCTCGACGCCATCGCGATAGGTCGGCCCATACGCCGTCAGCGTCACTGGCCCTCCTCCTTGCCGTACGTCACTTTACCGTGAACCGGATCAATCACATGTAGTTTCGCACCGGGAGGCAGAAACGTGCGTTCAAGCTGATTGGCACAGGTCCACCTCTGGTTCTTGTCGAACTCGCGGGTACCGCAGACGGTACGGTCCACGACGACGGTCTCTTCCTTGGAACCCGTCAGGCGCATCTGGACAGCCACCTTGGCCTCGATGTGGGTGGCGAGTCGGCCGGCTGGCCGCATCTCAGGGCTCAGCTGCCGGACAAAGTCGACCACCGCGTGGTAGTAATCGTCACCGTTGCCGCTTCGCATCCGGATATTCCACCCGTCGGATCGCACCCACTCGCCATGTGCTGGGGAGGAACCAACGGGGCTCCGGCCGACCCGTTGCTTCGCCTGTTCGGCCCTTGTCTTCATCGGCTGAACCGGAACCCGATCTTGCTGCGGCTTCGCCGATGCCAATGCGGCAGCGGGGGGACCGGCCGACCCACCTTGCAAGCGGTAAATGAACGCTTCGATCTTCTCTGTGCATCGGTCAATGAGTGCGCGGGTCTCGGCAAGCTGCTCGGTGAGCAGGCCGGCCTGGTCGATCAGGACCTGCGCCTCGATCCGCGCCGAGCCGCCGAGGACATGCGCGAGGATCGCCTGCCCTTCGGTCCACGCGCGCTCAGCAACGCGAAGTTGTTGGTCTCTGCCGTCGGCTAACTTCTGGAGCACTTGACGCAGATCGCTGACCAGTTCGGTGATCGACGACACGGCGATCATCATGCCGCAAACGCGCGAGCGGGCCAGCGCATTTCGCGAAATTGGTCAGGACAGGTGGCGGGTCCACTGGGGTTCGACGTTGGCCCATTCGTGGTCCCAGTCGGCCCAGCGTTTGCGGTCGAGATACCAGCGGAGCGCGCCCAGCGAGACGAGGGCCGCGATGGCGGCCAGGCCCATGACGGCGGAGACCGTGGCGAACCAGCGCCAGTACACCTGGTCGGAGGTCAACGGCGGAAGCACCTGGTCGCCGGCGTTGTTCACCCAGATCGGCACCGTGCTGCCCTTGGTCGTACCGCTGGCGACGGTGATCGGGCCGCTGACGGTCGTGCCGTCCGGCGCCTGCCAGGTCGCGGTGGTGGACACGAGGGTGGTGACACCGGGGTGTTCGGGACTGTCCACCGCCAGCACGGCGGTGACCTGGTGCCGCGCGGCGTTCTGCTGGTTGACCTCGTCCACGCTGTACCGCTGGACGGCGCCACCCACCATGAGCGCCAACGGGAGCGCGGCCGCCACCAGCAGTACCGCGACGACACGCGCGACAAGTTCGATCCGGTCGGTGATTCTGCGCAGTGGGTTGCGACCCCAGCCCGCCAGCCGGGCGAGACCACCCAGCCGATATCGAAGCAGGTAACGGACGCGCCTAGCGTTCATCGTCGACTCCACAAACAGCCACTCTGGTCTACGAGACCACCCTTTCGTGCGGTTTGGTGGGCGATCCAGGGCCGTTTGTCGTCAGGGCTGAGGTAGTTCGGCGAACACCGAGTCAACCAAATCCGGCAGTGTGGCGGCCACCTCGGCCGAGAGGCCGGGGCCGAGATCGACGTCCGCCGCCTCCACGGCGTACACGATAAGCCGGGACGGCAGCCTGCCCAAGGCCCGGCCGAGCGCCACCGCCTCGGGGATGCCCAGCCCATGGGAGCTGGGGGCGCCACCGGCCGGAGTGAGCAGGGGATCCGGTGCCGCATCGCCGCCAAGCATGTCCCGCTCCAGGCTGGTGCGATGCATCCGGCCGGGCGTGGAAGGCTCGGTGACCACCTCACCGGCCACCTCACTGGCCACCTCACCGACTACCTCACTGACCACGGCGTCGACCAGGATGACCAGGTCGGCGCCGTCCCAGGCGTCCAGCAGCCCGGCGGGCTCGCCGTCGGAGACCACCAGCCGCACGCCGGCCGGCACCTTCCCGGTCAGCTCGGCGATCAGTCTCGGCCCGATGCCGTCATCGTGCCGGAACTCGTTGCCCACTCCGATGACGGCGACGCGGGCGGGCGTCGTCACCTCGGTCACCTGGTGATGCGCCGCAGCGTCAGGAAGTGCGTCGAGCAGGAGATGCACGGGTCGTAGTTGCGGATGGACTGCTCGCACAGCGCGGTGAGCTTCTGGTCGTCGAGTTCCAGGTTGTGCTCCACCAGCCGGCGCAGGTCCTCCTCGATCGCGGTCTGGTTCTGCGCGGTGGGCGGCACGATGTCGGCCGAGCGGATCAGGCCGTCCGCGCCGATCTCGTAACGGTGGTACAGCAGCCCGCGTGGGGCCTCGCTGGCGCCGTGGCCGACGGCGTCCCGCGGCCTGACCTCGACGGCCGGCAACTCGGGCTGCCGGTAGCCGTCGATCAGCCGCAGCGCCTCCTCGATCGCGTACACCACCTCGACCGCGCGCACGATGATGCTGCGGAACGGGTTGCGGCATTCGGTGCCGAGACCGGCGGCCTTCGCCGCCCGCTTGGCGGTGGGCGTGAGGGTGGCCGAGTTGATGGAGTACCGGGCCAGTGGGCCGGTGATGTAGCGGCCACCGTCGAGCGTGGCGTGCATCGCGGTGGACCGCTCCACCTGGTACTCGACGACATGCTCGGGGAACGACTCGACCGGGAACAGCACACCCTTGTCGGTGCGCGGCTGGCCCCCCTCGATCGCGTACTGGTCCGGTTCGGACAGTGTCAGGAACCGGTGGTCCAGCGTCAGGTCGGGGTAGTGGAACGTGGACACCCATTCGACCGTGGCCAGCGCGTCGTCCAGTGCCTGGTGCAGCGTCTCCCGCAGCGGTTCCAGTTCCTCCGGCGCGGGTGTCCGGTAGAAGCCGCCGACCTTCATGTTGATCGGGTGGATGGCGCGCCCGCCGATCAGCTCCAGGATCTGGTTGCCGACCTTCTTCAGCCGCAGCCCGCGCTCGACCTCCGCGTGGGCGTCGGCCGCGAGGGTGATCGCGTCCGGGTAGCCGAGGAAGTCGGGGGCGTGCAGCAGGTAGATGTGCAGCGCGTGGCTGGAGATCCACTCGCCGCAGTAGATCAACCGGCGCAGGTTCGCGATCGGTTCGGGAAGTCTGACGCCGCAGGCGTTCTCCAGGGCCCGGCACGCGCTCGTCTGGTACGCGACCGGGCAGATCCCACAGATCCGCGCCGTGATGTCCGGTGGTTCCGTGTAGGCGCGGCCGCGCAGGAACGCCTCGAAGAACCGCGGCGGCTCGTAGATGCGCAGTTCGGCGCGTTCCACGGCGTTCTCGCGGACCACGACATCCAGCGCGCCCTCACCCTCGACCCGGGCGAGGGCACTGACCCGCAGTTGCCTAGCTTGCTCGGACATCGCTGCCTCCCAGCCCCTTCGCCGGGGCGTTCGCCGAGGCCGTGACCGGAGCGCCGGACGCGTCGAAGCCGTCGAACGTCGCGTGGAACGTGTGGAACACCCGGCGCATCTCGTCCTCGTTCATGCCGTGCACCCTCAGCAGACCCAGCAGTTCGGGCATGTTGCGGTCGCCGCGGGGTCCGTAGCAGCCGAAGCAGCCGCGCCGGTAGGCCGGGCAGACCGCGCCGCAGCCGGCGTGCGTGACCGGGCCCAGGCAGGGCGTCCCGTCGGCGACCATCACGCAGGTCACGCCGCGCTGCTTGCACTCGGTGCACACGCTGGTGTCCGGCAGGTTCGGCTTGCGGCCGACCAGCAGCGCGCCGAGCACCTCCAGCAGCTGGTTCTTGTTGATGGGGCAGCCGCGCAGTTCGTAGTCGACCGGGACGTGGTCGGAGATCGCGGTGGACGTGTCGAGGGCGTTGATGTACTCGGGCCGGGCGTACACGATCGACCGGAACTCGGCCAGATCGGCCATGTTGCGCAGGGCCTGGATGCCGCCGGAGTTCGCGCAGGCGCCGATCGCGATGAGGATCTTCGACTCGTCCCGGATGTGCTTGATCTGCTCGATCTGCTCGGGCGTGCTGATCGATCCCTCGACCAGCGAGATGTCGTAGGGCCCAGGCCGCACGGCGCTGGACGCCTCGGTGAAGCTGGCGATGTTGACCTGCGCGGCCACCGCCAGCAGTTCGTCCTCGCAGTCCAACAGGGACAACTGGCAGCCGTCGCAGGAGGTGAACTTCCAGACCGCCAGTGTCGGTCGGGTGGACCGCGCTGGTTGTGAAGATTGTGTCGGCGGTGGTGTCGCTGCCGTCGGCGGCGTCGATGTCGTCGTGGTCATCGCGGGCTCCTTCTCATCAACAGAGAGTCAGGAGAACATCAACGGATTCGGGGAGTAGCACGCCGACCTGCGGGTTCGGCCGATCGTGGGGGATGCGTACGGCCGCCGTCCGGCCCGGAACGCCAATGCCCATCGGCTCTCACCCCTGCTCACACCCGGTTGGAGCATGATTGCAGTCGTGTCAACAGGGATATGGCAGGGCACACCGCCCGCTGTTGTGAGGACTTCGGCCACTGTCCGGACAGAGGCGGCGGCGATTACACAGGGTGCTGTGTTTGAGGTGCGTATTCACGGTCGGGGCGGGCAGGGCGTGGTCACAGCCGCCGAACTGCTGTCCGTGGCCGCTTTCCGGGAGGGCCGCTACGCGCAGGCGTTCCCAAGTTTCGGTTCGGAACGGACCGGTGCTCCCGTGGTGGCCTTCTGCCGGATCGACGACAAGGAGATCCGGACCAGGGAACCGGTAACCCATCCGGACGCCCTGATCATCCAGGACCCGACCCTGCTCCACCAGGTCAACGTGTTCGAGGGTCTGTCGCCAGAGGGCTATCTCTTGATCAATTCCGCCAAGGGGTTCGACGAGCTGGGCATCGCCGACTTCCTGGCGGACTTCCATCGCGAGCGGATCATCGCGGTGCCCGCCACCGAACTGGCGCTGCGACATCTCGGCCGGCCACTACCCAACGCGGTGCTGCTCGGCGGGTTCGCCGCGATCACCGGGCGGGTCGGGCTGGATGCCGTGATCGCCGCCGTGCGCGAGCGGTTCCATGGTGCCGTCGGTGAGGGCAACGTGGCGGCCGCGCGGGAGGCTTATGAGTACGTACGCACCGAGATGAGAGAAGCCGCCCATGTTGCGTCAGATTGAGGGATCCCGAGCGGTCGCCGAGACCGTGGCGCTGTGCCGGCCGGAAGTCGTCTGCGCCTATCCGATCTCACCGCAGACCCACATCGTGGAGGCGCTGTCCGGGATGGTGAAGCAGGGCAACCTGAAGCCCTGCGAGTTCATCAACGTCGAGTCCGAGTTCGCCGCGATGTCCGTGGCGATCGGCGCCTCGGCGGCCGGGGCCCGTGCCTACACCGCCACCGCCAGCCAGGGCCTGCTCTACATGGTCGAGCCCATCTACAACGCCTCCGGGCTGGGCCTGCCGATCGTCATGACGGTCGCCAACCGCGCGATCGGTGCCCCCATCAACATCTGGAACGACCACAGCGACGCCATGTCGCAGCGCGACTCCGGCTGGATCCAGCTCTACGCGGAGACCAACCAGGAGGCCGCCGACCTGCACATCCAGGCGTTCCGGATCGCCGAGCAGCTGTCCGCGCCGGTCATGGTATGCATGGACGGGTTCATCCTCACGCACGCCGTCGAGCGCGTGGACCTGCCCACCCAGGAGCAGGTGGACGCGTTCCTGCCGACCTACGAGCCGCGCCAGGTGCTCGACCCGGACGACCCGGTGTCCATCGGCGCGATGGTCGGCCCCGAGGCGTTCATGGAGGTCCGCTACCTCGCCTGGGACAAGCAGATGCGGGCGCTCGATCTGATCCCCGAGGTGGCGGCCGAGTTCGCCGAGGCGTTCGGCCGTGAGGCCGGTGGCCTGGTCCGGCCGTACCGCGCCGAGGACGCCGAGACCATCGTGATCGCGCTCGGCTCGGTGCTCGGCACCATCAAGGACACCATCGACGAGCTGCGCGAGGAGGGCGTCAAGATCGGCGCGGTCGGGATCACCAGCTTCCGGCCGTTCCCGCTGGACGCGGTGCGCGCCGCCGCCGGGCACGCGCGGCGGGTGGTCGTGCTGGAGAAGGCGCTGGCGATCGGTGTCGGCGGGATCGTGGCGATGAACGTCCGCACCGCGCTGTCCGGCATCGCCAGCGAGGTGTACACGGTGATCGCCGGGCTGGGTGGCCGGGCCATCACCAAGGAGTCGCTGAACAACCTGTTCCGGGACGCCATGGCCGACACACTGGAACCGCTGACGTTCCTCGACCTCAACAGGGAACTGATTGAACGCCAGTTGGAACGGGAACGCCTACAGCGACGGTCCGGACCCCGCGCGGAGAACGTACTGCGGGATGTCGGCGCCATCGCCTCGCGGATCGACTAGGAGCGACCACCCCATGCCAGTTCAGCCGATCAAGTTCTACCAGACAGGAAGCTTTGTCGTCGGCAACCGGCTGTTGGGCCCCAACGAGAGGTCCGTGCAGTCCGACGTCACCCGTAACAACTCGCTCAACCGCGGTCACCGCGCCTGCCAGGGCTGTGGCGAGGCGCTCGGCGCCCGGTATGTGCTGGACACCGCGATGAAGGCGACCGACAACCAGTTGATCGCGGTCAACGCCACCGGCTGCCTGGAGGTGTTCTCCACCCCGTATCCGGAGACGTCCTGGCGGATCCCGTGGCTGCATTCGGTGTTCGGCAACGCCCCAGCGGTGGCCACCGGAGTCGCGGCCGCGTTGCGTGCCAAGGGCCGTCACGACGTCCGGGTGATCGGGCAGGGTGGCGACGGCGGCACCGTGGACATCGGTTTCGCCTGCCTGTCCGGCATGTTCGAGCGCAACGACGACGTGCTGTACGTCTGCTACGACAATGAGGCGTACATGAACACCGGCGTGCAGCGCTCCGGCGCGACACCGCCGGCCGCGCGCACCACGACCACCCCGGCGGTCGGCAGCGAGCCGGGAAACGTGTTCGGGCAGGGAAAGAACGTGCCGCTGATCGCGATGGCGCACGAGATTCCTTACGTGGCAACGGCCACCGTTGCCGACCTGCGCGACCTGGAGTACAAAGTGCGCCGCGCCATGGAGTTCCACGGCGCCCGCTACCTGCACGTGCTGGTGCCCTGCCCGCTGGGCTGGGGCTGCGCCTCGCACGACACCATCAAGATCGCCCGGCTGGCCAAGGAGAGCGCGCTGTTCCCGGTGTTCGAGGCCGAGCACGGCGAGCTCGTCGCGTCATCGAAGATCCGCCGGCAGGTGCCGGTGGAGGAGTACCTGAAGCCGCAGGCCCGGTACCGGCACCTGTTCGGCAAACAGCCACACACCGACGTGATCGAGCGGATCCAGGCGATCGCCGACCGCAACATCCGCCGGTTCCACCTGCTGGAGGACGAATTCCCACAGGATGACGTCGAGCAGGCCGAGTACCCGCAGGTCGAACAGCCACTGGGCGCGCAGTTGGAGGACGAACACTGATGGAGAAGCCGTTCGCGATCACACTGGACGTCGGATCGAGTCTGGCCAACAAGACCGGCTCGTGGCGCACCGAGCGGCCCGTCTACGTGGACCTGTTGCCGCCGTGCAACAACGCCTGCCCGGCCGGCGAGAACATCCAGCACTGGCTGTACAACGCCGAGGGCGGCAACCAGGAGGGCCAGCACGGCTACCTGGACGCCTGGCGGCAGATCATGCGGGACAACCCCTTTCCGGCGATTATGGGGCGGGTCTGCTACCGGCCCTGTGAGGCCGCCTGCAACCGCGGCCAGCTGGACACCGAGGTCGGCATCAACTCGGTCGAGCGGTTCCTCGGCGACGAGGCCATCAAGCAGGGCTGGACCGTGCCGGTCGACGTGCCGGAGTCCGGTAACCGGGTGCTGGTCGTCGGCGCGGGCCCGTCCGGGCTGTCCGCCGCCTACCACCTGGCGCTGCTCGGTCACGAGGTCGTCATTCGCGATGCCGGCGACGAGCCCGGCGGCATGATGCGCTACGGCATTCCCGCCTACCGGCTGCCCAGGGACATCCTGGACGCGGAGATCCGCCGCATCCAGGACATGGGCGTGCGATTCGAGCTCGGCCAGACCGTCACCGACGTGCTGGCCGCGAAGACCGAGGGCAACTTCGACGCCGTGTTCCTCGCGGTGGGCGCCGGGATCAGCCGCCGCGCCTACATTCCCGCCGGCGACTCCACCCACATCCTCGACGCGGTGTCCCTGCTGCATGACGTGTCCTCGAACCAGCCGCCGATGTTGGGCCGGCGTGTCGTCGTCTACGGCGGCGGCAACACCGCCATGGACGCGGCCCGCACCGCCAAGCGGCTCGGCGCCACCGACGCGCTGATCGTCTACCGGCGCACCCGGGACCGGATGCCCGCGCACGACATCGAGGTCACCGAGGCGGTGGAGGAGGGTGTACGGCTGAAGTGGCTGTCCACCATCGCGCACGCCCAGCAGGGCACCATCACCGTCGAGAAGATGAAGCTCGACGAGACCGGATTCCCGCAGCCCACCGGCGAGTTCGAGGAACTGGCCGCCGACACCGTGGTGCTGGCCCTCGGCCAGCAGGCCGACCTCTCGCTGCTGGACGGCGTGCCCGGCATCGAGGTCAGCGATGGCGTGGTGGTCGTCGGCCCGAACCTGATGACCGGCCACCCGGGCATCTTCGCCGGCGGTGACATGGTGCCGTCCGAGCGGACCGTGACCGTGGGTGTCGGGCACGGCAAGAAGGCCGCCCGGGCCATCGACGCCTGGCTACGCAACGAGGAACCGCAGCAGCAGACCAAGCATCCGGTCGCCGAGTACAGCCGGCTGAACACCTGGTACTACAGCGACGCCCCGGCCACCGTCCGGCCCAGGCTGGATGCCGCGCGCCGGATCACCACCTTCGACGAGGTGGTCGGCGGGCTGGACGAGTCCACCGCGTTGTTCGAGGCCCGGCGCTGCCTGTCGTGCGGCAACTGCTTCGAATGCGACAACTGCTACGGCGTCTGCCCGGACAACGCCGTGATCAAGCTCGAACCGGGCAAGCGCTACGAGATCGACTACGACTACTGCAAGGGCTGCGGCATGTGCGCGCAGGAATGCCCGTGCGGCGCGATCGACATGGTTCCGGAGCAGATCTGATCGGACCGGACAGGACTGACCGGCGGTGACAGGGCGTGACAGGACGGGTGCGGCGGGCTAGGGCCTAGGTACGCGGGCACGGGGACCTACGACCGCAGTCCGAGACGGGCGGCGCACCTAGCGTCAGCGGTGGGACGGTGATAGGGATGCGAGCCTGCGATGTGATGACCGCCGATGTTGTCACGGTGACAGCGGAGACCTCGGTCAAGACAGCCGCCGATCTGTTGGCGTCGCACGGTTTCACCGCGCTACCCGTGGTGAACACCGTGGGCGCGGTGATCGGCATCGTCAGCGAGCTGGACCTGCTCCGCAACCGGTTCCCGCGCGACGCCCGCTATCTGCATCTGCACATGGGACACCAGCCCTCGCCGGCCGACACGGTCGGTCAGTTGATGTCGACCCCGGCGATCGCGGTCAACTACTCCTCCGACATCGTCGACGTGGTCGAGCTGATGCATCAGTACCGGCTGCGCAGCCTGCCGGTGGTCCGCGAGCATCGACTGGTGGGCATCCTCACCCGGCGTGACCTGGTGCGTTCGGTGGCGCGTGCGGACGACGAGATCGCCAGGGACGTGAAACACCGGCTGGCCATGTACGGCGGGCCGGAACGTTGGACGGTCGCCGTGCACGACGGCCGCGTCGAAATCCACGACGAGTTCGATGACGAGACGGGACGACATGTCGCCACCGTCCTCGCCGAGGGTGTGCCTGGCGTGACCGAGGCCCACGCCAGCGGCCCCGAACAGGAGGAGCCGACGCCATGAGCGACGTCATGAACAACGTCAACGGCACCGCGACCGGCCCTGGGGCGACCACGGTGATTCCCGACTACGTGAAGAACTTCGCCGAACTGCGCACCAGCGATGCCGTGCTCGCCGGCGGTAAGGGCGCCAACCTCGGCGAGATGGTGTGTGCCGGACTGCCCGTGCCGCCCGGCTTCGTGGTGCTGCGCGACGGCTACCTGGACTCGCTGGCCCATGCCGGTGTCCGTGACCAGGTCGCCGAACTGCACCGCAAGGCCGTCGAGGTGGCGGCGGCCAACCCGCCGGACGTCGAGGCCCAGTTGACCATCGCCTGCGACCAGATGCGGGACCTCGTGCACCGGGCCGGCATGCTGCCGGACCTGCGTGACCAGATCCTCGGCGGCTACGGCGCCCTGTCCGGCGCGATCGGCTCCGACGCGGTGGTCGCGGTGCGCTCGTCGGCCACCGGCGAGGACAGCGCGGACGCGTCGTTCGCCGGCATGAACGCCACCTTCACCAACACCTGCGGCCCCAACGAGGTGCTGGCCAGCGTCGTCGACTGTTGGGCGTCGCTGTTCAGCCCGCGTGTCGTCGCCTACCGCGCGGCCCGTGGGTTCAAGTCCGAGCCGGCCATCGCCGTCGTCGTGCAGCAGATGGTCGAGTCCGAGAAGTCCGGCGTGGCGTTCACCGCCGACCCCAGCACCGGACAGCGCGACCGGATCGTCGTCGAGGCCGCGCTCGGCCAGGGCGAGGTCGTCGTGTCCGGCTCCGTGCAGCCCGACACCTACGTCTTCGACGCGGCCACCGACAAGCTGCTCAGCGCCCGGGTCGGCCACCAGGCGTACGAGATCATCGAGGAGGGCCGGCGTGTCGACCTGTCGAAGGACGAGGCCGACCGGCAGGTGCTCAACGAGGATGAGGCGGTCGGCGTCGCGAAGGTGGCCGCGAAGGTCGCCCAGCACTACGGCATCCCACAGGACGTCGAGTGGGCCATCGCCCACGAGCACATCTGGCTGGTGCAGACCAGGCCGATCACCACGCTGAAGGTGGCTCCGCACAAGGAAAAGGCCGCCCCCACCGGGGAGGTGCTGCTCACCGGCCTCGCCGCCGCACCGGGTCGCGCGTCCGGACATGTTCGTGTGCTGACCGCGCCGGCCGAGTGCGACCAGCTCAAGGATGGCGAGGTGCTGGTCGCGCCGATGACCAACCCGGACTGGGTGCCGGCGATCCGAAGGGCCGCCGCGCTGGTCACCGACAGCGGCGGCATGACCTGCCACGCCGCGATCGTCACCCGCGAGATCGGCGTGCCCTGCATCGTGGGCACCCAGCGGGCGACCACGATCCTGCGCACCGGCGAGCCGGTCACCGTGGATGGCTCGACCGGCCAGATCCTGTCCGGCCTGATCACCGAGCCCGCCACCAGCGCGGCGGTGCGCGCCGAGCAGGTCGTGGCGCCATCCGCGGTCACCACCGAGGCCACCGGCACCAAGCTCTATGTGAACCTGGCCATCCCCGAGCAGGCCGAGACCGTGGCGGCGCTGCCGGTCGACGGCGTGGGCCTACTGCGCGCGGAGTTCATGCTCACCGAGGCGTTCGGCGGCCGGCACCCGCGCGACCTGATGGCCAACGGTGAGGAGGACAAGTTCGTCGCCGAGCTGTCCGAGTCGCTGCTGCGGATCACCCGGGCGTTCGCGCCCCGGCCCGTCGTCTACCGCGCGACCGACTTCCGCACCAACGAGTTCCGCGGCCTCAAGGGTGGCGAGCGGTACGAGCCGGTCGAGAACAACCCGATGATCGGCTACCGGGGTTGCTACCGGTACGTGCGGCAGCCCGACCTGTTCGCGCTGGAACTGCGCACCCTCGCGCAGGTCCGGGAGCAGACGCCGAACCTGCACCTGATGATCCCGTTCGTGCGCACCAAGTGGGAGCTGGAGGCCTGCCTGGAGCAGGTGGACGCCAGCCCGCTCGGCCGGCAGCGCGGCTTCCACCGCTGGGTGATGGCCGAGGTGCCGTCGGTCGTCTTCTGGCTGCCCGAGTACGTCGGGCTCGGCATCGACGGTGTGTCCATCGGCAGCAACGACCTGACACAGCTCATGCTGGGCGTCGACCGCGACTCGACCACCTGCGCCGAACTGTTCAATGAGGACGATCCGGCGGTGCTCGACGCGATCAGGCAGATCATCGAGACCTCGAACGACCTCGGCATCACCAGCTCGCTGTGTGGGCAGGCACCGTCCAACCGGCCGGAGTTCGTCGACTACCTGGTGAAATACGGAATCACGTCGATCTCGGTCAACCCGGACGCCGTGCTGGCCGCCCGGCGCGGCATCGCCAGCGCCGAACGCCGCCTGCTGCTGGCCAAGGCCCGCGCCGAGACGGAGTAAGGAAACACCGAACCGCTGAGGTCCCGCGCGCCGTTGAGCGCAGGGACCTCAGCGGCGCGTCTTATCGCAATTGAAGGATCCTGGTGATCTCCGGAACGGCGTCGGCCGGCTCGTCCACCAGAACGGTTGTCATACCCAGGGTGGCAGCCGGTGCGAGATTCACCGGCACATCGTCGGCGAACACACAGCGCTTGGCCGGCAGGCCGAGCTTGTCAAGAGTCAACTCATAGATCGCCATGTCCGGTTTCGCCAGACCGACTTGATCCGAGATCACCACCGCGTCGAACAGGTGCCCCAGGTCGTAGCCGTGGTAGATGTCGTATTCGCCAGATCCCCATGAGTTGGAAAGTAGGGCCGTCCTGATCCCCGCTGCTCGCACCTGCTCGATCAATCCGACCATGGTTTCGCATGGTCGGAGATCAGCGCAGATGCGAGCCGTCAGATGCTCGTCGGACACGCCCAGAAGCGTGCCGAGCCGGTGCTCGAAATCTCGCTGGCTGACACCGCCTCTCTCCGCCTCATAGAGTGTTGCCTTTCCGATAGGATCTTCGCGCAGCACATGGTGCAGCAGACGTGGATCGAGCCCTTCTCGCTGGCAGAATCCCGCCAGTGCTGTCCGAAACCGGGTTGTCAGAACACCACCGAAATCGACGATCAGTCCGCGATCGTTCACCAGGCCGCCCTCATCTCCACCAGTTTCTCGCCAAAGCGCCGAGTGGCATTGCTGTTTCCTGGACTCATCCTTCGGTAGAGTCGCTGGATGCGCCGCAAACTCGCCGCATGACGTGTGTTGGTGACTATCGGAATCGCCTTGACAGCGTGGTGGGCGGCTTCATCAAGCTTACCTTCGGCCGCATATGCCTCAGCAAGATCCACGTAGGCGGTACAGCGGTGCTTCGCCAACGTCGGGTCCAGTCGGGTCAGCGCCTGGTGCAGCACTCCTTGTGCCTCGCCGTAGCGGCCCAGTCTCATCAGGTCCCCACCCAGGTATGCCGCCAGTTTCTCTTTGTTGAACACACCGACACCGGTCCACGGCTCTGCTGGATCAGCGATCTCCAGATAGGTCGCAGAATCTTCCACAAGACGTCGGCACGCGACCTCATTCTGATCGGTGGCATGCATTTCGGAGGCCACTGCTGACAGCCAGCCATGTGTGATCGGCGATACTCCGCGCCGTGCTACCGCCAATGCGGAATCGGCGTAGTCCAGCCCGGCGCGAGGATCGGTGCCGTAGGCGGCATTGAAGGCTCGGGCACCGAGAGCGAAAGCGAGGAGATCGTTGTTGCCTGCCTGCTGTGCAGCCCGGGCAGCGATGGAGAGATAACGTTGCCCTGCTTCAAAATCTCCAAGATCCAACGACAGCATGGTGCCAATCAGCGCCGCCATCTGTCCGATGGCGGTGACCAGACGGTCCTGGTGTTTACCGGATCGAGGAACCATCTCCGTGAGTAGATTCAGTGTTCCGTGTGATGGTCCAAGAAGCGAGAGAGCGCCAGCTGATCGGTACGCCCGACGAAATCCGAGTGTAGTCTGTTCCAGTGCCTCGATCGTCTCGCTGTCGATGTGGCAGGTTCGTTGCGAATCCGGAACCTCGATACTGGCCAGGACGGCGGCTACGGTACCGGCGGCGTTTATGAGAAATGTCCGGCGCTTTGTGTTGTCCCACATCTCCCAGTCCAATGGATTGGCGAAAACGTGGACTATTCGCGAGGTGTGCGAACTTTGGTGGTTCCACTCACGAATTGTCGGGTCGTGGTCGGCAGGGAGTGTTTTGGTCGCCTTCGGTGTTGTGGTATTGCCTCGGCGGGTGGGGAAGAATCCAAGGTCAGCGTCACTGTCAGCTCGGAGGACCGCTCGCAGCCCCTCCCGGTATGCGGCGCTGGGCCAGCGCAGTTCCCCGCGCTCGTATCGGCCGATGGTGTGTTCGTCCAGGCAGTGGCGTCGAGTTCGGCCGGAGGCTTCCCAGAGGTATGAATTGACTTCCTCGGCTAATTCGGCGCGGCTTATGGGCTGGCCAGGGTCAACACGCGAGCGGATCGCCCTACGGGCTGCCCGCAGCTTGTCGTTTGATGCGGCCACGTCACGTCCTCTGGGGAGCAAGTACGGACGAGTCTAGCGCGCTTTGCCGAGGAATGCAGATTGCCACATTCGGGTAATGCAGATTGCCACTGTTGGACTGGCAGCATGCCCTACTTGTTCTCGATCGAACGGGCCACGCTGTTGAAAGGCGGGGCCGGGGAGACATCCTTCTGACTGTCTGTCACACCCCCGGCCCCGCCGTGTACCTCGACCAGATCAACCAGCGCGGAAGCCAAATACGGAAAGTGGACACAATCCTGATGACGCAACAGCTCGTGGGAGCCTCGGTGAGTCTCGGCACGGATGCCGATGCCGGCATCGGCATCTACCGGTCCGAGCAGGAGGTCCGCCTGCATGTGCTGGCCGCAGATGGCTCGGGTCGTGCGGATTTCGTGCATCGGGCGGGCGGCGACTCGGAGAAGTCCGCCGTGTTCCTCCGCTCACTGGCCGAGCACGCCCTGTACATGGCCAGTGTGGTGAGTGGACCGTGGTGGCCGGTGCCGGACCCGGAGCGGTGAGCAATGGACGAAAACCAGAACGCGGCGGGCGTGGTTCGGCGGTTGACCAGCGGTGAGCCGTGGGCGGTGGAGATCCGACCGGGCGCGCGGGTGGAACTTCTGCGCGAAGTGCCGGACGGTCCAGCGAGGGTGGTGTTCTCCGACCGGTATGCGTGGCCGCTGGCTGGTGATGTCTGGCTACCAATCTCGTTGATGTTGCCGGCCGATGTGGCGAACCAACTGTTCGCCCAGGCCGCTCGGATGGCCAGGCCTAGCGAACCACCCGCTGGATGACGTGGCTTTGACCAGCAGACTTGATCAGCGCTACCGCCAGGTGCATGATCTGCCCGCCATGTCACGCGAGATGGACTGGAGCGACCAGATGAGCATTGTCGACCAGCTTCCAGCCCTCATCGGGGTCGTTGTCGGGGCGACCATGTCCTATGTGTCCACGAGCCTCAGCGAACGAAGCCGTTGGCGGCGCAGCCAAGCGGTCCGTTGGGACGAACGACGGCTGACCGCCTACACGGACTACGGCAACGCCGTCAAGGAGCTTGTCCTGTTGGCCGACCGAATCGCCGCCGGGCGCGGTCTGAGCACGAGTCCTCAACCACTCGACCCGGACGAGGAAGCGCTCACGACACTGGCCGACGCGGCCGCGCGGTGCTCGGTCCTGCGCGAGACCCTGCGTCTGCTGGCCGACACCGACACAATTACCGCCGCCACCAACATGAACCACCACGCGTGGCAGCTTGAATGGTTCGCGCGCGGTCAACTCGACGGTGGCCCCACCGCCTACGACCGGGCATTCAAGGAATACAAAAAAGCCCGCGACGAATATCTCCGCTGCGCCAGAAAGAGCCTGCAGGTGGCAGGACCCGGTGGCTCGCGCACAAGCTGGCCGCCACGATGGCAGCGCACCGCAGCCACTGCCCCCACCCCGGCCGAGCAGACCAGGTCGACTGGCGATTCTGACTGAAGGTCGGTGCCGGTACCGCCGTTTCGCGGCGCCGGCACCGACCTCAGGAATTCGCGATGCTTGTCAGGCCTTCTTGGCCACGCCGGCGAGCAGGGCTGACTGGCCGGCGATGACCTCGTCGGTCGGCGTCGCGGGTTCGTCCGGCCCGGCCTCTTCGGTGTGCCAGTCATGCGTCCAGGTGACGCCGGGTTCAATCAGCGCGAAATCGCCAAACAGTTCGCGGAACTCGTCCTCATTGCGCAGGATGCCGTCAATGCCAGCCTTCGCGTAGCTTTCCTTCAGGTCCTGCATGGTGTCGGCGGTCTCCGCGGTGGTGCCGGCGACCGACAGCGCCAGGTACGAACCAGAGGGCAACAGCTCCCGCAGCTTGGCGATGGACTTCGAGCCGACATCCGTCCCGTCGGGACCCGGCTGGGCGACGTGCAGGACGGCGAGAACCAGAAGACCGACAGGCTCGTCAAGGTTGATCTTGCCGGTCTCCGCGACCTTCTCCCACAGATGCTCGGGAGCTCGCAGGTCGGCGTTGATGGTGGCGTGCCTGGCCAGATCGCCGTGCTGCTCCAGGAGGATCGTGGAGTGCGCGACCGCGACCGGCTCGTTGTCGACGTAGACGACGTGGGTGTCCGGGCTGGCCTCGTCAGCCACCTCGTGGGTGTTGCCCACGGTCGGAACGCCGGACCCGATGTCGATGAACTGGTGGATGCCCTGCTTGATGAGGTAGCGCACCACCCGGCGCAGGAACAGCCGGTTGGCCAGTGCCGTCTCCCGGATGCCCGGAAAACGCTGAATGAGCACGTCACCCGCGGCGCGGTCGATGGCCCAGTTGGCCGTACCACCGAGGAAGTAGTCATAGACCCGAGCGATGCTCGGCTTGCTCAGGTCCAGTCCTTGCGGCGGGTACGGATCTTCGTCGATGATCTCAGCCACGGTGGTTCCTCCAGTCGAGCGACACGCCAGTGATCATAACTTCGACTTGAGTCATTTGGGACCACTGTGACCAAGGACCGAAACGATCCAGTGCCGCCGTAGCGAGCCCAGCCCGCGCCTTTGGGCTAGACCTTCCTGGCGACGCCGGCCAGCACCCCAGACTCGCCGGGCGCGAACTCGTACCGCAGTGCCTTGGGTCCGGCCTCCTCCCGATGCCAGGCATCGGTCCAGGTGATGCCCGGTTCCACCAACTCGAAGTCGCCGAAGAACTCGCGGAACTCGTCCTCGGTCCGCCAAATCACCGGGTTGCCGGCCGCGTCATACATGGCCTTGAGCCGGTCCAGGAGTGCGCCGGTCACCGGTGGCGTTCCGGACTTGCTGACATGGGAAAGCGCGAGGTAGGAACCGGTTGGCAGCAGTTCGCGGTACTGGGCGATCGCCTGCGGACCGACGTCGGTGCCGTTGGGCCCCGGCTGGGAGACGTGTAGGACAGCGATCACCAGCAGACCGATCGGCTCGTCGAGGTTGATCTTGCCGGTCTCGGCCACCTTCTTCCACAGACGGTCGGGGGAGCGGAGGTCGCCGTTGATGGCCGCGTGCCGCGCCAGATCACCGTGCTGTTCCAACAGAATCGTGGAGTGCGCGACGGCCACCGGCTCGTTGTCGACATAAACGACCCGGGTTTCCGGGTCGGCCTCGTCGGCAACCTGGTGGGTGTTGCCGACCGTCGGAATGCCGGAGCCGATGTCGACGAACTGGCGAACACCCTGCCGCACGAGGTACCGCACCGCGCGGTGCAGGAACAGCCGGTTGGCCATCGTCATCAACTTGACGATGGGGAATCCCTTACTGATCTTCTCGCCGAACTCCCGGTCAATCGCCCAGTTGGCGGTGCCACCCAGAAGATAGTCATAGACCCGGGCGACGCTCGGCTTACTCAGGTCGACGCCCTGCGGAGGGTACGGATCTTTCCTGGCTGTCTCGGCCACCGCGGTTCCTCCCGTCGATCGGTACGCCCGATGATCGTAGCGCCGTGAATGGTCATCTTGGGCCGGAACGGGAGGGTCAACCGCGATCTAACGCCGGCGGCCCCGGCGCAGTGGAGCGATGCGGGCCGCCTGATCCTGGTCGCACTCGCAGTCCGGTTCGGACTCGACCAGCAGTGATGTGTCCTTGGCGCCGCCGTGCACGGAGTCACCCGCGTCGAGGATCTTCGTCCACAGCGGGGTCTCGTCGGAGAGATCCAGGTCGTCACCGCAGAGTTTGCGGGTCGCGGACGCCAGCCACTCCACCGCCGCCGCGGTCTCCGTGAAGACGTCGTCGGGTTCCCAGTCGGTCCGCTCCGGTCGCGGCGGGATGTTGGCCGCCCGGACGCCGGGCGCGACGTAGGCATGCAGATGCATGTAGCAACGTTAACCGGTGCCACCAACTATCAACAATTGACACACACAGTGACGACATCCGCGGTCGAGTGCTGGCGTGAACGTGAACATCACAGGATTTTCACATCCATCACTGGCCGTCGCTGAATCGGCCTGAGCTGGGTGAACGCGTGTCGCTCTTGGTGTGGACGGGACTGTGCGGCAGCCGGTCGCCGCCTTGACAGCCCGCCAAGATGGAAACACTCTCAGTAATCGAGATTGTTCTTGGCTCACTTCCACGCGGGAGGTCAGTGCCAGTGTCGATGCCACCGCCAATATCACTGCCCACAACACTGCCAGTATCAGAGTCATCAAGGGGGAAAGTCTTCGCCGGCTGGCGCCGATGGTGGGCGGTCGCCGTCGTCGCGATCACCCAACTGGGCGCCTCGGCGGCGGTGGCGATCGCCGCGCCGCCGGCCAGTGCGGCACCATCGAGCCCGACCGCGTTGCGCGCGCAGTCGGACTGGTCACTTGTGTTCAGCGACGATTTCGGCGGACCGGCCGGAAGTCCTCCCTCGTCCGCGAACTGGACGTACGACACCGGTCCGGGGTCGAACTTCGGCACCGGTGAGATCGAGACCATGACGAACTCGACCAGCAACGTCTATCTGGACGGAAACGGCAATCTGATGATCAGGGCGCTGGGGTCGGGGAATTCCTGGACCTCGGGCCGGATTCACACCTGGGGCGCCAATGTCGTGGCACCGGCGGGCGGCGAGCTGGAGGTCATCGCCTCGATCGAACAGCCCAACCCGGGCAGTGGGTTGGGGTACTGGCCGGCGTTCTGGATGCTCGGTCCCGGTCAGTGGCCGGAGAACGGCGAGATCGACATCCTGGAGGACGTCAACGCGCTGTCGGAGCACTCCGGAACGTTCCACTGTGGAACGCTTCCCGGCGGACCGTGCAACGAGGGCAACGGAATCGGTAGTGGCCTGCAGGGCTGCGGCGGCTGCCAAACCGGATATCACACCTACACCGCGATCGTGGACCGGCGGAACACCTCGGACGAGTCAATCACCTGGTATCTCGACGGGAACCAGTTCTTCCGGGTGGACGAGCACCAGTTCGACACCGGAACCTGGCAGGCCGCCGTCGACCACAACTTCATGATTATCCTCGACCTGGCGATGGGCGGCGGCTACCCGAACGGCGTGTGTGGCTGTTCGACGCCCACCAACGCGACAACCTCGGGTGCCACGATGAACGTCGCCTACGTGGACGCCTACCAGACCAACGGATAGCGGCCGGCCGGCCGACACGCTGTCGAGGGAGTGCCACTCTCGGTCCTCCCCGGCGCGTGCGGGCTAGAGAGGATCTGATTCCTGCTCAGCGTTGAGCCTCGCGGCAGCGAGGATACGTTCCTCAACGGGCGATCCGTACATCAACTCGTCGAGGGCTATGTCGAGAGCCTGCGCCAACAGATCAAGCTCGACGAGGGTGACACGCACCGGCTGCCCGGCCTCGACCTTCTGAAGCAGGGACAGGGAGATCCCCGTTCGGGCCTGGACATCACGTGGTGACAGCCCGTCTCGCTCGCGCCTCACTCGTACCCGCGTTCCCAGCTCGACGTAGTCAACGTGCATCCGCCCCGCCTTCCTACTGAACCTACAACTGAATGGGATTATGCACCCTAGTTCCGAGAGGCTGGACGGCGACGCTCGGGGATGCCCAGCGGTGAGTGGCCATCGGTGGCACTCATGGTCCACGATCGGCGTTGGAGGCCCCGGGGGATATAATAGCTGTGTTATAGTCTCCTGGTGGTCTGGGAGATCGAGCTGGCAGAAGAGGTCAACGACTGGTTCCTTACCCTGTGTCGCGAGGATCCGGTGACCGCTGAACGGGTTGAAGACGCCATCGACGTTCTTGAATGCCGTGGACCTGCCCTTGGTCGCCCGATGGCGGATAGGATCAAGGGATCGGAGATCCACAACCTGAAAGAGTTGCGCCCTGCCTCGAGTGGTGCGTCCGAGGTACGCATACTTTTTGTGTTCGACCCGAGACGGTGCGCTGTTTTGCTTGTTGCCGGAGACAAGCGGAATCGATGGTCGCGGTGGTACGACGAAGCGATACCGCTTGCTGAGCAGCGATACAAGAGGCACCTAGCCGAGTTGGAGGTCGACAATGATGACTAGCTGGAAAGAGGTCAAGGCTCGCAAGCGCGAGATCGATGAAGCTGCTGGCCGTGACGTGGTCGCGGCGAAGGCCGAGGCAAAGCGGGCCACGGCTGCCTACGTGCTCGGATATCGCCTCAGTGAGCTGCGTGAGCGCGCCAGCCTGAGTCAGGCTGAGGTCGCCAGGCGGATGGGCGTGACGCAGCCGAGGGTTTCCGCGATCGAGAAGGGCGATCCGGACCAGATGACGCTGGAGACAATCCGGCGCTATGTCGCGGCGCTTGGCGGCAGGCTTCGCCTGGTTGCCGGCTTCGGTGATCACGACGAGATTGTTTCCACCACCACGGTCGACAACGCGGACAACACAGACCAGGGTGCCGAGTTCGCGACCGCCTGAACGGATAGCCGCCAGGGTTTGCTCCGCCGTTCAGGCCATGCCGCGGAAGCAGGCGCTGGGTGGGCGGGTCGCGCGGATGCTGGCGACCATCTCGACCACGTGCCGGGTCTGGCGCACCTGGTGGGCGCGGAAGACGGCGGCACCCTGCCAGGCGGCGATGGCGGTGGCGGCCAGCGTGCCGTCCACCCGGTCCTGCAGTGGTGCCCCCAGGGTCTCGCCGACGAAGTCCTTGTTGGACAGTGCCATGAGCACCGGCCAGCCGGTCGCGCTGAGCTCGTCGGCGCGGCGCAACAACTCCAGGCCGTGCCAGGTGTTCTTGCCGAAGTCGTGGGTGGGGTCGATGAGCACGCCCTCGCGCGGCACGCCGAGCTTCACGACCTGCTCCGCGCGGGTGATCACCTCGTCCAGGACGGACCTGACGACGTCCGGGTAGTGCACCCGGAACGGCCGGGTGCGCGGTGGCACGCCACCGGTGTGAGAGCAGACGTATCCGGCGCCGAACTCGGCGGCCACCTCGGCCAGCGTCGGGTCCGCGCCCTGCCAGGTGTCGTTGAGCAGGTCGGCACCCGCGGCGCAGGCCCGCCGGCCGACCTCGTTGCGCCAGGTGTCGACGCTGATCACCAGGTCGGGAAAGCGTTCCCGGACCGCCGCCACCAGCGGCACGACCCGCCGGATCTCCTCCTCGACATCCACCTCGGCACCAGGGCCGGCCTTGACGCCGCCGATGTCGACGATGTCGGCTCCGTCGTCCACCGCCGTGCGCACGGCATCCAACGCGCGTTCGAACCCGAAGGTCTCGCCGTGGTCATAGAAGGAGTCGGGAGTCCGGTTGACGATCGCCATCACGAGCGCGCGATCACGATCAACCCGCCGTCCCCGAAAGATGAGGCTCACGGTGCGTCCAGCGGCGGCGTGTCCAACGGCGGTGGCTCCTCCTGCGGCACGATCCGGGGCCGGGCCTGCCGGCCGAGGCGCCCTCGTCGCCAGTATGCCTGGTTCCGCTAGGCGCGGCGGGCGATCTGGACGAAGTTGCCTCGACGGGCGGGCACGACGCCGCCGTGCTGCCGGATGGTCTCGGCCACCTTGCGCTGCAGTTCGACAAGCTGCTCGGGCGGCAACTGCCGGTGATCGCTGTAGGTCGCGATCAGCTCGACCCAGGCCTCACCGGTGAGCGGTTCGACCGCGAGGTCCAGTTTGCTCTCGAAATCGGTGAACTGCGGGTAGTCCCGAAAAGCATCGGGGAGCGACATATTGCGCCGGGGTGGCTGGTTGACATGCGAGCGCTGCCCCGGATAGTCGCGGTAGATCGCGTCGATGGCGCTACTCAGTGGTTCGTCCACGGTGTAGAAGCTCCACAGGCGCGCCATCGTGCCACCGGGCCGCAGCAACTTCGCGACCTTGGGAATCCCGAGCGCGGGATTGATCCAGTGCCAGGCGTTGCCGCAGGTGATGAGGTCGAACTGGCGGCCGTTCGGGTCCCAGTTCTCGAAGGTGGCGATCTCCACCGGAATGCCGTGGCCGCGCGCGATCTCGGCCATTCGGGGGTCGAGCTCGACGCCCACCACATCCAGCCCGCGCGACGCCAGCGCCACGGACACCTTCCCGGTGCCACAGGCGATGTCGAGCACGCCGTTGGGGCGGACGGCGGCGAGCTGATCAATCAGCGCTGCGGAGAATCCGGGACGGTAGCGGTCGTAATTGTCGGCGACTGAACCAAAGGATTCGGCTCGCGCACGATCAAGATGGAGCTCTTCGGTCACGCCACGATGATACGAGTCCGATCGCGACGCTCGCCGGCCGGGCAATTTTGGCAAAAGGAGAGGTTTTCAGCGAAAGGTTACCTGGCTCACATTGTTTCTCTACGGAGGTGTCGGGTTGACCGCCACCCGGTCCCGCTATGCGGCGGGTCGCTGGGAGCGCTCGCCGAGGACGTCGCGGTACAGGGCCTCGCGGAGGGCGACGTCGCGAGGATCGTCGAGCAGGCTGTATCCCAGGCGGTTGGGCGCGTAGCAGTAACCGATCCGGGCGTCCGGGTCGGCGAAGCCGAAGGACCCGCCGGCGCCGGGCGTGCCGAAGGCGGCGTCCGTCGAGCCGAACGGAGACACCGGGGTGGGCTTGAGATAGCCGAGCGAGTACCTGGCCGGGCCGATGTTCAACACCAGGTCGAACGGGCCACCGGACGGCGGCTGA
>DASVLX010000036.1:0-4086 GCA_036384655.1 Pseudonocardiaceae bacterium
TGACCGTGCGCACCCTCCGCAAGGCCACCCATCTGGCGTTCACCCAGGGCGTGCACTGGAGTGAGCTGCTGCTGGACGGTAAGCCGGCGATGTCCGCCCGGCGGGCGGCGCGGGCCATGCTGACCGGGTTCTTCCTGTATCACCTGACCGGCGCGAAGCGCTGGGGCGCGCTGTTGGACGCCGACCTGAAGTCCTGTCCGATCACCTATACGCGACCGGCGCTCCGGACGCCCCGAACCACTCGGGCCGCCTGAACGAAAACGCCCTCGCGGACGGGTGCGGGCCGGTACTGTCCGGGATCATGACCTACGGACCACAGCCGGGCTTCCCGCCCGCCGGCCAACCGCCAATCGGTCCCCAGCAACAGTTCGTGCCGCCCCAGTACGGGCAGGCGCCATACGGGCAGCAGCCGCAGTTTCGGCCGCCCTCGCCCTACGGTCAGCCCAGGCCCCGACGTTCGCCACTCGCCATAATCGCCGGGGTATCCGCAATGCTCACCGCAGTTTCTTTGACACCAAATATATCTAGCCCGATCCTGGCGTACTACCGCGGTTGGAGCCACCAGACCATCAGCTGGACAATTTCCGCAGCCACAGTGCCGACAATTCAGCTAATTCTCATGCTCGTCGGCGGCATTCTCCTCTTCGGCCGGAAACGTGTCGGCCGGTTCTTGGTTATCATCCCGATCATCATCGAGATCATCGGAGTGATACTCGGCCTGCTGCATGTACGAGCTCTATATGACTTCTTTTTTCTTGACTACCCGGTGAATTTTCACTTCATACCTCTGCCGTCCTGGATGTTCATGGAATTGGTGACCACTGTTCTGGCACTATTGCCGATGTCCGCACGGCGGCGACCGGCCGCGAATCAGCCCCCACTTCCGCCGGCACCGCCCGCGGGATATCCGGTCCAGCAACCGTTTTATCCACAGCAGCAACAGGGTTATCCCTATCCCCAGCAGCGGCCACCGGCCGGGCGTTAGCGCTCCAACCAGGATCGCTGGGAGAAATCCTCGTCATCGTCATCGTCCGCCGGGCGTGCCCGGCGGACCGGGGACTGGCGGGTCGACCTGGCGGGCGACTTTCGCGCTCGCTGCCAGGCCGGCCGGGTGTCTTCCTCTTCCGGCTCGTCCTCCGGGCCGAAATGCAGCTCGTTCGGTGGCGGTGCCGGCCTCGACGGCGGTTCCGCGACCGTCTTCTCTTCCTTTGCCTTGGCCAGCTCCTCCTTGAGCCTGGCCTCCTTCTCCTCGCGTTCCGTGATCTGCCGGTCGAGTTCCCGTATCTGGTCCTCGTACTCGGCATTCGAATCCGCGATGGCCCGGTTGAACTCGCCCAGTCGCGCCTCGAACGGCGCCATCGCGGCCCGGACCACCGGATCGTTCTCGTCCAGCACTGCCACCCCTTGGGTCAGTTCCGCGGTTCGCTGGAATCGTCGTCGGGCGCGCCATCCAGCGGCGCGGTCGGGTCGACGGTCCACGACATGTCGTCAAACAGATGACCCTGGATGTGCCACTGGCTGGCGCCGCGCTCCTGATCGCCGCCGCCCATGCCACCACCCGCGCCCATGCCGCCGCCCATCATCATGCCGCCACCCGCGCTCGCCTGGCCGGTGGTGCCGTCGATCGGCGTGCCTAGACCGGCCGCGCCGACGGCGTCCGAAGCGGTGGGTGCGGCGGCACCGGAATTGGCGTGGGCACCCGGCATGCCCGGCTGGGCGCTGAGGGCCTGGTGGTCCGGACCGCCGGTGACCGGGCTGCCGCCCGCGTCGCCGCCATCGGAGCTGAGCGGGACGCCTAGTCCGGCGTCCACCGCGCCGCCCGTGCTGCCGCCGAGGGGCACGCCGAGTCCGGCGTCGCTGGCCGACAGTGTGGTGCCGGTGGTGCCGGTGGTGCCAGTGGTGCCGTCGAGGCTCAGTCCCTGGGAGAGATCGCCGCTTGAAAAGCCACCGGCCGTCGAACCGGCACTGCCGGACAGGGTGCTGTAGTCGCTCACCGTTTGCGCACCGGTGCTCGCACCGGTTGATCCGGACTGCGCGGCGATCGGCTGGCCGAGTCCGGTGCCATCGCCGGTGGGCGTGGTAGCGGTGGAGCCGGCCGGGTCGATCTCGTAGGTCTGGGACTGGCCGGAGGCGTCGGTCAGCGTGACCTCGACCGGTCCCTGGGTGCCGGCCTGTTCCTGAACGGTGATCGTCTCGTCGCCGTCATGGATCACCGCCTGGCCGGAGGAATCGGCGGTGACATGCTGCACGTCATCGGTCGAGCCCTGCGATGTTCCCGACTGGTCGGACTGGTCGGTCGACCCGGACTGATCCGTGCCGCTGCCGGTCGAATCGGTGCCGGTCGAATCGTCGCTGGTCAGATCGCCGTCCGTGGAGTCGGTGCTGGTTCCGTCAAGACCGGCGGAGGCGCTGGAGTCCTCGCCGAAGTTGATGTCGTACGAGCTCGACTTCCCCGAACCGTCGGTCTCGGTGACCTTGACTTCCGAACCGGTCGAGCCCTGGACCGTGGTCGAGCTGCCGTCCTGGTTCTTGATGGTGACCGAGGACGATGTGCCGGTAGACGTCGTGGCGGTCGACGGCGTCCTCGTCAGGCCGGACAGACTGGACGTGAGATCGGGCGTTGCCGTTGCCGCTCCGGCGGTCGTCGTTCCGCCGGCCGCCGAGGTGTCCAGAGCCGACAACGCGGGCGGGGTGTAGCTGGCGGCCGCGGTGCCGCCCATCGACCCGCCTCCGCCGCCACCGGCATACCCGCTGCCTCCCCCGCCGCCGTACCCGGCAGTGCCGGTACCCGAAGGCGCCGCAGCCGCAGGCGTCAGCCCCTTGAACGGGTCCGTGTCAAGCGACGGGCTGCTGAGCGCCGTGTCAAGGTCCTGGAAATGACCTCCGACAGCAGAAACGCATTCTTCAATCTGCGTGCGAAAGTTTTTGACCGCGGCAATGTAGTTGTGGCCGAAGTCATTCAAATAATTGATCGTGTCGTTGGTGTGCTGACCTTGGGTGTCAATTTCAATAATCCACAGATTGGTCTTTCCTGTATCGCCCAAACTAAGGCCAGGTTGCATGAGCTGCTGCGGTGTGTACTGCGCCCCATACTTCGTCGATGTCCGCATGTCATTCAGCATGTCGATCTCGCGAGACCGGTCGCCGACGTTGAGCTGGTCTTCGGTACCGTAGAAACCCATCATCCGTTTGGCGGCCGGGCCGGAACCGAACTGAGCCAGCGTCTGAACCGCGCTCCGCGCACTGTTCCAGCACCCGGTCAGGGCGCCGGCCATGGTCTTGGCCGAATCACCGTAGTGCTGCGCCTTGGTCTGCAGATCGGAGAACTTCTCGGAGGCGGCCTGGCCATCCTTGTCCGACCAAGCGTCGGAAATCGACCTGCTCACCGAGCCGGCGTCGTTGGCCAACGCCTCGGCGGCCGTCACCAGGTTCTGCTGCCGTGCCGCAGCGGTGTGGATGTACCCGAAGTTGATCGGGTAGAGCTTCGGCAGGTCGGTTGATTCCGGCTGGCCGCCATCCCCGAGCGGTGGTGGGCCGGACTGGATGTCGGGCGCCGCACAGGGATTCTTCCGCCAACGGTCGTACAAAAAGCCGAGATGGGCACCGCCCATGCGGTCCATGAACTCATGCAGACCGCTGTTGAGCAGGTTCTCACCGGTGTCGTTGGTGTGCTCGCCTTCCGGGTTATTCAGTTTGCCACTGATTTCCGAGCCGCTGATAGTCATCGTCAGCTCCCCTGACCGGCCTTGAAGATGCTCGCTGCTGCGTCCTCATCGGTCTTCTTCTGAGCGCCGGCAGCCTGGGCCAACGCCGTGGCGGCCGAAGTAAGGAAGTTCTGCGCTGTGGTCACCGACTTGGCGAGCGCGTCGATCGCGCCCAGCGTCGCGCTGGCGGCGGCCGAACTGCTCCCCAGACCGCCGAAATGTTCAGCCTTGAGGCCGCCGACCTCGGCCGCGTATTTTGCCATGCCCTGGACCGCGCCAGTCAGGCTGTGGACATCGTTGTTCGCCAACGACCTGACATCGTCCACGCGCATCTCGATGCCGTTGCTGGCCACTCGTTCCCCCTCGTTGGTGCTCCTGGCTG
>DASVLX010000037.1:0-22897 GCA_036384655.1 Pseudonocardiaceae bacterium
GGCCTGGCTGGCCGCGGCGGCCCGCTCGCCGTGCGTGGGCACCATCATCACCGCGCACAGCGGCACCGCCATCGCCAGGCCTGCCAGCACGAACACCGGGAACAGGAACGAGAACACCTCGACGCCGGTCGGGTCCGCGGCGGTCGGGTTCAGGTGCACCTGGGTCGCCGCCATGCCGGTGTAGTGCATGGCGGTCACCGCGACGGCCATGATCAGACCCGCGATCATGCGGGACAGGAAGCTGTCCAGCCGGGCGGTGAACCACAGCGCGGCCGTAGCGGCGACGACGGCGATCACCACGGACACCGCGACCAGGGCTGAGTTGTAGCCGATGCTGCCCTTGATCTGGACCGCGTACATGCCGGTGTAGTGCATGATGTTGACCGCCACACCGGTGATCACGCCACCGGCCAGCAGTCGCCACCACACGAAGTTCCGGCGCACGCCGAACACCAGCAGCCCGACGAACACGGCTACCACGGCCAGCAGCGCGGACAGCACGGTCGGCACGAGGTTGTAGCGGACCGGATATCCCGGAGTGTCGAAGCCAAGCATCGCGGTGAAGTGCATCAGCCAGATGCCCACGAAACCAATCGAGACGGACGCCAGCCCCAGCCAGACCAGCCGACTCCTCGGGTTGTCCGTCTGACGGGCCTGCAGTGTGCAGCTCAGGCCGAGCGTGCAGCCGACCACCGAAGTGAGATACACGAGGACCAGCAGCCAGCGGCCCATCGCGAAGTTCTGCATGTCAGCCAAGGTCGCTCCTCTGGTGGGGCCCGCCGGCCGGCGCGGCGGGCGCGGCGACGACCCGCCGCATCCCGGTGCCCCGCGTGCGCAACCGGGACAATGCGTGCTCGGTGGCCGCGATCAGGGTCTGCCGCGCGGACTCATGGGATCGGGCGTCGCAGGAGATCACCGGCACGTTCGGCGCGATCTGCAGCGCCTCGCGCACCTCGTCCGGCGAGTGCTGGTGGGTGCGCTCGAACTGGTTGATCGCCACGACGAAGGGCAGGTTCCGGGACTCGAAGAAGTCGATCGCCGCGAAGCAGTCCGCCAGCCGGCGGGTGTCCACCAGGACGACCGCCGCCACGGCCCCGCTGACCAGGTCGTCCCACATGAACCAGAACCGGTGCTGGCCGGGCGTGCCGAACACGTACAGCACCAGGTCGTTGGCGAGGGTGATGCGGCCGAAGTCCATGGCCACCGTCGTGGAGATCTTGCCCGGCACGGACGCTGTCTCGTCGACGCCCTCGCTCGCCGATGTCATCACGGCCTCGGTGCGCAGCGGCGCGATCTCCGAGACAGAGCCGACGAAGGTCGTCTTGCCGGCGCCGAAACCGCCGGCGACCACGATCTTCGCCGACTTGATGGACCTCACTGAGTCAGATCGCGCGTAGTCCACTCAGGACCCTTTCGATCAGGTCGTGTCTTTCGTCCCAGGTCGAGTGTTCGCCCAGGGTGTCAAGCACAGTCACGAAACCGCTGTCCACGAGGTCGGCGATGAGCACCCGGGCGACCCCCAGCGGTACGCCCAGTTCGACCGCGACCTCGGCGGTGGAATGCGGCCGCAGGCACAGCTGGATCAACGTCGAGCGGGCGTCGCTGCGATTGAACGGCTGCGCGTTGCCCTCGGGTGTGGTCCGCACGAGCGCCTCGATGGGCAGCTCGATCGCGGGCCGGGTGCGGCCCTCGGTCCATGAGTAGGGCCGCGCGAGGGAGGCTCTCGGCCTGGCCGTCGGTTGCTGTTCGGCGGCCGGCCACTCCGGCTCGGTCATGGCCACCCGACATCCTGGCGGATCGGCGTGTCGACCATCTTCCCGACGCGGTCCACCAGCAGCGTCATCTCATAGCCGACGAGACCGATGTCGCAGTTCGTGCTGGCCAGCACGACGAGGTTCGAGCCGTCGCCGACGCCCATCAGCAGCAGGAAGCCCTGCTCCATCTCGATCACCGACTGCACGACGCGGCCCGCGGTGAACAGTTCCGCCGTGCCACCGGCCAAACTGGACAGTCCGGCCGCGATCGCGGACAGCTGGTCCCCGCGTTCCGCGGGCAGGCCCTCACTGCTGGCGACCAGCAGTCCGTCCGCGGAGACCAGCGCGGCGTGGGCCACGCCGGAGACATCCCGCGCGAACTCCGTGACCAGCCAACCGAGTTGCTGCTCGTTCTTCGCCGGGGGCTGCGCGGGGGCGCCGTCACCCTGTGCCCCTGGTCCGACAGCCGGGGATCGTCCGCTCGCTGGCCGACGCGCGTGGGCCCTACCGGTCGCTTCCGTCACGAGGATCTCGCCTCTCCATCGCCTTCGTCGCCGATTGGTCGCCGGTGGGGCGGCCAGCAGCCGGACCGCTGCCCGGGTTGCCGCCCTGGCCACCGGCCGGGTTACCGCCGGGACCGCCGCCCTGCGGGGCGCCCGGGGGGATGCCCTGGGTGCGCTGACGGGCCGCCCGCATGCCGCTGTAGTGCCGAGACAGGTGACTCCGCACCACCGCCGGGTCACGGAAGTCGGGCGACCCGCCGCCGTGCGACGGCTCGCTGTCCCGTCGAGGCGCGGCGGCACCGGGCGCCAACTGCGCGCCACGGTTGCGGATCGGCAGGCCGGACGCCGTGAAGGAGGTCGCGGCCACCGATCCGACGGCGCTTTCCGCCGCCCGCCGGGTCTCGTCGGCCGGGCTCACCCAGTCGACCGGGACCCTGTGCTGCTCGGGTGTGTGCCCCGGACCGGCGGCACCGCCACGCGCGCCGCCGACGGCCGTGTTGTTGTCGTGGGACTCTGCCGGTGCCGACTCCGGGGGCACGAACCAGTTCGACACCATCGTGTCGAAGATCGGTGTGGTCGCGGCCGGATCGCCGCCGTTGATGGCGGCCCTGCCCGCGTTGATGCCGATCCCGGCGGCGGGCTTGCGGTGCGGCAGCGGCGGACGGTTGCCGTTGGTGCCACTGCTACCACCGCTGGCGGTGCCGGCACCGCTGCCGTTGAACGCGGCGAGCAGCTCCTCCGCGGCGGACCTGGCGGCCTGCACGGCCGGCGTTTCCTGCCGGGCCGGCGCGGCGATGGCGGGCTGCCGGTTGACCCGCTGGTCGCCAGGCACGCCCTCGGCGAGCACCAACTCGCCGGGCAGGTGGACGCTGGCGGTGATGCCGGCGCTGGTCGCCCGCGAGGTGGTCTTGCGCAGCCGCACCGTGACACCGTGCAGCGCGGCCAACCGCCCGACGACGTAGAGGCCCATCCGGCGGGTGGTCTCCGGCGTGACGGCCGCGCCGGCGGCGAGCCGGGCGTTGGCCATCTCCAGGTCCTCCAGGGCCATGCCCAGGCCGGTGTCCACGACCTCGATGAGCAGTCCGCCGTCGGTGCCGCGGTCGGCGGTGAGCACGACCTTCTCCTCCGGCGAGGAGAACCGGGTGGCGTTCTCCAGCAGCTCGGCGAGCATGTGCACGACGTCGGAGGCGGCCTCGCCGCGGACCGATCCGCCGGGCGCGTTGCCCAGCGTGATCCGCTTGTAGTCCTTGACCTCCGAGGTCGCCGCGCGCAGCAGCTCGACGACGGTGACCGGCTGGTGGTCGCCCCGGGACGGGCTGCCGCCGGCGAGTACCTGCAGGTTCTCACCATTGCGGCGCAGCCGGGTGGCGATGTGGTCGATGCGGAACAGTGAGTCCAGCCGCTGCGGGTCCTGTTCCTCCGACTCCAGGTCCTCGATCATCGAAAGCTGCTGTTCGACGAGGGACTGGCTGCGCCGGGACAGTGTCATGAACATCTCGGAGACCTGCCGGCGCAGTTCCGCCTGCTCACCGGCCAGCCGCAGGGCCTGCCGCTGCATCTGGTCGAACGCGCTGGCGAGCTGGCCGATCTCGTCGGTGGACGTGACCGGCACGGCGGGCACGTCCCGCCAGCCGATGTCCGCACCGGAACGTGCCCTGGCGATGGCCTGGGGAAGGCGGTGGTTCGCGGCGTCCAGCGCGTCGGCGTGCAGCCGGCGCACCGGATTCACCAGCGTGCGAGCCACATACAGGGCCACGGCGAGGGCACCCAGCAGAGCGGCCAGCACCAGCGCGGAGTCCCGCAGCGCGTCGGAGCGGACCTGGTTGGTCTGCCCGGACACGGTGGACGACAGCGCGTCGACCTGGTTCGTGATCAGCCCGTCGAGGGCGGTGGTCTCGACGCCCAACGGGGCGATCAGCGTCGGCACCTGCTCGGTGCGGCCGGTGGCCAGTGCGCTTTCCAGGGTGGCCTGCCGGTCCGCGGTGGACTTCATCGCGGCGGTGAGCTGGTTATTGACGGAACCGCCGACGGTGCGCTCGACCTGGTCACCGATCAGCGACTCCTCGGTGGCCGCCCGATCGGCACTGATCAGCGCGCCGGTGCCGAGTTCGTTGGCGGGGGCGGAGCGCAGCATCGCGTCCTGGACGGCGACATCGGAGCGCACCTGCATCAGTGACGCGATGGTGTTGGCGGAATTGGTGAGATCGGTCCGGTCTGCGCCGGAGACCACCTCGGGCACGGTCTGGGCCAGCGAGAACACGATGTCGCGGTAGCCGGCGGTGTCGGACACCACGTTGTCGCCGGCGGCGGTGCTGGCCAGGCGCAGCCCGGACAGCCGGCCCAGCGCCGTGCTGATGCCGCTCTGGGTGCCCTGCGGCAGATCGGCGAACTGGGCGTCGTGTCGCAGCGTGGCGGTCTTCGCGTCGACGGCGGCGATCCGCTGGCTCAGCTCCGGACTGCCGGGCGCTGACGCGGCCGCGACCATCTCCTGGTCGATGAGTCCGGTCAGTTGCGCGGTGTCCAGCACCACCGACATCTGGTCGCGCACCCCGCTCAGCGCGCTGGCCCTGGCGAGTTCCGGCTGAATCAGTCCGGCCGCGAGGGCGAGCGCGACGACCACGGGCACCAACAGGACCGCCGTGATCTTGGTCCGCAGGCTCCAGGAATCCGGGCGCCAGCGGGGTTCACTCGGCCGGCTGGCGGCCGGCGTTTCCTCTTTCATCTTGTCGGCCAGCTCGATTCACTTTCAGCTACGTAAGATCAGTTCGTGAACCCCGACCAACGGATATTAGGCATTGCCACCGAAGCCGCGGGTAAACGTTGAACCGGCGTCGGGTCCGGCGTTTTCTCGGACGCTTCACGCGCTCCCTGACATGCACTCCCTCAACAGACGCCCAGGAGACGAACGCGAAAAAGACAACCGCACAGGTGGGTGGCGTGTCAAGTGTCAGATTGGCGATCAACGGCCTGATTGTCCCACCCAACCGAACCTGATCACGCTGCGTAGTCATGGCCGTCGATAATCCGGAACTATCCAGCCGGACACCTGGAAGCTACTTGTACGTAATCATGCACGCGTTGTCACCGATATTTGCGGAAAATCTCGGCGTTACATCTCGGAATCGATATTCCGACGAGATCACGGTCACATAACGAGGGTGGCGTGACACGACCTGGCGGGGCGGCCGGTCAAGTGATCGATTAACCCGCGAGGTGAGAGCGGGTGGCCGCCGTCCGCCAGCGCGGAGGGCGCCCGGGCGGGGCCGGCGAGGGTCGGCCGGCCGCCGGGCAGGCGGCATCGCGCGCGCCGGTCACGGTGGGCGAGCGCGCGGCGAAATGTTCGGCTTATCACACTGCCGGCCCGGCCGAGGACGGTCCGGGACGGCAGTGCGACGGCCTTTGACTCAGTCAGACTGTGGTCGGACGGTCATGCGAAGCGTGCGTTACCGGTCGGCTGACGCCGACCCGTGGCGGTGGTGTCCGCCGATTCGTGGTGGATGCCGCGGGCGATGGCGTTGCGGAACGCCCACACGACGGTGGACAGCGCCGGCAGCCAGCGGTGATCGGGGCGCGGTGCGATCGCCCAGGACGCGCGCACCGAGCCGGTGTTGGTCGGGGGCAGTGGGATGGTCTGGCCACGCTGCACCAGCAGCGCGCCGTCCCGTCGCAGGCCCTCCGCCGGCACGACGACGTCGGCTTCGGCGACGAAGACCAGCCAAGGATCTGGCCTCATCAGCCGAACGACCGGGCCCGAGATGTCCGCCTGGTTCAGCAGCCGCAGCATCGCCTCGCCGACACGCTGCCGCATCTGCACGCCGCAGAAGCCTGAGGTCGTGTCCAACAGCACCGACGAACCCATTACCCGGATCGGCCATCCCCATGCCCTGGGCACCAACGCGGTGCCGGAGGCCGGGGGCTCCACGAAGTCGCGGCCGGGCCGGGACATGGTGCCGAGGGATTGCATGATCTCGCCTCCACAGTGAGACTGAATCTCATGATTCGAATACGGAGTATCATGACACTTGACAGCACGTTAACAATCGTGGGCCGCGTCACACTTGGGACCTCAGGAGCGCACGGATGACCGAACGTCCGGTCGAAAGACCGGTCAAGCAGCGACTGATCGAAGCCGCGTTCGCGCTGTTTGAGCAGCACGGATACGACCGGACGACAGTCGATGACATCGCCGAGCGCGCGGGGGTCAGCCGGGCGACGTTCTTCCGGACTTTTCGCTCAAAGGAAGACGTGATCTTCCCAGACCACGACGACATGCTGCACATGGTCGAGGCCAGACTTCTGGGATCGACCCATCAGACCGCTCTTGTCGCGGTGACCGAGGCGGTGCGCCTAGTACTGCTGCACTACCTCGGCGAGGGTGATCTCGCTCGCGCCCGGTACCGGCTGACGCACAAGGTCCCGGTGCTGCGGGATCGTGAACTCGTCAGTACTCACCAGTACGAGCGAATCCTGCAGAAGTTCCTGCGCGAGTGGCTCGGCCCCTCCCCCGACAGCGCACTGACCGCCGAACTCATGGCCGGAGCCGCCGTCACCGCGCACAACTACGTGCTGCGGCGCTGGTTGCGCGGGCAGACCCGGCATCCCGAGGCGGAGTACGACGCCGCCCTGGCCCGCACGCTCAACGTGTTCGTCCAGCACGAGGACGGCGCGCGCACCGACTCGGTGGTCGTGTTGCGCACCGGCAGGGACCTCGACACGGTCCTGCCGCAGTTGCGCGCCCTGCTCGGGGAGCGGTGACGGCCCATACCGAGTGGCACATATCACGCACCGTGAGTGGCTTATACCACACAACCGGCTATTTCGTCAAATTCTGAGCGCCGGAAGCTTTCCCCACCGCTTGCGCCCTATCGGAATAATGTGGGGATGCGGATAATCTCGGAATCACGGCTCACCGCGATCCTCTCTGGTGTGCCCGGCACGCCCCGCGTGTTGGCCAGCGGCAACTTCGCAACCCCGCACAAGGCGCTGTCTCTCTTCGACGCCACGCTCCCGGAGTACCGGCTGTTCATGCTCAACGCGCAGGAGAGCTGCACACCGAACCGGGAGGGGGTGATTCTCGAGACGCCCTTCGTCGGGGCGGGCATGCGTCGCAAGGAGCAGCTTCGTTACTACCCTTGCCGACTGTCGCTGGTGCCCGCCCTGGTCGACCAGGTCGCCCCACCCGACATCGTGCTGCTGCACACCTCCGTCCCGGTGGACGGCACTGTGTCGCTGGGGACCGAGGTCAACATCCTTCCGGCGGCGATCGAGACGGTGCGGGCCCGGGGCGGAATGGTGATCGCCCAGGCCAACCCGCGGATGCCCTACACCTACGGGGACGCCGTGATCCCCGTCGAGGACATCGACTACATCATCGAGGTCGACGAGCAGCTGCCCAGCCCGACGCGGAACCTGCCCGGCGAGCTGGCCCGCCAGATCGCGGAGCGCGTCGCGCACCTCGTGCCGGACGGATCCACCCTGCAGTTGGGCATCGGTGGCGTGCCGGACGCGACCCTCGCGGACCTGACCGGCCGACGTGGACTGTCGGTGTGGTCCGAAATGTTCAGTGACGGCGTGCTCGACCTGGACAAGGCCGGCGCCCTCGACCCGGACAAGCCGATCACCGCGTCGTTCGTGTTCGGTAGCGCCGAGCTGTACGACTGGGTCGACCACAACCCGCGCGTCCGGCTGCTGCGCACCGAGAAGACCAACGACCCCGGGCTGATCTCCAAACAGCACGGCCTGGTCTCGGTCAACGGTGCCCTGCAGGTCGACCTGTTCGCGCAGGCCAACGCCGCTCGCGTGCGTGGCCAGATCTACTCGGGTTTCGGCGGCCAGACCGACTTCGTCGTCGGCGCGCTGCACTCCCCCGGTGGCAAGGCGATCATCGCACTGCCGTCGTGGCACCCGAAGGCGGACAAGTCCACTGTGGTGCCGAGGCTGGCCGGCCCGGTGACCTCGTTCCAGCACAGCTACTTCGTCAGCGAACAGGGTGTCGCCACGATCTGGACCCACGACTCCTCACGGCAGGCCCAGGAGATCATCGATCACGTGGCCCATCCGGACGCTCGCGAAGAGCTCAAGGAAGCCGGCCGAGAGCTGGGATTCCGCATCTCCTGAACGACAGACGGTCGCGCCGCGACGTTGCGGATAACGCCCGTCGGTCATCCAGGCAGGATGTCAGGCTGCAAGATCCCGCAATGCCGCGGCGCGACCCGAGTCGCGCAGCCTTCCCAGGGCGCCCTTTTCCAGGCGCCGAACCTGTTCTTCGCTGACCCCGAGCCGCTCGCCGATCTCCCGCAGGGTGTGTGAGCGGCCATCACCCAGGCCGTAGCGCAGGGCGATGATCGTCGCGTCCCGGGCGGGCAGTGTGCCGACGAGCTCGGCCAGCCCCACGGCGAGTGCGGATTCATCCACCGTGTCGGGGGGCTCCGCTGCCCGCGTGTCCGCGATCAGGTCAACAAGCTTCGTCTCGGAATCGATCCCGACCGCCGAGTCCAAGCTTACCGTGTCCCGCTCCAACCCGCGCAACTCCAGGATCATGGCGGCCGACATGCCGGCCTCCGACGCGAGGTCGTTCATGGTCGGCTCATGCCCCAACCGCAGGTGCAGCGCGGTCTCGACCTTGCGGAGGCGGGAAAGCTGGTCGGCGACGTGCGCGGGCAGCCGGATCGTCCGGCTCCGCTCGCGATCGCCGCGCTGGATCGCCTGCCGGATCCACCACATCGCGTACGTCGAGAACTTGTAACCCTTGGCGTAGTCGAACTTCTCCACCGCGTGGATCAGGCCCAGGTTGCCGTCCTGGATCACGTCCAGCATCGGCGTGTCGTGCCGAGCACGCCGCTTCGCCGCCGACACCACCAGCCGCAGGTTCGCCCGGATCATGTGATCCTTGGCGCGCTCGCCGTCCCGGGCGATCTGCGCCAGCTCGGCCCGCGTCGCGGATAGCTCGCCGGCGTTGGCGGTCTCGGTGCCCGTTTCCGGGTAGCCTTCAACAGCGCGCCTGTCCATCGCGCGCAGCAGTTCGGCCGCGTAGACGCCGGCCTCGATCCGCTTGGCCAATGACACCTCATCGGCGGCGGTGAGCAGCGGTGTCGCGGCAATCTCGTTCAGGTAGCGCCCCAGTTGGTCGGGTTCGCCGACACGGCCGGGCCGGACCCCCGTCTTGGTGCTTGATGCTCGTGTTGTCCTAGTCGCCATCGCATGAAGTTTCAACCACCTTGGGGTGGTCAACATTCCGGACTTTTCAGCCGGGGACCCGCCCTGGGGTGATCAGTGACGAACGTCGCTCATTCGCTGGTCGGAGGCGCGAACACGCGGTCAGCGAACGCCCCGATGATGTCGGCGAGCCGATCGGGAGCGAAGGCGTTGGCAAGGTGTCCCTGCCGTTCGAGGATGGATACCGAGTCGACCTCGGGCAGCACGCCCCTCAGCGCGGCGAGCCGGGCGCCCAAGTGGCGCGGGCTACGCGCACCACCGATCAGCAGCGCCGGAACCGTGAGCGGGGCATAGCGATCGATTCCGACACCCAGGGATTCCAGGTTGCGACTGTCGGTGATTTGGCCAGCCGCGTATTCGGTGACCTGCCGCCAGATCGGTGGAAAAAGCGACAAAAGTTGAACCTGCAACCTTGGTGCTTTCACGATGTCCAGCAGGTGGATCTTCATCGCGAGGCCGGGCTTTCCCGCTTTCAGCGCCGCCTCAGCCCGTGCCAGAGCCTCGCCGCCCAGAGGCTTGTTGACCGTGACCGGCGGCTCGTAGAGGGCCATTCCGGCGAAACTCGACGGTGACGCGAGCGCGGCCTCCAGCGCCACAACCGCGCCGGAGGAATGTCCGACCAACAGCACCGGATCACCCACGGCCTTCGCAATGGCCACCACGTCGTTGACCTCGTTTGCCATCGTGGCGTCTGGTGCCACACCGCCAGGCGTCCGATACGGCCTGCGATCAAAGCGGAGAACACGGAACCTCGACGCCAGGCCGCGTGCGACCCGGCTCCACGACCGCGCATCGCCCCCGCCGGGATGCACGATGAGTATTGGCTGGCCGCTGCCTTCGTCAATGACCGCGATATGCGTGCCGTCCTGCGATGTCACGTCGAAAATCGGGCTCATCCGTCACGCCTTTCGGAGCTTTGGGCCGATGGGAGAGGAGGGGCGGTTGCGTGACCAACCTAGAAGGAACCGGTTCTTCCGGATCCCGCCCCTCCCCTCCCGGGCCGTGCCAGGTCGGCTGACCTTGGTTGCCGGCACGGCCGGTCTGGGAAGCACGTGGTGATGTCGGCTCAGCGTCTCCAGAGCCTGGGGCCGACGGCGATCGCCAGCCGGGGTGCGAGCCGATCACCCGGCGCGGGCAAACAGATCAGCCCATCAACGACCTCGGTCAACGTGCCCTCGCGCTGCCAGGTGATCGCCGCACTGTGATCACAGCGCACCGCGGCAGCGTCGGTCGTGTAACGCACCCGCAGCGCGTCCGCCCAACCCTGCGGCCAGACCCGCACACCATGGATCTCGACAACCTCACCATCCACGGTGGTCGGCAGAAACACCCAGCCCTCCTGCTTCAGATCAATCAGCCGCCGCAACTCCGGAAACTCCGCCAGTGCCTCGCGTTCGGCGGCGCTAGTCACCGCGTGGTCCGTCGTCGTGCCGGTCTGGTCCGGCCTGGTTGACCAACAGGACCTTCACCTGGCGTCGGGTCCAGCCTCGCCGCTCGCGGGCTTCGCGCAGTTGCGCGCCCAGCAGTCGCATCCAGTCGGCGCGGTCAAAGGTGGTGTCGGGGGTTTCGGGTGCAGACATGATCGTCCTCGGGCTTCGCGCAAGTCATCTGTGTGGCCAGGGGCGCCGCCGAAGTGACTGGCTGCTCAACGAGGGCGGCACCCCTGGGGCTAGCGTCATCGCTCTAACTGACGACCAGCCGTTGGCATCATGGCATACTGGTGATCGTACAAGTGAGAGTCATCAGTCAATTTCAACCATTCGGGTGATCTCCATCCGCAGCGAGCGCTCGGTGGCCTGTGTGGTGGACTTTTTCGGTCTGTGTGCATTCACCCACCACCTCACGGAGGAACCATGACAGCAACGAGGCACGAGGGCGCCCTATTGGCCCTCGCGACCGCCACCAACTGGCACAAGGCCAGCTACAGCCAAGGCCAGAGCACCTGCGTCGAGGTCGGCTCGGCCACGATCAGCAACTGGCACAAGGCCAGCTACAGCCAGGGCGCGAACACCTGCGTCGAGGTCGGATCGACGGACACCGTGATCGGGGTGCGGGACACCAAGCTCGGCCCGGCGAGCCCGATCCTGACCTTCGACGCGATGAACTGGGCGATGTTCACGGCGTCGCTCAGCGCAGAGCAGTAACAACTCGCTGAAGAGTGCGAATGCCCCGGCTCAACCGTAGTGAGCCGGGGCATCGCCGTTGAGCAGCCAACCACCATCATGCCGCAGTACCCATCCGTCACTGCTCCCTCTGGTTCCTTCACCCGAACGACTTACAACTGATAACACTCACTTGTACGCTCAGCAGTATGAGATGATCCGATGGACCTGATCGACCTCGCGCCTCTGGAGGTACAGCGTGACCGTCTCGTCCGGCTCGTCCGGTAGCCCGACCGTCCTGAAGCGGTGGGTCGCCTTCGAGTTGCGCCGGCTACGGGAAACCCGGCATCTCGGCCGGGACGCCGCAGCCAAGTCGATCCACGGCAGCGTCAGCCAGATCGGACACATCGAGACCGGCCGATCCCTCCCCAAGCCTCTGGAGCTGGAGAAACTCCTGGAGATCTACGGCGTACCCGAACGAGCCGACTTCTTCCTGCGACTGCGTGACGCGGCCAAGAAGGGCCGCGACTGGTGGATCGGCTTCGAGGGAGCAGTGGTGCCCGAATGGTTCGAGCTCTACCTCGGACTCGAATCCAGCGCCACCAAGATCGAGGGCTGGGATGCGCAGGTCATCCCCGGCTTGCTCCAGACACCCGAGTATGCCGAGGCGGTGATCCGGGCCGGTGAGCCCGACCTACCCGACGATGAGGTGACCCGCCGCGTCCAGGTGCGCATTGGCCGGCAGCGCGAGGTCCTGGACCGGGCCGACCCACCCAAGGTCTGGTCGGTGCTTCACGAAGGTGCACTCCGCACCACCGTCGGCGGTCCGGAGATCATGCGCGCCCAACTCGACAAACTGGTCGAGCTGTCCCGACGACCCAACATCACCCTGCAGGTCCTGCCCTTCGCCGCCGGCGCGCACCCCGGTGGTGACGGCACCTTCGCGATCCTCTCGTTCCCCGCAGAACTGGAATTCGATCCCGGCGCCGTCTACGTCCAGACCCGCATCACCGGCTACTACTACGAACAACCCGACGAACTGGCCCGCTACCGGGACGATCTGACCCGTCTGCAGATCCAGGCGATCAAGCCGGAGCAGACTCCGGCATTCATCCACCGCATCGCCGAGGACCTGTGACACGGACTCGCCGCCCGAGACACAGGAGGGCGCACAGATGGTTTCCGCCGGCGAATTGGGCGACGAGATCCGACGCGTCGCCCACGACCTGCCGCTGCCGTGGTTAGCGGAGGCTGTGGCCTACCTGGAAGAAGCCCAAGAGCGCCTGGCGCTCGCCCTCGACGGCTCCTACCAGTGGGAGGCCGCTGACCTGCTGGCCCAGATGGACCAGGCATTGCGCGCAGCGTAAGAGGCCCAACTGCTCGGTGCCGCAGTTCAGAAGCGCATCGAGACGTTCGCCGACAAGATCGGCTCCGGCGGCGATCAGGCCAGTGGCCCGCTGGCGTCAAGCGATCCCGCGCCGATCAGCACCATTCCGGTTCCTGGCAGCGCTACGCAGACCGCTTCCAATGACAGCAGAAAGGGCCTCGACCGGGCCGTGGTCCAGAGCCGGGCCGACGAGCTGCAATCCGCGCTGCTTGAGCGATCCCGTGGTCGCGTCACCATGGGTGTCGGCATAGGACACGACGCTCAGGGAAATAGGAGGTTATGGTGTCTAGCAGGCTTTCCACGGTAGCAGCGGACCTTCCAGCGCGGCTGGAGGCTCAGCCCGCCGAGACGTTGCGGAAGGTCGCAGTCGCCGTTGCTCTCTTGGCGGTCGAGCGGACGCAGCTTGCCGACTCCCGATTGGAAGGGGCTCTTCAGAGCCTTACCAATACGACCGCTGTTCCTCCGGAACTACGGTCGGCGGTGCAACAAGCGACCGATGAGCTGGACGAAATAGCCTGGGAGGCACAGGACAAGGCGGATGAGGGGCTGCTCGATCAGCAGGACTACCAACAGGCCTTCAGGCGCGCACGGGCGGCTGCTTGCGTCGGCTTCGCACTGGAACCTGACGCTCTTCACGCCGCACTCGAATCTGTGTACGAAGCCCAAGCGGCGACGGGAGACCTCAGCGTGGTCCGGGAGGTAGTCGAACACGCCCTGAGTGGCCAATGAGCGAGTCGGACGAGCTTGGGGGACCGCTCGGCTGCAGTTCGGCGAACAGCGCGCGGAAGAAGCGATCATCAGCAGCTCCGCACTCAGGCTGTCAAGGCGAACAAAGCACCTGAAAGGCCACTGGTGGACGAGTGGGCCGACCGAGGCATCGTCCAGAAGGTCCTGGTGCCGCTGCTGGACAGTCCGGAAGCGGCACTGCGCTGTGCGGCGGCGAGTTACCTGCTGTACGACGGCGAAAGCGAGCGGGCGTCGGCGATCCTCGACGAACTCGCCACCGCTCCGGGTGGCCATGGCCGGCTATGATCGCCGCGTCTTGACCGGGGGTGGTCACCTCGGTCCCGTGCGAACCGAGGTCGGTCATGCCCTCAGCGTTAGGCCCCACCAGGCCGGAGTATCTCGTCATCCTCGGCATCATCTGCTTCGTACTTTTCATTGTTCGGTTCGAGTTACGACGGCGGCGGCGCAGACTGAAGGTGAGGCGGACGGTCGCCACGTATGTGGATGACTGGAAGACAGAGCTGGCCGACATCACGCTGTTGCGGAAGCAAGGCAACCTTCTCGAAGTCGAGCGGCGGTGTCTGGCGACACTGGCCGTGGGCGAGGAGAACGGAGCTCCCTACGTCATCTTGAGCGCCGCACTGCCCCTCGCTTGGAGCCGGGCTATGCGAGGGCGGTTGGCCGAGGCCGAGACCGACCTCGCCGCAGTGATCGCCGAGCACGGGCCGACGCTCAATCCCGAGTTCAACCTGGCCTGGCTCGCCGCCAGCGAATTGGGCCATATCCAGGTCCGGCGAGGCCGATACGCCGATGGCATCGCCATGGCGCGTTGGGTTGCCGAGGAGTGCGAGCGACGCTGGGGCGTCGAATCGGAGACCGCGCTCTCGGCTCGGGCGCGTCTCGGCATCTGTTTGGTCGAAGCCAAGCAACCGGCCGACGCGGTGTCGGTGCTGACTGCCGTGCTCGCGGCAGAGCTGTCTGCGAACAGTCGTGCCGGCTGGGCGAAGAACAACATCATGGAGGCGCGACACAACCTCGCGGAAGCGCGGCTGGAGCTGGGCGAATTGGATGAAGCCGAGCCGGAGCTTCGCGCGGTGATGACGGACTACGACCGTTTCCACCGGGGCGGCCCGATCGCCGTCGCGGGTGTGCGATTCAGCCTTGCCAAGATCGCGGCGCTGCGCGGGCGCCATGAGGAAGCGATCGACGGATTCAGCACGGTTCTCGCGGAAGCGCGGGCCATCTTTGGCGAGGATGGGCCGTGGACATTGGAGACGCGCTTCGAACTCGCCAAGCTCGCCGCGCGGACCGGACACACCGCCGCAGCCCTGTCGCAGCACCAGGCGGTCCTGGCGGACAGGATCCGCGTCCTCGGACCGGACCACCCCGACACCACCGCCAGCCGCGAGGCCGTAGTCCAATGCGGGTTGGTCACCGAATAAGTAGGTCGCGGGCGTCCATGAGGGCGAAGCCGAGCAGGTTCAGGCCCTCCCACCGGGATGGCTGACTGGCGCGGTCGTCATTGGCGGCCACGCCTATCCCCCAGATCCGGTCGGGCGTGGCCTCCACGAGAACCCGATGGTGGGTGCCGATCAGATACTCGAACAGGTCCCGGTCCTGGCCGAACTTGGCCACGTTGCCCTTGATGACGATGCCGCACCGGTTGGCGATCCAGGTCTCCTCGTCGAAGCCCTTGACGGACCTGCCGAGCGCCTTGGCCATCTTCGGGCTGGTGGTTTCCATGATGCGTTCCGCCGTGACCTCGTCGCCGAACAACCGAGCCTTGCTGGCCATCATGAACTGCTCGGCGCTGGAATAGGTCAGCCCATCGACCGTGAACGTTGCCGGCCACCACTGGCTCAGACATTCGCGGCCGATCGCACCATCGCGGCGCGCCCGATGTCCCCAGAAGAAGAGGTACTGGGGCGGGCAGCCCTGCTGCTCAAGCCGGCACAGGTCCTGGACATCGCGTGGGCGCGCCGCTTTGGTCACCTGGCGAATCCTAGGGGCCGGCACCAGCCAGGAAGTGTCCAAGGACACTTGATACCCGTACCCCCTCTGGGTATATACACAGGAAGAAGGTTGCCGTTCCCCTGGTGCGACGGACGTGCCGACCGCGCGGCGACCCGACCGAACGACCATCTGTACCCGCGCGCGGTCTCCCTCACTGCGGCGGCGTCACGAAGGGACGGCCTTGATGGCCAGCACCTCGACGGCCTCCGGTAGCCGGCCGGCTGAGACGACGACATGCCAGACCGAGTTGGCGCTCGGCGGCATGACCTGCGCGTCCTGCGCGAACCGCATCGAGCGCAAGCTGAACAAACTGGACGGCGTCACCGCCACGGTCAACTTCGCGACCGAGAAGGCCAGCGTCAGCTTCCCCGCGGTGATGTCCCCCGACGAACTGGTCCGCACGGTTGAGGCCGCCGGCTACACCGCCACCCTCCCGCCGCCGCCCAACGAGCATGGCACCGAACCCGACCACGCGGATGAGACCGCGACGCTGCGACTGCGGCTGCTGGTGTCGGTGGTCCTCGCCGTGCCGGTGATCGTGCTGGCGATGGTGCCGCCGTTCCAGTTCGCCGGCTGGCAGTGGGTCGCCCTTGCGCTCGCCCTCCCCGTCGTGACCTGGGGTGCCTGGCCGTTCCACCGTGCCGCGTGGACGAACCTGCGGCATGGCGCCACCACCATGGATACCCTCATCTCGCTGGGAGTCACGGCTGCGTTCGGCTGGTCGCTGTACGCGCTGGCCACCGGCAGTGCCGGCTATCTGGAGGTCGCCGCCGCCGTCACCGCCGCGATCCTGGCCGGACGTTATTTCGAGGCGCGCGCCAAGCGCCGCTCCGGCGCCGCACTGCGCGCCCTGCTCAACCTCGGTGCCAAGGATGTCGCGGTACTGCGGGACGGCGGCCAGGTCCGCGTCCCGATCGGTGAACTGCGGGTCGGCGACCGGTTCGTGGTGCGGCCCGGTGAGAAGATCGCCACCGACGGCATCGTGGAGGATGGCGCGTCGGCGGTCGACGCGAGCATGCTCACCGGCGAGTCCGTGCCGGTCGAGGTGGGCATCGGCGACGCCGTGGTGGGCGCCACCGTCAACGCCGGCGGCCAACTGGTCGTGCGCGCCACCCGGGTCGGCGCCGACACGCAGTTGGCGCAGATGGCTCGGCTGGTCGAGCAGGCGCAGAGTGGCAAGGCTCCCGTGCAGCGGCTGGCAGACCGGGTCTCCTCGGTGTTCGTGCCCGTCGTGATCGGGCTGGCGATCCTGACGCTGATCGGCTGGCTGGTCGCCGGCACCGCCGTCGCGTCGGCGTTCACCGCCGCGGTCGCCGTGCTGATCATCGCCTGCCCCTGCGCGCTGGGTCTGGCCACGCCGACAGCGCTGCTGGTCGGTACCGGTCGCGGCGCCCAGTTGGGCATCCTGATCAAGGGTCCGGAGGTGCTGGAATCGACCCGCCGGGTGGACACCGTGGTGCTGGACAAGACCGGCACCATCACCACCGGCCGGATGAGCCTCAACGCCGTGCACACCTCCCCCGGCACCACCGAGTCCGAGGCGTTGACGCTGGCCGGCGCGCTGGAGGACGCCTCCGAGCACCCGATCGGCTCGGCGATCGCCGCCGCCGCGACCGATCGGGTCGGTGAGCTGCCGCCGGTCACGGAGTTCAGCAACATCGAGGGCCTGGGCGTCCAGGGTGTCGTCGACGGGCATGGCGTGCTGGTCGGCCGCGCCCAACTGCTCGCAGACCGGGGCCTCCCGCTGCCTGACGATCTCGCCCGCGCCCACCGCGAGGCCGAGGCCGCCGGCTACACGCCGGTCGTGGCCGGTTGGGACGGCCAGGCTCGCGCGGTGTTGGTGGTCGCCGACACGATCAAGCCCACGTCCGCCGAGGCGGTCGCCAGACTGCGCGCCCTCGGGCTGCGGCCGGTGCTGCTGACCGGCGACAACGCGGCCGTCGCGAACACCGTGGCCGGGCAGGTCGGCATTCACGAGGTGATCGCCGGAGTGCTGCCGGCCGGCAAGGTCGACGCGATCAAGAACCTGCAGGCGGCCGGGCGTGTCGTCGCCATGGTTGGAGACGGCATCAACGACGCCGCCGCCCTGGCCCAGGCCGACCTCGGGCTGGCGATGGGCACCGGCACGGATGTCGCGATCGAGGCCAGCGACCTGACCCTGGTCAACGGCGACCTGCGGACCGTCCTCGACGCGATCCGGCTGTCCCGCCGCACCCTGGCCACCATCAAGGGCAACCTGTTCTGGGCGTTCGCCTACAACACGGCGGCCATTCCGCTGGCGGCGCTGGGATTCCTGAACCCGATGATCTCGGGCCTGGCGATGGCGTTCTCCAGCGTGTTCGTGGTGAGCAACAGCCTGCGCCTGCGGCGGTTCAGGAGCGCCAACTAGTCGCGGCGCAGCATCCCGGCAGTCGGTTGAATACCACGCGGCGTGACCATGTTGTGGGCCGTTTGGGTCGTCACGAGGCCTGTGTCATCCTTGGGGGCGCTTGATCAGCCCGGTCCGGGTCTGTTCGGGTCGGGATGATGGCTGGGGATGATGATCGTGAGTGGCCCGGTGTTCGGTGCGGAATCGCCCGGCGAGGACCAAGGCACGATCGACACCATCGTCGGCAACTACCAGGCACGGTTCCCGGGACCGGTCGAGGACGAGCCCGCGGCCAGCGGGCGGCCGGGCACCGAGATGAAGATCGGCATGCCGGAGGACGACGAAGAGGACTGGGGCAACCGCTCGATCACGCGGTAGCCAGGGGGAGATTCAGGGTGGCCGGTAGTGACGGATTTCAGGTCAGCGCCAGCGAGTTACGGACTCACGCGGGGTCGGTGCAGCAGGCGGCCGCCACGGTGGGACAGGCCTTGGCGGCGGCCCAGCAGGTCACCCTTGATACGGGCGCGTATGGGCTGATCTGTGGCCCGCTGTTCGTGCCGATCGTGCAACAGGTCACCACTCCTGGACTGGCCGCGTTGGGCCAAGCGGAGTCGTCGTTGAACTCGGTGGCGGACGCGCTGACGCAGACCGCGGACTCGTATTCGGGTACCGACGCGGACGGCGCGAGTGCCCTGGCGGCGCTGGATGGTCAGCAGTGACGGGGAATCCGCTGGTCGCGCCGACGCAGAGCTCCACAACCTGGCATACCGGTATCAACTTGTTGGATGATGCCTCTGGTCTGTCGCAGGCGATCTCGTCGGGTAGTTGGGTCGATGGGGGTCTGGCCGCCCTCGGCGTCGGTCTGGACGCGCTGACCATTGTTATCAATCCGGTCGGCACGTTGATCTCCTACGGCCTGAACTGGTTGATCGAACACATCAAGCCGCTGACGGACATGTTCGACAAGTTGGCGGGGGATGCGGATCAGATCGCCGCCTTCGCGCAGACCTGGGGCAACGTCGGCCAGGCCGTGAACCAGGCGGCCAGTGACCTCTCGGATGCGGTGGCACGGGATATCGCGAGCTGGACGGGCGCGGCCGCGGACGCCTACCGAGCGAACATCACCAATCGCATCAACAGTATGAAGGCCGCCGCCACGACGGCGGACGGGATCGGCACGTCGGTACGGATGGTCGGGGAGATCACCGGCGCGGTGCGGATGCTGGTGCGGGACATGATCACCCAGGCCATCGGGGACTTCGTCCAGGACGCCGCCGAGGAGGTTTTCAGCCTCGGCATCGGCACCCCGGCGGTGATCGCCCAGGTCACCGAGCAGGTCGCCGACTGGGCCGACAAGATCGCGAACGTCATCCGCAAGCTCATCAACTCGGTTGAGAAGCTGCGGCCGTTGATGACCAAGCTGGAGGAGATCTGGGGCGAGGTCAAGAAGGTGCTGTCGTCGCTGGGCCACGCCGCCGACGACACCCACCTTTCGGGTGAGGATCGGGGCACTGCGGTGTCTGCGGCCGGCGAACCCCACCTGGCCACTCCCGGCGAGAGCGGCGGCACGACCGCGACGTCCGGGGAAGAGTCGGGTCCGAGCATCAAGAGCACCAACCCGGATCCGAGTGCGAACTCGAAGACGGCTGAGGGCACGGACTGTGAGGGCGATCCGGTTGATGTCACCACGGGCGTGATGTTGCAGTCGGAGACCGATCTGGAACTGCCCGGCACGCTGCCGCTGGTGATCTCCCGGACACACAAGTCGTCCTACCGGGTGGGCCGCTGGTTCGGCCGGTCGTGGGCGTCCACACTGGACCAGAAGATCGAGATCGAGACGGACGCGATACATTTCGCCGCCGCCGACGGCATGCTGCTCAAATTCCCGGTACCCGACCAGACCGGCTGGGTCATCCCCGACGAGGGCACCCCACTACGGCTGGCCCGCACCGACGGCGGCTACACGGTCACCGACCGCCAGGGTGGCCAGACCCTGCACTTCGCCACCAACGGCACCGATCGGCTACCCATCACCGCGATCACCGACCGCAACGACAACCGGATCGACCTCGACTACGACCAACACGGCACCCTCACCGGCCTCCGGCACTCGGGCGGCTACCACGTTCGGGTCACCGTGACCGACGGCCGGATCACCGCGTTCTATCTGGTCGGTAAGCCCGATACCGAACTCATGCGATACGGCTACACCGACGGGAATCTGACCGAGGTCATCAACTCGTCCGGGCTGGCGGAGCGGTTCAGCTACGATGCCGACGGCCGGATCCTCGGGTGGGTCGACCGTAACGGCGGGTGGTACCGCCACACCTACGACACCGCCGGCCGCGTTGTCCGCGGCGAGGGCGTCGACGGCTCGATGAGCTACACCTTCGACTACGACACCGAGCGGCGGATCACACGCGCCACCAACTCACTCGGTCACACCACCACCTACCACCTGAATGAGCACAGGCAGGTGATCCGACGCGTCGACCCACTCGGGCACGCCACCGTCAGCGAGTGGGACCTCCACCACCGACTGCTGTCGCGCACCGATCCGCTCCGGCGGACCACGCGGTGTGAGTACGACGAGGCCGGCAACCTGCTGCGCGTCACCCGCCCGGACGGCAGCCAGGCGATCGCCGAATACAGCACCGCGAACCTGCCCACCCTCGTGGTGGAGCCCGACGGCGGGGTGTGGCGCTACCGCTACGACGAACGCGGCAACCGCATCGAGGTCAGCGACCCGACCGGCACTCTCACCCGCTACCGGCATAACGAGCGCGGGCAGCTGACCGGGATCGTTAATGCGGTGGGGGCGACGACCCAGATCGAGACGAATCCGGCCGGCCTGCCGGTCGCGGTCACCGGCCCCACTGGAGCCACCACCACCTACCGGCGGGATGAGTTCGGCCGGATCACCGAACAGACCAATCCGGTCGGTGGTATCACCCGCTACGTCTGGACGGTGGACGGCAAGCCGACGGTGCGCACTGCCCCGGACGGAACCACCCAGCAGTGGTCCTATGACGGGGAGGGTAACCAGACCAGCTATACCGATCAGTTGGGTCAGGTCACGCGCACCGAATACGGTGCCTTCGATTTGCCCGCGGCGACCACCACCCCGGACGGAGCCAGTCTGGTCTACGGCTACGACACCGAACTCCGGCTCGTGGCGGTCACCAACCCACTCGGTCTGGTCTGGCGATATCAGTACGACCCGGCAGGCAACCTCACTAGCGAAACCGACTTCAACGGCCGCACCCTGCGCTACGGCTACGACCCCGCCGGGCAACTCATCCAACGCGTCAATGGCGCCGGCCAGGCCGTCAACCTTGTACACGATGCGCTGGGCCGGGTGGTGGAGGAAACCAGCCCGCAGGAACGCACCCGCTACACCTACGACCCCCTCGGCCGGTTGGTTCGCGCCAGCGACGGAGACACCATCCTGGCACTGACCCGCGACCCCCTCGGCCGCGTCCTCACCGAAACCTGCAACGGCAGGACGGTCACCAACAGCTACGATGCCGTCGGACGGCGGGTTCGGCGCGTCACGCCGTCGGGGGTGGAGTCGGTCTGGGAGTTCGACCACGCAGGCCACCCGACCGCCGTCCGTACCGGCGTCGACACCCTGACCTTCACACACGACGCCGCCGGCCGCGAGACCGACCGCCGGCTGAATGAATCGTTCGCCCTAGCCCAGACTTGGGAGCCCACCCACCAGTTGACCTCCCAGAGCCTGACGGGCGGGGATCGTCACGCGCTGGTCGGCGCTGACGCGGCCCGCCTGCTGCGCCGCCGGGACTACACCTACCGGCCCGACGGCTATCTGACGGGAATCACCGATACCCTTTCCGGCGCACGCTATTTCGACCTCGACCCGATTGGCCGGGTCACCGGCGTCCGCACCCCCACCGGCGGCGAAACCTACGGCTACGATCCAGCAGGCAACCTCACCCAAGCCGTCTGGCCAGTGCCCACCCAGCGGACGGCCGACGCGCCCGAACGGGACCCACTGGGAAGCCGGGACCACACCGGCACCCTCATCAGCCGGGCGGGCAGCATCCGCTATCAGCATGACCCCCAAGGCCGGGTGATTCTGCGGCAGCACAAGCGGTTGTCGTCGCGGGACTGGATCTGGCGATTCACCTGGGACACCAACGACCGACTCACCGACGTCCTCACACCAGACGGCAGTCGTTGGCATTACCGTTACGACCCACTGGGCCGTCGCATCGCCAAACAACACCTCGCCGCCAACAACACGATCCTCGAACAGATCGACTTCGTGTGGGACGGCGACCAGCTCATCGAAGAGAGCTACAACAACACCCGGGTCACGACCTGGGACTACCTCCCCGGCAGCTTCACCCCCATCGCCCAGGCTGAGAAAACAGCGCCATTCGGACAGTCCGAGTCCGACCAGGCATGGTTCGACCAGCGGTTCTACGCTATCGTCACCGACCTCATCGGCACGCCCACCGAACTCGTCGACACCGACGGAGGCCTCGCCTGGCAACAACACACGACACTGTGGGGCGCGCTCCTCAACCACCCCAACAACCGCGCGGCCACACCACTCCGGTTCCCGGGTCAATACCACGACCAGGAGACCGGCCTCTACTACAATTACTACCGCTATTACGATCCGCTCACTGCCCGCTACGCCACCCCTGACCCCCTCGGTGAAGAGCCAAACCCCACCAACCACCATGCGTACGTACCCAACCCCCTCACCTGGCTCGACCCATTGGGCCTAGCCTGTAAAAAGGAGGCATTTAACCAAGCCCGGCAGGACGTGGGTATTCCGCGAAGCCAGCAGCCCGATA
>DASVLX010000038.1:0-3853 GCA_036384655.1 Pseudonocardiaceae bacterium
CGCGAACTTCTCCAGGAAGTATTCGTAGACCTCACCGAGCACGTCCCGTGCCGACTTGCCTTCGTGCCCGGTGAACCGGGCGTCGCCGATCAGGTCAATCAGTTCGCCGAGCCGGCGCTGGTCCACGTTGTCCCGGTTGAAGATTTTCGACAACGCGGTGCTGAGGACCGGGTTAGACTTCATGATCGCGTCGAGGGCGTCGTCGATCAGCTTGCCGGAGTTGCCCTGCTTGGCCTGCGCGGCGATTTCGTTCCAGCGGGCGCCCTGCGGCACCCAGAACACACCCGCGCCCTCGTATTCGTCGTGGTCCTCCAGGAACGGGTCGATGCGGTCCTCCGGGACGCCGTCCTTGACCAGCTCGCCGCGCAGATATGACCGCCGTTCCTCAAAGGCGTCTGAGATGTATTTGAGGAACACCAGCGTCAGCACGAAGTCCTTGTACTGCGCGGCATCCATCGAGCCGCGGAGCTTGTCGGCCGCCTTCCACAGGGTGTCCTTGAGATCCTCCATGGTCGGCATGCCGGGCAGTGCCGCCTGGTCGGACTTCTTTCGGCGTGGAGGCAATTCACATCTCCTGTTCTGGATGGACGGTCAACGTCCCGTTGGTGAGTCCGGTGGCGGCGATCAGGCCGAGTTCGGTGAGGGCGGCCAGTTCCCGCTCGGCGAGCGCGCGCCGCGCGTCGAGTTGGGTGAGCATCCTGTCAGCTTCCCGCACGAGCCCCGGCTCGAGGACGGGGATCTCCCAGTCGGGCAGCAGCCTGGACGCGCGCACGGCCCGAGCACCGCGTTTCGGTGCGGCGGCCCGCAGCAGCGCGGCCAGCAGGCGCGGGGTGAGCAGCTCGGCTGCCCTGGGCCGAATCCGTAGCGCGCGCACGGGGAACTCGATCACGTTGAAACCGTCGTGGTCGACCTCGATCACCGCTTCCGCACTCATGCTGACCAGCACGTCTCCCGGTTCGGTGAGCCGGGCTCGGGGATATCGCTGGGCGAGCACCACGCGGTCGACACGACGCTGGCCGCGCGGCCGTTGGCCGGCCAGTTCCGGCACGCCGATCGCCGGGTGGTGGCCGTTGTCGACGATGTCGGCGGAGGCGATGCGAACACCGTGGACCAGGGCAAGGGTGCCGTCACGCAACAGTGCCCGGATGCTCACGCGCTTGACCGGTGCCGGGACGGCCCGCGTCAGTCCGGTTCGGACCGTTGGCCGGTGTCCGCCGGCGATCTCGGCGAGGCCGCGCTCCAGTTCGGCGACGCGGGCGACGGTCGCGGGCACGGTGGTGGTGCGCTCGCGGACGGTCGGTGGTCGGTGCTCCACCAGCGGTCCGGCGGAATCGACAAGGGTGGCGACATCGGCGAGCTGGCAGAGTCGCGGGCCCGGCCAGCCCGGACCCGCGCCGCGCCAGGCGTCAACATCGGTGGTCAGGGCGTCGATCACCTTCCCGTCGAGCGGCCAAGCCGACACGTCCGCGAGCAGCACCCGGCCTCGTGGTGGAATTCCGGAGGTGAGCACCCACAACGCGGTCTGATATCCCGGCCGGAATGGCACCAGCCCGCCGGGCAGGTTGATCACCGCCGTGACAACGCCGCTGGCCAGCAGATCCGCGCGAGTCCGCTCGGGCTGGGAGAACCGTGGCAGTGGGCCGGTGAGCAGGTCGGCTGGCCCGAGAATCGCAGCGCCACGGTAGCGGGCCAGCATGTCGCGAACAGCGGCGATGGCGGCGAAGGCATCGGCCGGGTCGCGATGTTCGGCGGGTCGGAACGGCAGGTGGGTGACGACGGCGTCGGCCGGTTCGGTTGGTTCGCCGTTGACCAGCAGATCCTCGGGTGGCACGCTTCGGACCGTGAATCGTCGGCGCAGCAGCCGAGCCAGGTAGGGGTCCGGCTCGGTCGCCTGAACCACGGGTGTGCAGCTCTCCGGTATCGACGCGATCAGCGCGGCCAACAGATCACCGGCGCCGGCGGCCGGGTCGGCCAGCACGAGCGAGGCACTGTTGCCGGCACGCCGCGGGGCTCCGGACAATTCGGCCATCATCCGGGCCAATTCGGGGGCCACCGCGACCTCGGCGAGTTCGCGGGCGCCGAGCCGAGCCCGCGCGGTCATGATCCGGTCGAACGCACCCTCGCAGCCCCAGGCCGCCTCGATCAGTTCGTCCACCAGCGCCGGGAGCTGCTTGACGTCGGCGGCGGCGCTGACCTCGGCGTACAGCATCTCGTCACCGGGGTCGACGTCGTCTGCGCGGTCGCGTAGGTCGTCCGGGTCGGCGCCGGCCAGCGGTTCGTCGTCCAGGTGGCGCAGGCAGATCAGCGCGGTGATCGCGGCGACCAGCTCGCGCGGCGGCAGCAGCGAGCCGAGCGTGCTGATCGCGTGGACACACAGATCGGACGTGACCGTGCCCCGCTCGGCGCGGCCGGTGCTGACCAGCCAGTCACACACCGCGTGGCCGTCGAACAGCGGTCGCGGGCCGCGCGTGTCGACGGCGGTCGGGAAGGTGTCATGCCGGCGCCGCCAGGTCGTGACCACGGGACGGCGCACGCCGGCCAGCTCGGCGATGTCGGTCATGGACATCAGCAGCGACGATGGCATCGGCGGCATCTCCCTCCCAGCAAGCTTCCGGCGCTTGATCAGGCTCACGCTAGCGCAACTGATCCCGGATGATCCGGAACAACACTGATAACGCGGGTTATCAGATCGATTCGTGGACTCTGATTGATCGCGATCCCTAGCGTCTGCGTTACCGCGCCGGACCACCGGCGCACCTCATCCACCTGGGAGAACCCGTGACTTTCCCTGTCCCCACCCAACCGCGCAACGGCTTCGGCACGGCCGGCTTCATTGTCGGTCTCATCGGCCTGGTGCTGGCGTTCATTCCGGTCATCGGCGTCGTCGCCTGGCCGCTGGTGATCATCGGCCTGGTGCTGTCGGCCATCGGCCTGATCCGCTCCGCGCGCGTGCACAGCCGCAGAGGCCTGTCGATCGCCGGTGTCATCGTGTCGGTGATCGGCCTCATCATCTGCATCGTCTGGGCCACCGCATTCGGCAGCGCGGTGCAGCAGGTGCAGAACGACAAGCTGGCCCCGGTCAGCTCGTCGCAGGCGCCGGCGGCGAAAACGCCGCAGCACTCCGCGGTGTTCACGCTGTCCGCGGGTCAGGCCGTCAACGTGCAGTACGGCGACCTGGGCGAGGAGAAGTCCATCGTCGTGCAGCCGACCAAGCAGTGGACGCAGACCTTCACGTTCGGCGGCGGCTCGCACTACCTGTCGCTGTCCGCGCTGCCGGTCAGCTCCAGCGACTTCACCAGCCCGGTGACCTGCGAGATCACCGTCGACGGCAAGCAGCTCGCCCAGCAGTCCAACCCCGCCGGCGTGTTCTGCACGGCCACGGTGAACGAGTAACGAATCCCAATCCCAAACGATCACGATCTTAAGCATTCGAAGGGACATTGCCGTGGGTGGGAATTCGTCCGACGAGGATGAACGGCTGAAAAGCGAAGCGCTGGAGCTGCTGGACCAAGACACGTCGGTGTCCGACGACGCGAAGTACGTCGCCTGGGCCGCGATGGAGGGGGACGCTGAACTGGCGGAAGCCCTGGACAGCCCGGTGCCTGCGGCGATGCCTCACCGGGAGGTCGCCGACCGGACCGTCGAGCCGGTCGGCGCCTTCCTCAAGTCCATCTCCGTGCGAGGTTTCCGGGGCATCGGGCCGAAGGCAACACTGGAGCTCCATCCGGCCGCCGGGCTGACCGTCGTAGCCGGCCGTAACGGCTCCGGCAAGTCCAGCTTCAGCGAGGGCCTGGAGACGGCGATCACCGGGACCACTTACCGGTGGAACCGCAAGCTCCCCAAGATCTGGATG
>DASVLX010000039.1:0-6743 GCA_036384655.1 Pseudonocardiaceae bacterium
ATTGGCCGCGGTCGTGCTGGTGAATTCGCGTAGTCCGTGTTCCTCGACGGTGTGACCGGTGAGGGCGGTCAGGGCGGTCCGCCACAGGCTCAGCGGCACTCCCGGTGCGTCGATATAGCCCAGCGCGGTGAGCACGTCGACCGCCGGAACGCCGTCCACGGCCGGCAGGCGGTCCAGGAACTCGGTCAGCGCGTCCTCGACGCGCGGGGTGAACTGGAGTTCCTCGGGCTGGATCGGGTCCCGGTCGTAGACGCCATGGGTGCGGGCGACCAGGCCGGCGATGAGGAAGTTCCGGTCGGCCAGTTCGGCGATCCGCCGCGCCACGGCAGCGGCGATCTCATTGTCCCGATACGGATTGTCGGGCCGTTCCGCGCCGCGCATTTGCAGGGTCGCCTGGGCGTAGGCGGCCAGATCGGCGACGGCGAAATACTTCGGGTCGTCCAGGTCGATGATGGTGGCGCCCGGTTTGAGGGAGTCCAGCAGATCGCCATCGCCGTCGAAACGGCGGGTGCCGACCAACACCTGGGCGCCGACATTCGCGCAGTCAACGGCGATCGGCAGGATCAGCTCGCGGGCGATCGCCCGGGCCTGGTGCGCGTCACTTGCCTCGTCGAGGGCGTCGATGACCAGGTTGAACCGGCTGCCCTGTCGTTCCTTCAGGACGGCCCGTAAGGCGACCGGCAGGTCCTCGACCTGCTCGGGGATCTTCGTGGAGGCGGCCCGGGCGATCTCGCGGGCCACGTCCAGGGCGGTCTTGCCCTTGGCGTGCACCGCGCAGGACACCGATCCCACGGTGGCCCGCAGCGCCTGATCATCCCGGGGCGCGGAGTCGGCGGTGACCACGACCCTGCCCAGCACGGCGGATTTCCCCGCACCCGGCGACCCGGTGACCACCAGCACCGTGCGGTCCGGGATGCGCCGGTCCAGCCAACCGGTGATCTCCCGTAACGCGGTCTCCCGGCCCCGGAACCGGTTCCCGGTGTCGGCGGTCGACATCGCACCCCGCGCCCGAGGCCGCCAGTGCCGGTCCGCCTCCCGGTCGCCGGCCAGCGTCCAGCTCCAGGCCGCCTTGGCGATCGCGTCACCGGACCGGATCGTCCACCGGCTCAGGTCGAGGATCTCGTCCTCGGGCAGCAGCCGGTTCGCCTGATGCAGCGTGAGGGCCTGTCCGTCACCCCGGTCGTCGGCCTCGCCGATGATGCCGACCACCGCGTCATAGTCGGGGCACCACAGCCCGCCACCGCTGAAACCCGGTTCGACCACGGCTCGGGACTGGTTCCGCACGTGCATCCAGCCATATCCGGAATGAGTGCCGATCAACCCCGACGCCGCGACACCCTTCGCCCGCCCGCGTGGGAATCCGAACGACCACCACCGGTGGCCCTCCAGGGCACTGGGCGGCGGACACCGTAACCGCGCCGCCAGCACTCCGGGCGGGATCGGCGACGCCAGTTCCAGCACGGCCAGGTCGGCCAGCGCCGCGTCCGCCTCCGGCTCTGCCGGCCGCACCCGATCGACCCGAATCCGTGGCACCATCGCCGCCGACTCGACCAGCGGAAACGCCACCCATAACTCCGCCGGCCGCCAGTCGTCCACCCGCGTCAGGTGCGCGGCGGTGAGTACCCGGCGGTCGTCCAGCACCACCCCGGCACCCAGCGGCGAGTAGTCCCGCGCGGAGACATGGATGGCCGCGATCCAGGACCGATCCCCTGGCCCGGGCACATGTTCACTCACCGGGGCCGGTGCGGAAGCGTAAAAGTACTGGTGCACGCCACCGGTGATCGAATCGGCCTGCGTGAGTGACCCGGTCAGCGGTGCCGAGACCGTGTTCTCCGTCCTGCCAGGCTCATCGGGCTGTTCTGGCTCATCAGGCTCCGACCGAGGATCCCCAGACTCCACCACGCGGCCAGTATCCCCGACCCCCGCCCCCGCCGTGCCGTGTCACGCGACTTTCGCCCACCACGGTCACCGCGGCGATGTGTCGGAGGGGCGGGTGTCGTCCCTCCGGCACATCCTGATCAGCCGCGGTCTGTCTGGCTGGCGTAGGCGGTGTATTTGGCGTAGGCGAATGCCTCACCGTGCATGGCGTCCAGGAGATTGTTCTGTGTCTGTGTTCCCGGACAGGCCGGGCCGCTCGGCGTGATCTCCACCGGGTCCGCCTTCGGTGGCGCCGGAACCTTCACCGTCGGATCGGTCAGAGAACGCAGGGCGGTGGTGAAAGCAACGGCATGATCACCCTCGTCACCGGCGATCTCGGTGAACAGATCCGATGCCACCGTGCAGTTGTCCTTGACCGCCTGCGCGGCAAAGCCCGGATACATCGTCGTGTGCTCATACGTCTCGCCGGCTATCGCGTCGCGGAGATTGGCCGAATCGGTGCCGACCAACCCCGCCAACACAGCCTCACCCGCGAAATGCTCACGCAGCTCCACCTGAGCCGTCCCGGCGAACAGCCGCTCGACCGCACTCTTGCCAGTTCGGTCCGCCTGGGTGGCGTAGGCGGTGTATTTCGCGTAGGCGAATGCCTCACCGTGCATGGCGTCCAGGAGATTGTTCTGTGTCTGTGTTCCCGGACAGGCCGGGCCGCTCGGCGTGATCTCAACCGGATCCACCTTCGGTGGCACCGGAACCTTCACCGTCGGATCGGTCAGAGAACGCAGGGCGGTGGTGTACGCGGCAGCGTGGTCGCCCTCGTCACCCGCGATCTCGGTGAACAAGTCCGCCGCCACCGTGCAGTTGTCCTTGACCGCCTGCGCGGCGAACCCCGGATACATCGAGGTGTGCTCGTACGTCTCGCCCGCGATGGCGTCCCGCAGATCGGCCGCGTTGGTACCAACCAACCCCGCCAGCACAGCCTCACCGGCGAAATGCTCACCCAACTCCACCTGGGCGGTGCCCGCGAACAACCGCCCGACCGCACCGTTGTCGGCGGACGCCGCCGACGCCGTCGGTGCGGCGATCGGCACGGCCACCGGGAGTGCGGCCATTCCAAGGACGGCCAGCACGTTTTTCCACCTGATCATGACTACCTTCCGCACGGCATGTCATCGCATGCGTCATGTTGGTGACCCCCAGATCGGGTGTCCCCCATTCGGCAGGAACGCCTTACTGCCCGTGTCCTGCCATTGCGCGATCTCAATCCTTTTCCGAAACAAGAAGTTATCGCCAATGTGACCAGAACGCCGGTTGATCTCATCCGCGAATGGCGGAATGGGGTGGGCTGCCGGCCTCCGTGGTGTGCTGGATCGAGCGGAATGGCGCGGCCAGGGTGGGCAGGATGTGGTGGCGGTGGCGCACCAGCGCGACCAGCGCGATCACGACGTAGATACCGCTGAGCACGTATCGGCCGGTCGTGCCGGGCACCACGAACTGGACCGCGAACAGGCCGAGCAGGCTCCACGCCGCCCAGCGCGGGAACCGCAGCGCCAGCAGAATCGACACGCCGAGCACGGTCTGCGCGGCGGTGAGCACGAACTCCTCGATCTGGCGGCCGTCCAGCGGAAGTCCACCGACGGCGCCGCCACCGATCAGGTATCCGAGCGGGAGGCTGCCCACCAGCAGGGTCCACTGGTTGACCTTGCTGGAGATCAGCGTGCCGATCGCGTCGTCGCTCTTGCCGCGCGTCGCGAACAGGATCGCGGCGATGAACTCGGGCGATTCGGACGCGAGCGGCGCGAGCCACTGCACCAGCAGGAACTCGTCGATGCCCAACAGCCGGCCGGTGTCGACGAGTGACTCCGCGAACGGTTCGGCGCTCAGCAGGATGACGGCCGCGGCGAACACGAACAGGCCGATGACGAGCATCCGCCGCCCGCGCTGGGGCAGGGCACCGATCGACGCGGCGGGGCCGACCAGGTACGGCTCCTCGACACCGGCTCGCGACACCTTCCAGAGGTAGAACACGAAGAAGCCCAGCAGCGCGCAGCCGAGCACGGTGGAGATCTGCCCGGTGACCGGGATGATGAACGCGACCAGCGAGGCGATCGCGAGAAAGCCCAGCTCGATCCGGTTGCCGGAGTCCAGCACCAGCTCACGGACCGTGCGCCCGGTGCGCCGCTTGGCGATGGCGAGACCGACCAGCACGACCAGCGCCCAGCCGAGTCCGAGCAGCAGCCGGTTGGAGCCGGTCATGTTGGCGGCCGCGTAGGGCACGTAGGTGGGGTCCGAGCCGGCCTTGTAGGCGAAGAACAGGTCGACCGCGTACTCCGGCAACACGGCGATCAGCGCGAGGATCGCGATCGCGAGCCCCCCGGAGATGTCGAGCTGAGCGGCCTCGGTGGCCCACGCGAGCAGGAACGATGCCGCGACCACCGCGGTGCCGAACGCCAGCAGGGCGATCGGTGGCGCCGGATGGATGCCGGCGAGCCGGAGGACGAGGGCGGGCAGCGTGAGCACCACGCACGGAGCGAGCGGCCGGAGCAGCCTGGCGAGCACAGCGACGGTTCCTTCCCGGACGGCGAAAGCCAGACCGGGCACTCAGGGGGGAGCTCGGCCAGGCATCAAAGCGAGGCCGAAGGTCTCGTCCACCGGCCGCACTGCCGGTCGCCACCGCCGGAGAACATGGTCTCGGGTTGGGTCTCCCGACGCCTGTTCTCGCGTGTCGACGCGTGATGTTGCGAACTACTCCCCTTCGGAGCCACTCCCAGCTTGCCACCGTTTGGCCGGTTTGTGCCAGCGACCCTGAGCTACCGCGCGCGCGGCCGGCCGGGTGCGGGGACGGGCGGCAGCGCGAGGATGCGGGTGATGTCGCGGGCCGCGATGAGCAGGGGCTGAATGAGACGTCGAGTGGACAGGCTCGCGGTGTGGCCGGTGACGCCGAGGATGCCGATGAGCTCGCCGTCCGGCGAACGGAGGCCGGTGGCGACGCAGCTGTAGCCGAGCACGTACTCCTCGCGCTCGATGGCGATGCCGGTGTCGCGGACGGCCGCGAGTGAGGCGCTGACGCGGGGCCAGGACGTGCTGGTGTGCGGGGTGGACGCGCGGAGCGGGCGCGACCGCAGGCGATCCAGGAGATCCGGCTTGTCGGCGAGCAGCACCCGGCCGCTCGCGGTGGCATGCAGGGCGGGGCTGTACAGGTCCGTCGGCCAGCGGCCACGGCGGACATCCTCGGCGCGGTTCGCGCCGAACGCGCTGTCGACAAGGGTGACCGTGCTGCCGCTCAGCGCGCCGATCCAGGCGATCTCGCCGCTGCGGGCGAGCAGATCCTGAACGTAGGGGGTCGCGGTGTGGCGAAGATCGAGCCGCGCGGCGGCGCGCATGCCCAATTCGAGAATGTGCGCGCCGAGAACGTAACCGCCGTCCGCGCACCGCCGTAATATCCGCCGCTCGCACAAATCCATCGCGATTCTTCGCACGGTCGGCTTGGGAATGTCGACGGCGCGGGTGAGTTCCGCCAGCGACATCTCGCCGCCGTGCGCGGCGACCGCGTCGAGCACCGCGAGGACCCGGCCCGTCACGGTGTGATCGTCCATCGCTGTGTGATCGTCCATCGCTGTGTGATCGTCCATCGCCCCCACCCGCTCCCCCGTCGCCCGGCACGGGATTCCAGCGCCCAGTGTCACTCAGTGAAACGTCAGTCTGGCATATCGCGGGTGATCTGGGCCACCCTGAGACATCGCGCCGGAGTGGAGTCGCGGCGCCCCTTGACCACGTGGTGAATTCGCCACCGCGGTGAAGACGCCACCGCGGCGAGGACGGCCCGGACCACGATGCGAATGGATGGGCCCATGGCGCTGGCCGAGCGTGATGGTGAGCTGGCCGTGATCCACGAGGTGCTCGCCGCGGCGGCGGCTGGGCGCGGAGTCGCGGTGCTGGTGGAGGGCCCGCCGGGAATCGGAAAGACGGCGCTGCTCGCCACCGCCGGCGAGGACGCGGTGCGGCTGGGGTTCCGCATGCTCGGCTCGGTCGGCGGCGAGCTGGAGCGGGACCTACCGTTCGCGATCGTCCGGCAGCTCTTCGAGCCCCCGCTGCGGGCGGCGTCCGCGCGCGGCGTGGATCTGCTGACCGGCGCGGCGAGACTGGCGGCACCCGTCTTCGGGCACGGCGATCTCGGGCACGGCGACGCGGGTGGTGCCCAGGCCGCGCACGGCGATGTCGTGTACGGCATGTACTGGCTGTGCGCGAACCTGGCTGAGTCGGGTCCGCTGCTGCTCATGGTGGACGACGCGCACTGGGCGGACGGCGCCTCACTGCGGTTCCTGTCGCACCTGTCTCGGCGCATCGCGGACCTTCCGGTGGTGCTGCTGTTGGCCGGTCGCCCGGGCCGGGTCCTGGACCCGCTCGTCGGTGGCGCGTTGGGCGGGGTCGCGCCGCGCACCGTCCGGTTGCGGCCGCTGAGCACGGCGGCCGTGGGCACGGTCGTGCGGCGGGACCTGTCCGCCGAGGCGGACGACGAGTTCTGCCGGGCCTGTTCCGTTGCCACCGGCGGCAACCCGTTCCTGCTCGCCGAGGCGCTGACCAGCCTGCGGGAGAACGGAATCCGGCCGATCGCGACCGAGGCGCGCCGGGTCGAGTACCTGCGGGCCGACACCATCTCCCGGGCCGTGCTCACCCGGATCGCACGGCTGGGTCCGGACGCCGTCCGGTTCGCCCGGGCACTGGCGGTCCTGGGGGCGGCCGCCGAGCTACGGCATGTGGCCGCGCTGGCCGGACTGCCGGTCGACGCGGCCGCCACCGTCGCGGATGAACTCGCCCGGGAGTCGATCGTCACGGCGACACGTCCGCTCGGTTTCGTCCATCCGCTG
>DASVLX010000040.1:0-8370 GCA_036384655.1 Pseudonocardiaceae bacterium
CGATTTGCGTGCCGGGCGTACGCCACGCCGCCTGCGGCCTTGGCCCGCATCCACCTGGAACGCCGGAATGGCCTGGGGTCAGGCATCCGGGGTCTGCGTTGTTGGCGATTTGCGTGCCGGGCGTACGCCACGCGTCCTGCGGCCTTGGCCCGCATCGACCTAGAACACCAGAACAGTCTGGGGTTCAGAGACGCGCGGGTTTCGCGTAGCGGCGGTACGGCACGCGGCCTGCGGGCTTGTACCGCATTCACTGGGAACGCCCCGTGTGGGCAGCCCACAGCGGACCGAAGAGAGACAGGCACCACCGCCGGACGTCCACTCTGATCAACACTGTCTGATCAACACTGTGATCAACATGACAGTGTGGTCGTGGTGACCGGGCGCCCGGCGATGTTGCCGGCGGTGTGGCCGGTGGGGCTACTCCTCCTTGGCCGGACGGGCCTCGGGCGGCAGCACGCCCCAGTCGATCAGCTGCTCGGTGAGTTCACCGGGCGTCATGTCGTAGATGATCGCCAGCGAGCGCAGGTCCTCGGTGCGGATCGACAGAACCTTGCCGTTGTAGTCACCGCGCTGGCTCTGGATCGTGGCCGCGTAACGAGCCAGCGGTCCGACCTTCTCGGCCGGCAGCTGCTGCAACCGCTCCAGATTGATGACGATCTTGGTCGCCGGTTCGGCCCCGGACGGCACACGGCCCTCGGGTAGCAGCTCGGCCACCGGCACGCCGTAGAAGTCGGCCAGTTCGGCCAGCTTCTGCACGGTCACCGCACGGTCGCCGCGCTCGTACGACCCTACGACCACGGCCTTCCATCGGCCGCCGGACTTCTGTTCGACGCCGTGCAGGGACAGCCCCTGCTGTTGCCGGATGCCGCGAAGCTTGGCTCCCAGCGCCTTGGCGTAGTCACCCATGTGACGGTTCTCCATTCGTTCGCCCCGTCAGCCGATGAGGAGAGCCGCGGGGAGGTCCAGGTCGACACGCAGAGTAATGGTTACTCAAAGTTGCCACCAGGTCAAGAGACGTGTCGTGTCCTTTGCCACGAGTTGTGCCCGACCACCCTCCGCATGTGCCAGGCTCAGCCTGATATTCTGCAGGTCAGAGCCGGTACATGCCGGACTCGGCATCCTTTAATGACCCGTCCGGTGAGGCGGAGAAGGAGGTCCAACCGTGGCGCCGCCGCCCCGTGGCGCGACGGATTCCGCCGAAGAGCGTGAACTGCTCTCGGCTGGTGATGTCGCGCGCACGATAGCCCGAATGGCCCATCAGATCATCGAGAAGACCGCACCGGGTACACCGGATGGTCCGTCAGCGGTACTTCTCGGCATCCCCAGTCGCGGTGTCCCGCTCGCCCGCAGGCTGGCCGCCCAGATCGAGCAGTTCGCCGATGTCCAGGTGCCGGTCGGCATCCTCGACACGACCCTCTACCGGGACGACCTCCGCCGGAAGCCGCACCGCCCGCTGCAGGCCACCGAACTGCCCGCCGGTGGTGTCGACGACAGGCTGATCATCCTGGTCGACGACGTGCTGTTCTCCGGCCGGACCATCCGCGCGGCCCTGGACGCGCTGCGCGATCACGGCCGGCCCAGCGCGGTTCAACTGGCGGTCCTGATCGACCGGGGCCACCGGGAACTGCCCATCCGCGCCGACTATGTCGGCAAGAACGTGCCCACCGCGCGCACCGAGGATGTCGCGGTACTGCTCACAGAGGTGGACGGCGAGGACCGGGTGCTGTTGAACCGGACACGGACGCGGGTGAGCTCATGAGACACCTGCTGTCCACCGAGAACCTGGACCGCGACACCGCCCTCGAACTGCTGGCCACCGCCAAGAGCCTCAAGGCCGCGCTGCACGGCCGCGAGGTGCGGAAGCTGCCGACCCTGCGCGGCCGGACCGTGGTCACCCTGTTCTACGAGAACTCCACCCGCACCCGGATGTCCTTCGAGGTCGCCGGCAAGTGGATGAGCGCCGACGTGGTGAACATGGCGGTCAGCGGATCCTCGGTGCAGAAGGGTGAGTCGCTGCGCGACACCGCGCAGACACTGGCCGCCGCCGGCGCGGACTGCGTGATCCTGCGGCATCCGGCCTCCGGTGCCGCGCACCGGCTGGCCGACTGGCTCAACCCCGTCGGCGTGTCGGTGATCAACGCCGGTGACGGCATGCACGAGCACCCCACCCAGGCGTTGCTGGACGCGGCCACCCTGACCGAACGGCTCGGCAGCCTGGAGGGCCGGCGCATCGCGATCGTCGGAGACGTGCTGCACAGCCGGGTGGCCCGGTCGAACGTGTACCTGCTGCGCACGCTCGGCGCGGAGATCGTGCTGGTCGCCCCGCCGACCCTGGTGCCAGAGGGCCTGGCCCGCTGGCTGGCGAACGTCAAGGTCCCGGTCAGCCACGACCTGGACGCGGAACTACCCAGCCTGGACGCGGTGATGATGCTGCGGGTGCAGGCCGAGCGGATGCACGGCGGGTTCTTCCCCACCGCCCGCGAGTACTCGATCCAGTACGGGCTGTCCGAGGCGCGGCTGAACCTGCTGCCCGAGCACGCCGTGGTGCTGCACCCCGGCCCGATGCTGCGCGGCATGGAGATCGCCTCCTCGGTGGCCGACTCGCCACGCGCGGTGGTCACCGAGCAGGTGCGCAACGGCGTGCATGTCCGGATGTCCGTGCTCTACCACCTGCTGGCCGGCGAAAGTGAGGCGGCGTGACCGTGAACCAGCCAGTGACCCAGACCGGGACCGACACGACCCGGACCGAGACCCTGCTGCTGCGCGGCGTCCGGCCGTACGGCGAGGGCGAGCCGGTCGACCTGCTGCTGCGGGACGGCGTGATCGCCGAGTCCGCGCCCAGGATCGACGCTGGCGCGCATGCCGGCGCCGAGGTGGTCGACGCGGGCGGCCTGATCGCCCTGCCCGGCTTCGTAGACCTGCACACCCACCTGCGTGAACCCGGCCGGGAGGACGCCGAGACGATCGCCACCGGTTCGGCCGCCGCCGCGCTCGGTGGCTACACGGCGGTGTTCGCGATGGCCAACACCAACCCGGTGGCCGACAACGCGGTGGTCGTCGAGTACGTCTGGCGGCGCGGCCGCGAGGTCGGGCTGGTCGACGTGCACCCGATCGGCGCGGTCACCGTCGGCCTGGCCGGCAAGAGCCTCGCCGAACTGGGCATGATGGCCCACTCCCGGGCCGGTGTGCGGATCTTCTCCGACGACGGGCACTGCGTGGCCGACCCGCTGTTGATGCGGCGGGCGCTGGAGTACAGCACCGCGCTGGACGGGATCATCGCGCAGCACGCCGAGGACCCACGGCTCACCGAGGGCGCCCAGGCGCATGACGGTGAGCGCGCGGCCCAACTCGGCCTGGCCGGCTGGCCGGCGTCGGCCGAGGAGGCGATCGTCGCCCGGGACTGCCTGCTGGCCGCCGAGACGGGCGCCCGGCTGCACGTCTGCCACGTGTCCACCGCCGGCACCGCCGATCTGCTGCGCTGGGCGAAATCCCGGCTCGGCAACGGTCCCACCCGGGTGACCGCCGAGGTCACCCCGCATCACCTGCTGCTGTCCGACGAGCGTCTGGCCACCTACGACCCGGTCAACAAGGTCAACCCGCCGCTGCGCGAGGAGTCCGACCTCCAGGCGGTACGCGCCGCGCTCGCCGAGGGCGTGATCGACTGCGTGGCCACCGACCACGCGCCACACGCCCCGCAGGACAAGGACTGCGAATGGGCCGCGGCCAGGCCGGGCATGCTCGGCCTGCAGACCGCGCTGTCCGTGGTGGTGCTGACCATGGTGCGCACCGGCCTGCTGGACTGGCGGGGCGTGGCGCGGGTGATGAGCGAGCGGCCGGCGGCCATCGCCGGCCTGCCCGACCAGGGTCGGCCGCTGGCCGAGGGTGAGCCCGCGAACCTGGTGCTGGTCGACCCCGATTCGTCGTGGACCGTGCACGGCGACCAGCTGGCCAGCATCGCCCACAACACCCCGTACGAGGGGATGAAGCTGCCGGCGCGCGTGGTGACCACGATCTACCGCGGCCGCCGGACCACCGTGGACGGGAGGGTCCTGGCATGACATCCGTGATCAGCCATGACACCGCCCTGTTGGTGTTGGAGGACGGCCGGGTTTTCCGCGGCCGGCCGTTCGGTGCGATCGGGGCCAGCCTGGGCGAGGTGGTGTTCTGCACCGGGATGACCGGTTACCAGGAGACGCTCACCGACCCCTCGTACGACCGGCAGATCGTGGTGCAGACCGCGCCGCAGATCGGCAACACCGGGTGGAACGACGAGGACGACGAGTCTGCGCGGATCTGGGTGGCCGGCTACGTGGTGCGCGACCCGTCCCGCCGGCCGTCGAACTGGCGGTCCCGCCGGTCGTTGGACGAGGAACTGGCCCGGCAGGGTGTGGTCGGCATCGCCGGCGTGGACACCCGCACCCTCACCCGGCACATCCGGGAGCGGGGCGCGATGCGCGCCGGGGTGTTCTCCGGGCCGGCGCTGGCCGAGGAACCCGAGCTGCTGACCCGGGTGCGCGGCTCCGCGTCCATGCTGGGCGCGGACCTGGCCGGCGAGGTGACCACGCCGAAGCACTACGTGATCCCGGCGGCCGGCGAGCGCCGGTTCCGGGTGGCCGCGCTCGACCTGGGCATCAAGTCGAACACGCCCCGGATGATGGCGGCGCGCGGCATCGAGACGCATATCCTGCCGCTGTCGTCCAGTGTGGACGATCTGCTGGCGGTCGAGCCGGACGGGGTGTTCCTGTCGAACGGACCGGGTGACCCGGCCACCGCCGGCCATCCGGTGACCCTGGCGACCGAGGTGCTGTCCCGGCGCATCCCACTGTTCGGCATTTGCTTCGGCAACCAGATCCTCGGCCGGGCGCTGGGCCGGTCGACCTACAAGATGCGCTACGGCCACCGCGGCATCAACGTGCCGGTGGTCGACGGCGCGACGGGCAGGGTGGCGATCACCGCTCAGAACCACGGGTTCGCGCTGGAGGGCGAGGCGGGGGAGCGGTTCGACACCCCGTTCGGCCCGGCCGTGGTCAGCCATCACTGCCCCAACGACGGGACGGTGGAGGGACTGCGGTGCCTGGAGGTACCGGCGTTCTCCGTGCAGTACCACCCAGAGGCGGCGGCGGGGCCTCATGACGCCGCCGTGTTGTTCGACGAGTTCGTCAGCCTGTTGGAGAAGGGCAGGGCCGGCTGATGCCGAAACGCACCGACATCCACCACGTGTTGGTGATCGGCTCCGGTCCCATCGTGATCGGACAGGCGTGCGAGTTTGACTACTCGGGCACCCAGGCGTGCCGGGTGTTGCGCGCCGAGGGACTGCGGGTGTCGCTGGTCAACTCGAACCCCGCGACGATCATGACGGACCCGGAGTTCGCCGACGCCACCTACATCGAGCCGATCACACCGGAGTTCGTGCGGCGGGTCATCGAGCGGGAGCGCCCGGACGCGCTGCTGGCCACCCTCGGCGGGCAGACCGCGCTCAACACCGCGGTCGCCCTGCACGACAGCGGTGTGCTGGCCAAGTACCACGTCGAGCTGATCGGTGCCGACATCGAGGCGATCGGCCGCGGCGAGGACCGGCAGCGGTTCAAGGAGATCGTCCGGGCGGTCGGCGCCGAGGTGCCGGCGAGCAAGGTGTGCCGGTCCATGGACGAGGTCCGCGAGACCGTCGCCGAGCTGGGCCTGCCGGTCGTGATCCGGCCGTCGTTCACGATGGGCGGTCTCGGCTCGGGCATGGCGCACACGCCCGAGGAACTGGAGCGGCTGGCCGCGCAGGGTCTCACCTCCTCGCCGGTGCACGAGGTGCTCATCGAGGAGAGCGTGCTCGGCTGGAAGGAGTTCGAGCTGGAGCTGATGCGCGACCGCGCCGACAACGTGGTCGTCGTCTGCTCCATCGAGAACGTGGACCCGATGGGCGTGCACACCGGTGACTCGGTGACCGTCGCCCCGGCGATGACCCTCACCGACCGCGAGTACCAGCGGATGCGCGACGTCGGCATCGCGGTGCTTCGCGAGGTCGGCGTGGACACCGGCGGCTGCAACATCCAGTTCGCCATCAACCCGGAGAACGGGCGGATGGTGGTCATCGAGATGAACCCGCGGGTGTCCCGGTCCTCGGCGCTGGCGTCCAAGGCGACCGGGTTCCCGATCGCCAAGATCGCCGCCAAGCTGGCGATCGGCTACACCCTGGACGAGATCACCAACGACATCACCGGCGAGACCCCGGCCAGTTTCGAGCCGACCCTCGACTACGTGGTCGTGAAGGTACCCCGGTTCGCCTTCGAGAAGTTCCCCGGCGCGGACCGCACCCTGACCACCACGATGAAGAGCGTCGGCGAGGCCATGTCGCTGGGCCGGGACTTCGCCGAGGCGCTGGGCAAGGCGCTGCGCTCGATGGAGACCGGCCGGGCCGGCTTCTGGACCACACCGGACCCGGTTGGCGAGACGGTCGAGTCGGCGCTGGCCGCGCTGCACGAGGGGCATGACGGCCGGCTCTACACGGTGGAGCGGGCACTGCGGCTGGGCGCGACGGTGGACCAGGTGTCCGACGCCTCCGGCATCGACCCCTGGTTCGTCGACCAGATCGCCGGTTTCGTCGAGCTGCGCCACCAACTGCAGGACGCGCCCGTGTTGGACGAGCGGTTGTTGCGGTACGCCAAGCACCACGGCCTGTCCGACGCGCAGATCGCCGTGCTGCGGCCGGAGCTGGCCGGCGAGGACGGCGTGCGCACGCTGCGGCACCGGCTGGGCGTGCGGCCGGTGTACAAGACGGTGGACACCTGTGCCGCCGAGTTCGCCGCGCGCACCCCGTACCACTACTCGACCTACGAGCTCGATCCGGCGGCCGAGTCGGAGGTCACCGAACAGAACGAGCGGCCCAAGGTGCTCATCCTCGGGTCCGGGCCGAACCGGATCGGGCAGGGCATCGAGTTCGACTACTCGTGTGTGCACGCGGCCACCACGCTGCGGGACGCCGGGTACGAGGCCGTCATGATCAACTGTAACCCAGAGACGGTCTCAACCGACTACGACACCGCCGATCGGCTGTATTTCGAACCGCTGACATTCGAGGACGTGCTGGAGGTCGTGCACTCCGAGCGGTTGTCCGGCGCCGGCGGGCCCGGCGTGGTGGGCGTGATCGTGCAGCTCGGCGGGCAGACTCCGCTCGGGTTGGCGCAGAAGCTGGCCGACGCGGGTGTGCCGATCGTGGGCACCCAGCCGGAGGCGATCAACCTCGCCGAGGACCGTGGCGCGTTCGGACAGGTGCTCGCGAAGGCCGCGCTGCCGGCGCCGCGCTACGGCACGGCGACGAGCTTCCCGGAGGCCCAGGCGATCGCCGCGGAGATCGGCTACCCGGTGCTGGTCCGACCGTCCTATGTGCTCGGTGGCCGGGGCATGGAGATCGTCTACGACGACGACTCGCTGGCCGGCTACATCGCCCGCGCCACCGCCGTGTCGCCGGAGCATCCGGTGTTGGTCGACCGGTTCCTGGACGACGCCATCGAGATCGATGTGGACGCCCTCTACGACGGCCACGAGCTCTACGTCGGCGGAGTCATGGAGCATATCGAGGAAGCCGGCATCCACTCCGGTGACTCGGCCTGCGCGCTGCCACCGATCACCCTGGGAGAGACGGACATCGAGGCCGTTCGTCGGTCCACATTGGCGATCGCGGCCGGCGTCGGGGTGCGTGGTCTGATCAACGTCCAGTACGCGCTCAAGGACGACGTGCTGTACGTGCTGGAGGCCAATCCGAGGGCGTCGCGGACGGTTCCGTTCGTGTCCAAGGCGACCGCCGTGCCGCTGGCCCGGGCGGCCGCCCGCATCATGCTCGGCGCGACCATCGTGCAGTTGCGGGCCGACGGGCTGCTGCCGACCCACGGCGACGGCGCCGACCTACCCGCGGACGCGCCGGTGTCGGTCAAGGAGGCGGTGCTGCCGTTCCACCGGTTCCGCACCCCGGAGGGCCAGGGCGTCGACTCGCTGCTCGGGCCGGAGATGAAGTCCACCGGCGAGGTGATGGGCATCGACGCCAGCTTCGGCACCGCGTTCGCCAAGTCGCAGACCGCCAGCTACGGCTCGCTGCCGACCTCGGGCACGGTGTTCGTGTCGGTCGCCAATCGAGACAAGCGCGCCGTCGTGTTCCCGGTCAAGCGGCTGGCCGATCTCGGCTTCAAGGTGCTGGCCACCGTCGGCACCGCGGGAGTGTTGCGGCGCAACGGAGTTCCGGCCACGGTCGTGCGCAAGCACCTGGACGGCGGCGACAACATCGTGGACGCGATCAAGGCCGGCGAGGTCGACATCGTGATCAACACCCCGTACGGCAACAGTGGCCCACGCATCGACGGCTACGAGATCCGCACCGCGGCCGTG
>DASVLX010000041.1:0-6431 GCA_036384655.1 Pseudonocardiaceae bacterium
CGGTGTGGTGGCCGTCGGCCTGCTGGTGTGGGCGGTGCTCGGGCTCGTCCAGGGCACCGAGGACGAGTGGCTGCGGCTCGGGATCTGCGTGCTCACCGCGTGGTTCGTGGTGTCCGGCGCGAGCGCCGAACTCGCCGCCGGCCGGCGCCACGAGTGGCCGGACGGCCTGATGCTGAAGGATGTGCTGCGGCCGGTGCTGCAGCTACCCGCCGAGAGCCCGGTCGCGGACGCCCTGGTGGCGGCCGCAGGACGCGGCGTTATGTTGGTTCGGTCGGACGGGATCGCCGCCGGACTGCTGGACGAGGTGTCCGCGCGGGAACTCGCCGAACGGTCACCGGCCGCGCCCGCCGAGCGGGCCGCGCAACCGATCCGGCCTGAGGTCGTGCTGTTCGACTCCGAATCCGGTGAGGACATCGTCGAACGGGTGCGCAGCACGGCCGCGTGGCAGTTTCTGGTGGTGTCGGACGACGGGCAACCGACGGGTGTGCTGAACCGTGACGACCTGCACGCCGCGTTGGCCGCCCACCGTGCGTTCTGAGCGCCCCGTCTGCGAGGATCAGTCCTTCCCTTGATTTCCTGGCATGGAGGTGCCACGCGTTGAACACCGCGAGCGGTCCGTTTCGGGCCGGCGATCGCGTGCAGCTCACCGACCCGAAGGGCCGGCACTACACGATCATCCTGGAGCCCGGGAGGACGTACCACACCCACCGCGGCGCGCTGGAGCATGATCAGTTGATCGGCGCGCCCGAGGGCAGTCTCGTCACCTCGGCCGCCGGCACCCCCTACCTCGCGCTGCGACCGCTGTTGCCCGACTACGTGCTGTCCATGCCACGCGGTGCCCAGGTCATCTACCCGAAGGATGCCGCGCAGATCCTGATCTGGGGTGACATCTTCCCCGGTGCGCGGGTGTTGGAGGCGGGCGCCGGTTCCGGCGCGCTGACCTGTTCACTGCTGCGCGCGGTGGGGGAGAAGGGCACGGTGATCTCCTACGAACTCCGCGAGGATCACGCCGGGCACGCGGTCCGCAACGTCGAGGAATTCTTCGGCGAGCAGCCGGTGAACTGGACCCTGCATGTCGCCGATGTCGCCGAGCACGCCGGCGAGGTGGACCGGGTGGTGCTGGACATGCTGGCACCCTGGGAGGTGCTGCCGACCGTCGCCGCGAACCTGATCCCCGGCGGCGTGCTCGTCGTCTACGTCGCGACCACCACGCAACTGTCCCAGGTCACCGAGGCGATCCGGGCACAACAGTGCTGGACCGAGCCGCAGTCGTGGGAGACCCTGCTACGGCCGTGGCACGTCGTCGGGCTGGCGGTGCGACCGGAACACCGGATGGTCGGACACACGGCGTTCCTGCTGACCACCCGACGACTCGCCGACGGTGTGGTGCCACCCAGGCCACAGCGCGGGCCGACCCGGCGCGGCTGAGCCGTTCGCCGGCTACTCGGCCCGGGCGGTTTGGATGGTGACCTTCAGCCTCGGTACGCCATCCTGGTTGCTGGTCTGGCCGGTGCTGGGGTCGGTGCCCGGGGTGATGCCGTTGGCGACGATCTTGTCCAGAGTGGCCAGGCCGCTGGCGTTCACCGTGCCGAAGATCGTGTAGTCGGGCGGCAGTTCGGAATCGCCGTAGACGATGAAGAACTGACTGCCGCCGGAGTTGGGCTGGCCGCTGTTGGCCATCGCGACGACACCCCTGGGATAGATCGACTCCGCCGGTTGCCCGTCGCCGCTCGGCGCCGACTTGAGGTTGGTCGGTTTCTCGTCGGGGATGTTGTAGCCGGGGCCGCCGGTGCCGCTGCCGGTCGGGTCGCCGCACTGCAGCACCTTGAGGGTGTCGTAGGCGGTCTCGCGGTGGCAGTACGTGTTGTCGAAGAACTTGCCGCTGGTGAGGTGCAGGAAGCTCTGCACCGTGCAGGGGGCCTCGGCGCGGTTCAGGGCCATCGGGATGTCACCGAAGCTGGTGCGCAGCGTGACTGTGACCGTGCCGGTCTTGGGAGTCGGGTTCGGATCGGCCGGCAGACCCACGTTCCTGCCGGCCGGCGCCGGGTTGCCGGTGGTGGCCATGTACTGGCAGGGACCGGTGGTCGAACCTGCCGACGGCGGAGCCGTCGGGGTGGTGGTCTTCTTCGGGCCGGCCGCACCGTTATGGCCGCCGCTGGACGCCAGCAGCGCGACGCCGGTGATGCCGCCGCCCAGGATCAACACGGCGACGACCACCACGATGATGATGAGCGCCGTGCGGCGCCGGGGTCGCGGGGGTCGCGGTGACGGCACCTGTCCCCAGCCAGGCTGCCAGTACTGGCCGGGCGGCGGTTGCGGCGGCTGGTAGGTCATCGGGTCCCTTTCCGGTCAGGATGCCGCGGGCAGCTTGGCCCACGCGCTCGCGGCAAGCTGCTTGGCGATGGCGCACGCCTGGTCGGCGGAGCCATGGATCTGCGCGATGATGTCCTCGTACTCGATGAGGTTCTTGCTGGGTGCCGGGTCCCCGGGTGAGTACTGGAAATCGGCCATCGATCCGGGCCAGGGTTTCCACTCCTTCACCAGGGTGTCGGCAGCGCAGAGCTCCAGACCGATCGCGTTGCCGCCCCACGGGTTGAACACGGTGGTGCGCCCCGCCACCGTGGACGCGCTCATGCCCGAATCGGGAACGATCCCCATGGGTTCGTTCACCAGCCGTGTCTGAACCCAGACTTCATCGCCGGATTCCTCGTTCGGCTGGCCGTAGGTACACGAGCGGTTCGCGATTCCGGGCCACAGGGTGAGGCCAGGCCGGCCCAGTGCCGCCGACACCGTTGTGTTGTCAAGTAGAGAACAGGCATTGACGCTCCCGGCGGAATTGGACGGATAGGGAGCGAGATGTTTGGCGCCCGCGGTGATCGCGGCCATCGCGTCGTTGACAGCAATATCCGCCAGACCACAGAAGTCGGCGTCATCGGCGCTGTCGTCCCGTGGCCGGACGTCGATCTCGAGCGTGGTGTGGTCCGGCACGTACAGCACTTCATCGCACTCGTGCTGCGGCTGTTTCTTCGGCGCCACGATTCTGAACTTCCCCTTGATGCTGAGGTTGTCTGTTCTCAGATCGGCTTGGCCGGTGTTCGTCTCGGTCCGTAGTGAGGTCGCGATGTCGACGGTGGCGGCGCCGCGCGGCAGAGCGACGCTGATCGTGCAGTCCGTGAAGGAGTACGGCACGATTCGGACCTCAGGTTGGTGCGTCTGTGGGGCAGTCGCCGATGTGGCCGCGAAGCTCGGCGCGGTGAAGAAACCGCACGGGTCGATGGTGGCCGGGTCACCGAGGCCCGGCCCGGCCGGCTCGGCGCCGGCCACGGCGTCGAAGAGATCGATGTCGCATCCGCTCAGCATGACCAACAGCCCGCAGGTAAGCGCGATGATCAGGACTCGGTGCGGCTTCTTGGATCTTGGCCCGCTCGTCACGACGCCGCCGGCAGCTTGGCCCATGCACTCGCGGCGAGCTGCTTGGCATCACCACATGCTTGGCTGGCGCTGCCCTGAATCTGCACGAGGGCTTCCTCGTATTCGATCAGGTTGCTGCCGGGCTCCGGATCCGTCGACGAGGACGGGATCGGGCTGATCGATCCGGGCCACGGTTTCCAGGTGTGGACCTCGGTGTCCGCCGCACAGTACTGGATCGGGCTGTTGGTGTTGGTCCAGGAATGGATGAGGGTGTCGCGTCCGGCCACCGTGGACTCGGTGATGTTCCGATCCGGATCCGGGCTCTTGGGATCGCGCACCAGCTCCGTCAGGACCTGCGCCACATCGGTGCCCGATCCGGGCGGGTTGATGAAGCACACGTGGTTTCCGAATCCGTCTCTTGTCGTCGAGCCGTCACCAAACAGCCGCGATGCCAGTGCATCGTCGACAAGGTTGCAGTCCTTGACACCGCCGGCGGAGTTCCCGGGATAACTCGGGAGATGCTTGACGCCCTGGTTGATCGCGGTCATCGCATCGTTGACCGCGATATCGGCGAAATCGCAGAACTGGGCTTTGTCGGCGCTGGCGTCTCCCGGAGTCACGTCAAGGATCAGCTCCTCACGGTCCGGCAGGACCAGAGTCTCTCGACATTCCTGCTTGGCCTGGGCCTTGGGTTCGACGATGTCGAATCGCCCCTTGGTCGTGGTCGTGTAGTCCGTGCCATTGTCGTGCGTCAGGTTGACGCCCTGGTTGGTCTCAATGTGGATTCCCACGAAACCGGTGTAGGGGACGTTGACGATCACCGTGCAATCGGTGAAGGTACTCGGCACGATGTCGACTTCCGCCTGGTGAGTCTGCGTGTCTGTCGCCGCCTTGGCCGCGAAACTGGACGCGGTCACATAACCGCAAGGGTCGACCGTTTCCTGGTCGCCGAGACTTGGCCCGGTCACGGCCTGGGCGGCGCCGGAGACGGCGCGACCCGCTGCCGCGACGCCGCTACTACAGCCGGCCAGCAGGGATGCCAGGCCGATGACGAGTCCGATGATCAGGGCTCTCGGTCTCTTGGTGGACTGTGCGGGATTGGTCATGACGCCGCCGGTAGCTCGGGCCAGACGGTGCTGGCGAGTTGTTTGGCCGCTCCGCATGCCTGGTCAGCACTGCCGCTGACGTGCACGATGACGACCTCGTATTCGATGATCTCCTTGCTGGGCGCGGGTTGCGCGGCCAGGTCCTGGAACTCGTTGATCGACCCGGTCCACGGCTTCCAGTCCCGCACGGCGGTCTCGACCTCGCAGGAACTGAGCGAGCCCGTGTCCCCGGCCGTCGAACTGATGAACGTGTCCCGTCCGGCCACCGTGGATTCGGTGATTCCGAGGCCGGAGTCGGCCTTCACGGGCAGATCCATCAGTGTCGTCCCGACGATCACCGGGGTGCCCGCCGAGGTCGACTCGCCATACCCGCAGGAGTGGTTTCCGGCCCCGGGTTGTGAGGCGACGCTGGACTCGCCCAGCGCCGTCGCCGCCGCCGAGGTGCTGAGCAACGAGCAGGCGTCCAGACGGCCGGCGGAGCTCGCCGGGAAGGCGGCCAGATGCTTGGGGCCCTGGCTGATCGCGGCGATGGCGTCGCTGACGGCGATGTCGGCCAGCCCGCAGAAGTTGGCTTTCGCCGCGTTCTGGTTACGCGGCTTGGCGGTGATGGCGAGGACATTGTTGTCCGGCAGCACGAGCACCTCGTCGCACCGCTGATCGGCCTGCTTCTTCGCCTCGACGATCTTGAACTGACCCTTGGTGGTGATGTCGTAGGTGGTCGTATTGATCTTGCTCAGATCGGCACCGGTCGCGATCGTGCTGGTGATGTCCACCATGCCGGCGTCATTCGCGAGATAGACGCCGATCGAGCAGCCGGAGAAGCTGCTTGGCTCGATCTGCACCTTGAGCTGGCCGGTGTCCTTGCTGTTCTCCGACTGGGCCGCGAAGCTCGGCGCGGTGAAGAAACCGCAGGGGTCGACGGTCTTCAGATCACCGAGGCTGGCCGGCGCGGCGCCGGCACTCGTCTTGGAAGAGGACCCGCCCGGAGATCCGCCGTTGGCGGAGTTGGAGCTGTTTCCGTTGTCGGACAACCCGAAGTACACGCCGGCGCCGGCCGCGCCGAGCACGACGACCAGGCCGATCACGATCCCGATGATCAGGCCGGTCCGCTTCCTCCTGGGCGGCGTCGTGAACCCAGCCGGGGCGGGCTGGCCGTAACCCGGCGGCGGCTGCTGGCCGTAGCCCGGCTGGCCTGGCTGACCGGGCGGCTGCTGGCCATAGGGCCACGGTCCGGATCCGGGTTGCTGCTGGGGAGGGTAGGTCACGTGCCACTTCCTCGAGGAGTCACGAACACCGGTCCAGGCTGCCGGAACGGGTCACGAAGCCGCCGGCAGCTTCGCCCAGGCGGTGGCGGCGAACTGCTTCGCCAGCCCACACGCCTGATCCCCGCTGCCGTTGGCCACCACCATGATGGTCTGGTACTCGATGAGTTCCTTACTCGGCACCGGGTCCGTCGCGGATGCCCGGAATACGGCGATTGATCCGGTCCACGGCTTCCAGGTTCGCACCGCGGTCTTGATCTCGCATTGGCTCGGCTTTCCACCGACACCGGGTGTCGGGTCAACGAACGTCTCCCGCCCGGCCACAGTGGACTTCGTGAAGCCGATGCTTGGGTACTCCTGGATGGGCTCGCCGGTCAGATCCGTGTAGACGAGAACACCAGTCGTGGACTCGTTCATGGTTCCCTGGCCGTAGCCACATTCGTGCCGTCCGGGCCACGGTTCCGGCGTGATGCCGGACTGGCCGAGGGCCCGCGCCACCGTGCCCGAATCGAGCAGCGAGCAGGCGTCCAGGCTGCCCGCGGATTTCGCCGGATAGCCGGGCAGATGCTTGGGACCGTGGTTGATCGCGTCGATTGCGTCATTGAGGGCGATGTCGGAAAGCCCGCAGAAATCCGCCGCGACCGCGGCCGTC
>DASVLX010000042.1:0-17198 GCA_036384655.1 Pseudonocardiaceae bacterium
CGGCGCCGTGCTGATCAAGTCGGCATGGCGATCGGCCGGTAGGCTGCGCGCGCGGGTGCTGGCGTGTCATCCAAGACCCGTCGGAGCCGACGTCTGGTTTAGGTCAGGTACAGGCGATCGGGCATGCCTCTAGCCGACACCCGTCGTCTAGTCCGACGGCTAATCGCCCGGCGAGTTCACGCTATGTCAAGTCCGGCCCCCGGCTACGCGACGCCCCTCAGGTTAGGTGGCCCCAGGTCGAAAGGGTCCGTCGCTGACCTGCTCGGGGGCAGCCAAGTCGTCTTAAACGGACCGGCGCCCTCAGCGTTCTTCGAACGCCACGTCTGGTGGCCTGAGCCGAGTGCCCCAGACAATGGTGGACTTCCGCTGGGCCGGAGCCATGCCATCGACAGCTCGCCGGCCGTGGGATGTGCCGACGGCGTGCCAGGTTGCAGGCCGTCGCCTGTCGGTGTCAGAGTGTGGCCGTCAGACTGTTCGATCACGATGGAGGTCGCCGATGTCCGACGAGACAATCAAGCAGGAGAAGCGGCCGTGGCGGCGTCCGCAGTGGCGTGCGCGCAACGTACGTACGCACTGCTGACCAGCGGTTCGCTTGGCGTCGGGTCGCGGCGCCACGTTTGGTCCGCGGCCTGGCCCACTGTCCTCATGAGACCCGGGAGTGGCTGTGACTCCGACATATGGCTTAGCGGAGCACGTGGTGTGCCGTAAGACGAACACCGCGCTGCGCATGTTGTTTGATCGCCAGAAGGGCGTGATGTACGAGCTGAACGAGTCGGCGTCTGCTGTCGTCGGTCTGCTTGAGCGTGAGCCGGCTTCGCTGGATGTGCTGACCAGCGCGCTCGTGGCGGAGTTTGCTGCTCCGCGTGACGAGATCCGGGCGGACGTCGAGCAGATGCTTGCTGACTTCGCTGATGCTGGGCTCGTGGTGACGCAGTGATGGCCGATCACCTCAGCAGTCCGGAGGAGTACCGGCATGCGTTACGGCTGCCGATTCTGGTTCAGCTCGGCTTAACCTATCGTTGTAATCTGGCCTGCTCGCATTGCTATGCCCTTTACCGCAGGGATCGTGCTGAATTCTCGCTCACCGAGATCAATAATCTGGCGAATGAACTGTATGAGGCTGGGGCGGCTGCCGTCGTTTACTCCCACGGCGAGAACCTCATCAGATCGGACTTCCATGAAGCTGCTGGCATCTTCCGAGATCTCGGCTTCTATCAGACCCTGATGCTCAACGGCTTCTACATCCGCACCAGATCCGACGCTCAACGACTTGCGGACTCTGGCGTGAACCGCGCGATGATCTCGGTGGATTCCGCTGATCCGCCCGTTCATGACCGTGTTCGCGGCCGACGGGGCGCGTACCAGCGGGCCATGGGTGCGATCGAGCACCTCCTCGCCAGCGACGTCGACACGGTCGGCTTCTCGTGCACCATCGGCTCGCACAACTACGACACCATCGCCGACATCGTCGACCTGGCACTGCGGACCGGGGTACACGCGATCAGCTTTATGCAGAATCGCTACAACCTTCGCGATATCTTCGACCGCTCCCTTTGGTGGCGGTACGAGCAGGTCTGCCGCAACATCTATGAGCTGATGCTGGAGCACTGCGGCCGGCTGGACATCTACACCCACGATCCGTTCATGCTCACGCTGCTCGATGATCGTCTGGCGGAAGAGCCAGAGCGGGCTGCCTTCATCGGCGCGAACCTGTGCAATGTGGCGAAGAGCATGGTGTCCATCGATCCAGTCGGAAACGTGACCGGTTGTAATTTCATTCCGGAGGTCATCGGCAACGTCCGCGAGGAGCCGTTCAGCTCGCTCTGGGAGCGCTTGGTCAGGCGCTACTCGCACGAGCTGGAACAGCCGACTGGTGCCTGCTCCGGCTGCAGACTGCTGCCGTCGTGTATGGGGGGATGTAGGGCGTTCCACTACATCGGCAACTGGGATGAGCGATGTGGTGAGACACGGTTCGGCGAGCTGGAACCGCACGGACTGTCCGTCGCGACCGTGGAGGCTGTTGCGCCAAGCCGGGCGCCGGGCGCGTTCTTGAACCGGCCGCGGGACAGCAGCCGTCTTGCACCGAGAGCGTGAGCGCCGGCCATGAAGGTGATGTTCGTCAACCCGCACTACCCGCACGATCCGCACACTTTGCTGTTGCATCCGCCGCTGGGCTACGGGTACATGAGCCGGCACCTGAAGGCTGCGGGGCACGAGGTGGTCTTCATCGACCTGCCATTTCTCGGCAATGATCCGGCCGTCCTCGCCGGCGCCATAGACGAGCACCGTCCGGATCTTGTCGGTATTACGTCGGTTGCGCAGTCCTACTGCCAGGCGCTCGAACTAGCTCGGCTGGTGAAGCAGACGAATGCGGCGCCCCCAGTTGTGTTCGGCGGCCCGCATGTCACGTTCATCCCGGCCGAGTGCCTCCGCCGGCACGCAGCCGTGGACTACGTCCTGCTCTACGACGCCGAACAGTCGCTCGTCGCCCTGTGTGCCGCGCTCGATGGGGCAGGGGACGACGCCGCCCTGCGTCAGGTCCCCGGTCTCTGCTTCCGCGACTCGGATGGCGGCGTCGAAGTGACGGCGCCGGCACCACCGTCGATGAACTTGGACGAACTCGGCCCACCGGACCGCTCGATCTTCGACCTCGATCAATACCGGGCTTACGACTACGAGACCGTCGTCATGACAGCCCGAGGATGTCCCAGCCACTGCGCCTTCTGCTCCACCACTATCGCCGGACGCAGGGCCCGCTGGAACAGCCCCGCCCACGTGTGCGACGAACTCGAAGAGATCATCGGCCGCGGGTTCCAATCGGTGTTCTTCGGCGACGACACGTTCTCCGGTGACCCCAACCGTGCGATCACCATCTGCCACGAGATGCAGGATCGCGGAATCCGGACCCCCTGGACGAGCAACATGCGCGCCCAGGACGCCCGACCGCCCGTCCTGGAGGCGATGAGGGATGCCGGCGCGTATCGGGTGTTTATCGGCTTCGAGTCCATCCAGAAGGCCACGCTCCAACTGGTGAAGAAGGGAGCCACGCCGGAACGCATGATCGAGAAAGCGCAGTTGGTCAAGGACGCTGGCCTGGAGCTGCACGCCTCGTTCATCGTCGGCGCCCCCGGCGACACCGATGAAACCCTCGCCGCCACCCTCGACTACATCCGGCTGCTCGACCCGACTGTGGCAACCTTCAACGTGATGGAGCCCCGGCCCGGCACGGACGTCTACGCCAACCCGGACCGTTACGGAATCCAGATCCCCGATCCGTACTGGTACGAGTCGACCGGCTGGCTTGATCTTCCAGTTTGCCGCAACGAGCACCTCAGCCAGGAACAGATCCGCGATTGGATCGAGCGTTGCTATGCTGAATTCTGTAGCCCGCACTTCCGGTCACCCGAGGTCCTGGCGGGATTGGGCGACATACAAGACCAGTGGCGCACGGCCGGGCTGCCAGCGGCGGGGGTGCCATGAGAGTCGGCGTTGTTGGGGTAGGCCTCGCTGGATCATCTCATCTGCTCGATCTGGTCGCCGGCAGAGGCTTCACCGTGAGCGCCGTGTGCGCCAGACGCATCGACCGGGCGAAGCGAGCCGCAGACCTGTTCGGCGTGCCACTTGCGTTCGATGACGCCGCGGCGATGATCGCGGAGGTCGAACTTGATGCCGTCGTCGTCGCCACGCCACCAGCCGCAACGACGGAGATCGCCGAATTGGCTCTCGGCCGCGGGCTTCTTGTCCTCCTGGACAAGCCGGCCGGCCCCTCGGCGCTCGCCCTGGACCAGGTAGTACGGGCTGCTGGTGCGAGCGCAACCAAGGCAGTCGTCGGGTACAACCGGCGGTATCAAGTGCAGGTACACCGGTTGCGCGAGGTGATCGAACACGGGGCTCTCGGGCTTCTCGAGGCGATCGAATGCCGGTGGACCGGCCCATACGTCCGCCGATACACGGCGGAGTCGACCTACCGGCGCGGCGTTGAGTGGGGCGACGGCGTGCTGCTCGATACCGGTTGCCACATCATCGACACCCTGTTCTTCCTCGGGATCCGGCCACTTGTGGTGACGCGGGCGAACCTGGCACTGGGCACCACTGGAACGGATGTGGCTGTCGACGCCGACCTGCACTGTTCGCTTCTCGATCTTCCTGTTCGCGTGCGCATTGACGATCGCGACGGCGACGAGGCGTGTGACGTCACGGTCCGCGGCAGGGACGGGGAGCTACGTCTGATCCGGACCGGGCTCAGTGGCACCATCGCTGGCCGGCAGATCGAGCTGCCCGCCCAAGATCTGCGCCGACCGGTCGACGACCTGCCCGCTCTGGCCGCGGGAGACCAGACCTACGGCGCCAGCCTGTCGGAGGCGGTCGCCGTGTTGGCGCTCATCGATGCCATCCGGGTACGTGCTGCACGCCGTCGCTGGTCCCGACCACGGGCCAAAGCACTGGGGCGCCTTAACGGATCATGTTGACCAGCCAGGAGGCCTCGGTTGTCCTGACCTGGCACCTACGTCGGCCGGGTCTGATCACCATCCTGCACGCTGCTGACAGGGCGGTCCCGCCTATCCTGACCACCGGGGACTTTCCCGCGAGACGCTGCAACACTTCGGACCGTAGCGACGTCGATGTCTGAAAGGACGCGAAATTGAGTCAGTACCTGCCCACAGCACCCTATCGGGGAACCCGGGACTTCCTCCCGGCCGAGATGTCGGTGCGGACGCAGGTCTTCCATCGACTCTACGAGGCCATCGAACGGTACGGCTTTGTGCGCTATGACGGCCCGATCCTGGAGTCCGCCGAGATCTACGAGGCGAAGTCTGGTAAGGAAATCGCTGATCTCCAGCTGTATACCCTTACCGACCGCGGTGGCCGCCGGTTGGCGCTGCGGCCGGAGATGACTCCCTCTGTGGCCCGCATGATCGCGGCCAACGCCAACTCTCTCCAGTTCCCGGTCCGCTGGTACAGTCACGTCAACTGCCACCGGTACGAGCGGCCGCAGCGCGGCCGCGTGCGCGAGCACTGGCAGATCAACGTCGACACCTTCGGCTCGGAAAGCCCGCACGTGGAGACGGAGATCTTCGAACTGATCCACGACATGATGGCCGCCGTCGGCGCCTCCCGCGAAATGTACGTGGTGCGGGCCAGCGACCGCGTACTGCTGGATGGCATCCTCACCCACATCGTCGGCATCCCGGCCGAGCAGACGCACGCCGTCGCTTCGCTGATCGACCGCTGGGACAAGTACCCCCGCGAGCAGCTGGCCGAGGACGCGGACAAGATCGGGGTGTCCACGGGGCAGTTCGACCGACTGGAGGCCACCCTCCAGGCCGGGCAAAAGCTTCTCGCGGACATTCCCGCCGACGTTCTGGAACGGTCCCAACTTGTGAAGATCCTCGACGGGCCCGATCGTGAGCTGATCACATTCGACCCGCTGATCGTGCGCGGCTTCGAGTACTACACCTCCACCGTCTTCGAGGTGTTCGACACCAATCCGGCCAACAACCGCTCCCTGTTCGGCGGCGGACGCTACAGCGACCTGGTCGGGCTGTTCTCCGACAGGCAGATCCCGGGATTCGGGTTCGGCATGGGCGACGTGACGCTGTTCGACTTCCTCGAAACCCACGGACTGCTACCCAAGCCCGCACCCGAGGCCGACGTCGTCGTCATCCCCAGCCAGCCCGACCTGCACGACGCTGCGGTGACCGTCGCCCGATCTCTTCGCCGGGGCGGATGGAAGACCACCGTGCCCCTGGAGCCCCGCAAGTTGGGCAAGGAAATCGGCCGCGCAGACAAGGCCGGCGCCCGAGTGATCGTGATCGTCGGACCGTCCGACTGGGCCGCCGGCAACGTCGTGGTCAGGGACCTGGCCACCGGCGACCAGCAAACGGTCCCGACCAACTCGGCCGAAGAGACCGTCGCGAGGCTCCTCCCATCAGCGAACTGCTAGTAGTGGCTGACCCCGTGACCGGCTAGGGCCCGGTCACGGGTCAGTCGCTGAAAAGTTCTTGAAGCCGACGCAGCTTCGCCGCCGCTACACCACTGCGGATTACCTCCCGCGCGGCGGCGAAGCCCTCGGCCAAGTCCGACACGACCTCGGCGTGCAGCAGCACGGCCGCCGCAGACGCCGCTACCAACTCAATCCACGCCCTCGGCGCCGTTCCTGACAGGACCGACTCGAAGACCTGCTCCGGCGCCAGGTCCTGCGGTACCACGAGCTCCCGCGCCGACACTCGGCGAGTCCCAAACTCCTCAGGCGGGACGCTCCAGTGCCGGCCCTCGCCATCAAGGAAGCACGTCGGGCCGGCAATACTGACATCATCAATGACCCACCCGGCAACATCAGTGGTGCCGTGGACCACGAGGATTCGTTGGCCGCTGCTCTGATGGGCACGTGCGCGGTGGACCGCCGGCGTCGGATCAACAACGCCATTCACTTTCCAGTGCGCCGTACACGGCTGAAATGAGGCTGTTTCAACGGCCTCGCAGAGGAGCGGAACTGTGAAGGTCTCGGGCTGATTTAGCCAGGGATACAACTCTTCGGTGGGCAGGATGGCGAACCGATCGCGTTCGAGCATCCGCCGTAACTGTCCTGCATTCTTCGGTGTTGCCAGTCCCAGCCGTACCGCCAGACCGGCGGGACCGGCAACCCGGCTGCGGCTGGCCAACGATCCCGGCTTCACTACCGTGATCCCCGGCATGCACGACGCGACGAGCGCTGCCAGCGTCGATACGTTCGGCAGACGCACCACCATCCCGCCGCTGCCCGTAACCATACCGACGGGCCCGATGTCCGTCAGGTCCCAAACCGGGCGCGACATGACGGCACTCGCCGCCTCAACCAGGACGTCGTGCGACCACGACTGCTCCAGATCAGCCCACCGCCGAGCCGCCGCGACTCCGGTCTCGGCCAGTCCTGCGGTGATCTGGTCGACCAGGGACTCGTCAGGCATCTTCACTCCGCGCTGCAGATTCGCGCCGCAGCGGCGAACGGATCCGGTGGCGCGACGATCCCCTCGACATCAACCCATGCCGGCAGCGCGAACAGCGCGTCGCCCCAGACATGGAACTGTTTGCGGCAGTCGGCGCCGAGGATCGAACAGATCAGCTCCGGCGTCACATCGCTCCAATCAGCTTCGGGAACGAAGACCGCATCATCGCTGACCAGCCACGCCGACGACGGAGACGTCCCCAGGATGTGGTAGTCATCGACAAGCACGACGTGTTCGAGTCCGGTACGCCGCTGGTGCTCGGCGATGGCCTCAACCTCTTCGATGAGCGGGCAGTCCTTCGGGCCACGCGCACTGTCGAGGAGGCAGTAGTGCGCATCGAGCCAGAACACGGCCGGCTCGCGGAGCTCTTCAAGAATCCCAGGCAGGACGACAGCCGAGTCGCCTTGGTGCAATGTAAGGTCCGCGATGCCCCCGAAGCGAGCTCCGGCTGCGGCGTGCAGGTCAGTCGACAACTCCACTGAATGCCACTCGCGGAACGGCAAGCCGAGAGCGAATTCCAGGCTTTCACCATGAAACGTTCCCGTCTCAACGAAAACCCGCGCCGGTACCTGGGCGAGCACCGCCCGGACCGGCTGCGCAAGGTACCTCAGTTTACCCATGTGTCTCCTAGCCGAGCAGGTAACACGGATATCGTAGCGGTACAGTTGCAGTTGACGGGCACAGCTACGACGCCACGACAGCGGCGTCCGCCGGCACCGGCGAGATTGACGTCAAGGTCGGCAACTACGACGTCAGTGCCTCGGTGATGTTCACGCAGGGGCAGGTGAATCAGGGGGCGCTCGGTAGCGTGGTGGCCCGCCTGAACCAGTTCGCCGACATGGCAGTGCCGGCACTGTTCCCAGGACAATAGGAATTGTGGAGAAATCGACGGCTCGACGAGGATTCCGGCCACAGTGGAGTTGTCTAACGTCGCTGGCGGACCTGACGTCGTGTGGTCACGCATACCGTGACCGGGTTCGTGCTCGTTCTTGACGCGATCAGTCCACGCCGATCGTCTTACTGGTATCGACACACCCGTATCGCATGAATCGCCACGCTATTGTCGAGTGGAACCATTCTTGTTATAGTGAAGTCCTAGATGGTCGCGCTTCGATTCCGCTATTCCGATGGCTTCGCGCTGCCGACGATACTGATCGCGTCGGTCGTGATGTTAATGGTCCTGACCACCGCTGTGTTGGCGACGAGTTCCACGATCACGTCGTTGAACGCGCAGTATTACAACCAGCTGGCCCGCGAAGCGGCCGAATCGGGCGTCAACATGGCCGAGGCATGTCTGCGCCTGTCGAACTATCGGCCAACGTGGTCGAGCACCCAGCCCTTGAGTCCGAAGACGGACTGCTCCGGGAACATCCTGAGTGGTCACGACTGGCTGGTGAACAACGGCAACGTGCAGTCGACGTTCTCAGTCCCTGTACCGCGGGTGAGCAGTGACGGGTCGATCCAGCTCGTGGCGACCGGATCAGTCAACTTGGTGCGTACGAGCAACGGCGCTGTGTGGCGCATGTACACGCAAACCATGTCCGAGCTGAGCCGCTACAACGACACCCCACAACTCGCCGGCGGTGCCGGTTGGAAAGACAACGGTCACAACGGGTACATGCTGTCTAATGACGGCACGCTTTACGGTTGGGGAGATAACAGCAGCCAACAACTAGGCCCCTCCAGTCTCGGCACAACTATCACCACGCCGATTATCATTCAACTTCCGGACGGCGTGACTCGGGTGAAGAGGGTTTTCAATTCTGGCCAGGGCGCCAGCATCTTGTGTATCATCGCCACGACTCAGGGATCCGGCGATCAGGCGTACTGCCGTGGTTCCGGTCAGCTCATGGCATCGGTTCCGGCCGGTTCGTGGCAACGCTTTGGACTGGCTGCCGGTCTGACTGCACTCGACATGACCATCCAGGGATACGGGGGCGACAGCGCGTGCGCCATCGCCTCCGATAACCAGGCGTACTGCGCGGGTATCAATGAGAGCGGCGGCCTCGGCAACGGCCTGACCAACGGCGCGTTCGTCCCGATGGCCGCGCCGACGAAGTTCCGGCTCGACTTGGCAAACCCTGGTCCCGTGACGGGCTCGGCCGCGTCGCTGACGGTGAAGAAGGTTTTCACCCAAGACCGGTTCACCTGCGTTATCGGCTCCGACGATCAGGCATATTGCGCGGGAGATAATAACGTCGGGCAGCTCGGCGAGAACAACTTCGCCACCAACGTGTGGATTGGCAAGGCGACCCCCGGCCGGGCGCTGCTGCCGGGTGCCCTGCCCATCGCCGACATCCGCCTGCCCTACCACGGCGGCGATGAGGGTGTGTTCTTCCAGACTCAAAGCGGCGACATCTACATGTCTGGCCACAACGGTGAAGGCACCGCCAACGACGGCGCCTTCACCGGCCACTGCGCCACAGGGGCCTCGGTCGACTGCTATCCCGTCCCGCGTCAGCTCACCAGCGGCGCATTCGGCAAGATGATCAGCATCGGAGAACGCGGCGACGACCGACACGGATTATGTGTCATCGCCAGCCAGTCTGTTAGCGACAGCGGCCTGTGGTGTATCGGGTCGAACACCTACGGGCAGCTCGGTCTTAGCTGCACCGACCGTGCTACCTGGCAGACCAATGTTCCTGTGCGTGATACATCAGGCACCATGCAGCGCGTGAACGACGAACTGGACGACGAAGCCAACTACGAGATGAATTCACTCGTCGTCATCACCATGGCCGGCGATGCCTATGCGGCAGGCGATAACACCTACGGAAAACTCGGAACCGGAGGTCCCCTCCAATCGTGCAACAGCACCTTCCAGCGGGTCCAACTGCCAACGGGTGTGCGCGCCGTAGCTGTCGCCAACGGCGACGAATACACGACGTTCATCCTCGGCGACGACGGCAATGTCTACGCGATGGGGCGCAACAACAACGGCCAACTAGGAAATGGCACCACGACCGACAGCTCGACACCCGTCGTAGTCCACCTGCCTCGCCAGCGCATCGTCTTCTGACGAACTCGCTCGGAAATCTCGGCTTATGCCCGGTGCGGCGGATTTGGACAATGACTGCGACCGTCGCTGGCTCAGATGATTATCGAACCCGAGAGCGCCTGCTCAGACCGGCTGAACCTGCCGAGGACCCCTGAGATTGACACGATCCTGGGTGGCTGAAGGCAACCCCGGGTTTTCCCGGGTACCGGCAGGAGTGACACCACTGCACAATCGGCCCGTCGATCTAGACATCACCGACGGCGGGGGAAGGTCATGGGTCTCATCAGTCGATGCGGCGCGGTGTGTATCGCAGTAGCGCTGGCAGCAGGTTTGGCGGCGTGCCAGACGGCTGCGGGGAACTCGACGTCCGAAGGGAGCCCGGCGTCAACCGCGAGCGAGCCTGCGGCTGCAGACTCAACGAGCACACCACCATCTTCTGACGTACCGACGGGCCGGCCCTCCGGCGTCGTCTTTGCCGCGTTGCAGAACGGTGACTGGATCCTGACCACCATCGACCCGACCAGCGGCGAAGCGCAGCAGATCGCCGATTTTGTGCCCACGGACGACTCGGTGCATCTCGACGACGACTACGCCCAATTCGCCGATGGCGGACCGCTCGCCGACCGGGCGTTGTTCTCGGCTGACCTAACCAGGGCCGTGGCCACCGAGACCAAGGAGGACGGCAGCACGGACGTCGGCTGGATCGACCGCGATGGCACGTTCACCGACGTCACCACTGGCGCACCGAAGAGCGCCGGCTTCTCGTCGACCACGGAAGACGACACGCCAGCATTCGGGCCGGACGGCGCCTTCTACTTCGCCCGGCGGGTGCCCGACGACAGCGGATGGAAGACGAACCCGGCCATCTGGCGGCTGGAGGGCACTGACCCGGCCGCCGCCGTGCAGGTCGCGACGCTGGACGACGTGAACTACTACGTCAACGCGCCATCGCGGATCATGCCGCTGTGCGCCGGGTGCACAGCGTTTCGCAGCCCGGCCGGCACTGATCGCGGCGCCTTCCGGGCCACCGATTTCCTGGGCGCCAGTGAATATCTGTCCACCGACCCCAACGGCTCGATGATCTACCGCTCGCCGCTGGCGAACGAGCACGACACCAGCCTGACGGACTGGGGTACGGACGGCACACCGCTGATCCCGCAGACGAACCGGACATCGTGGTCGCCGGTAGCGAGCCCCGACAACAGCCAGGTGGCGTTCCTGTCCAAGACTGCCCAGCAAGACTCGACCATCGCGCCGGAGCTGTATGTGGTTCCGGCCCGCGGCGGCACACCCCGGGCGATCACGATCTCGGGCGGGGATCTGAACGGCACCGATCCCATGCTGCTTGGCTGGTTCTGATCGGCCAGATGGGACGGTCGTGTTCGGGATGTTCGGCCGGCGAAAGGGATGGAGGCATGCGACCTGCGGTGAGGCGGTGGCGGCCGGGATATCGGCTGCTGGCCACGACACCGGCGGGGGTCGAGATCGCCGCGCTGGCGGTGTTCCTCGGGGTGCGGGCGGTGGGCCTGGTGCAGTTGGCGGTGGCGCTGCCGACCGCGCTGCGGCACGCCACCTCGGTGGTGTTGTTCCTGGCGGTGTTGACCGGCTATCTGGCCGAATCCGCGCTGCTGGCGGCGCTCACCGTGCGGGCCCGCGGCTATCGCGACGCGTGGCTGGGCTGGCTGGACACGGCGGTCGCCGCGCTGGTCCTGGTGACCCAACCGGGTTTCATCGCCCACGCCGACACCACCGGCAGTTGGACCGCGTGGGGATTCGCGTTGACCCTGGGCAGCGCGGCGGGAGCGGCGATCGTGTTCACCCGGCGCTGGCAGGCGACGCTGGCGGTCACCGTGTTGGCCGGCTGCTACCTCGCGGCGAACCTGCCGCCCACCGCCGAGGCGCAGATGCGCACCACCGTGATCAGCAACACCGTCGCCTACGTTGGTTTCGCGGTGCTGACCTGGCTGCTGGTCGGCTACCTGCGGCGGCTGGGCGCCGACGCCGAGCACGCCCGCCAGACCGCCGCGCGGTCCGCCGCCGAGACGGCACGGTTGCGCGAGGTGGAACGCCAACGGCTGCTGCTGCACGACAACATCGGCGTGCTCCGCATGCTGGGACGCACCGACCTGCCCACCGAACTGGTGGATCCGCTGCGCCGACAGGCCGCGGAGCTGGCGAACCGGGTCCGGCAGTTCCTCGACGACGCCAGCCGCACCGCCCTCGACGATCCGCCGGAGGTGATCGGCCAGCCCGTGGATGATCCCGACGGCCCGGTCGCGTTGACCGCGGTGGTGTGCCGGGCCGCGCACGGATTCGGCGACCTGCCCCTGGAAGTCAGCATCGACCTGGCCGCCAGTGTGCTGCTTGCCCCGGACGTTGCCGAAACCGTCCGGAACGCCCTGACCACCCTGCTGGCCAACGTGCGGCTACACGCCGCAGCCGACCAGGTGGTGGTGCACGGCGACACGGACCTCGCAGCGCGGCAGTGGGAGATCACCGTCCGCGACAACGGGCGCGGATTCGACCTGGGCAGCACCCCACGCGGCTTCGGGCTGCTCGTGCAGGTCGAGGGCGCACTGGCCCGGCACGGCATCAGCGCCCACATCCACTCGGTGCCCCGCGACGGCACCAGCGTCACCCTGCGCGGCCCACTGGAGGACACATGAACCAGGCTCGGGTCCGGGTCCGGGTGGCGGGTATCGACGACGACACCATCATGCGGGACGGCCTGCCCCTGCTGCTGCGTGAACATGACGTGGTCGCCACCTTCGCCACCGTCACCGACTTCCTTGACACGACACCCCAGGTTGATGTCGTGCTGTTGGACCTGAAGCTGGCCGGTACCGGCCGGTTCGGCGCCCCGCAGGGCCAGGCCGCGGTCCGCGCCGTCACCGACGCCGGCTACCGGGTCCTCGTCTACACCAACGAACGCCGCCGCGCAGTGCTGGTCGGGTGCCTGGCCGCCGGCGCCCTCGGCGTCGTCCACAAGGCCGAACCGCTGAGTGCGCTGGCCGACGCGGTGTCCCGAGTCGCAGACGACCAGGTGGTGATCACCCAGGCGCTGACCGGGCTGGCCGAACTCGCCGAGCGGCGCGGCCAGCTCCCCCACCTCTCCCCCCGGCAACGGGAGGTGCTCGCCGGCCGTGCCCGCGGCGAGTCCTTCGCCGGCATCGCCGCCCGCCTCTACATCACCCCCAAAACCGCCGAGGAACACATGCGGAAAGTCACCGACAAATTCGCCGAATACCTCCGTGACCACTCACCAGCCGACCTCGAACGCCACCTCGGCCTCGAACCACCTCACCTCACCGAATAACCCATCCTCGATGGCTCCACTCGGACGCGCGTGAGGGGCAGGTCGCCCTCGGAGCTCTACGAGCTGGTCGGCCAACGTGCCTGGCGACCAGCCGACCAGCCCAGCCTCTGCCTCCACACCCGGGATTTCCCGGGTACCGGCGTCTGCCCCGAGCGGCCACGATACGCATCATGGGTGAAGCCGAAGACGTGGTACAGCGTCGTTTGGATGCCGCAAGTGCGGCGCGCGAAGCCGAACAGCAGCGCCAGCAACGCAAGCAGCGAGACCAGCAGCGCGAAGCGAACAAGCGGTTTCGCGAGCTTCTTCCGAAGGCAGTGGCGAACTTGCGGCGGCGCGATTACGAAGTCCTGTTGTCTCGCACCTTTCTTAACGTCGCGGGCGAGAAACGAGTCGCATGGGAGGTGGACAGTGCCGACTCCAGCACCTGGTATATCCTGGCAGACGGAACGATCGTGAAAGACGACCACATTGTCGATGGGGTTCCGTCGATGCATGCCGTGAACTCACTGCAACGCATTGCGATCTACCCCAGAGAGTACCGTGAAGCCAAGAGCCTGTTTGATCGGCTAGGCGACTGGCTGGAAATGCAAGGAATCATTCCGCTGCGGAATAGGCGATAGTGTCTCCGCCGACGACGACACCAAGAACCGGCCGGCCTAACGCCGGCCGGTTTCGTCGGCTACGGAGGTGGTGCCGATGACCGTAGCCAGGTCGATGCGTTCACGAGAGCAGGCTGTGCGCTCGTGGCTCGAACTGGGAGCCGTCCGGGCAAGGACAGATCGCTGGTTCGTGCGGCAATGGTGAACGGCGGGTGGCATCGACCGCGCTTCGTTGTGACATCTCTCAGCCAGACCGGCAACGACCCTGACCACCTCGACGGACTCACGGCACGGTCCGAACCTCGGTGCTCCGCACACCCGGGATTTCCCGGGTACCGGCGTCGCCCGCTTGATCCCATAATCGGCCTGTCGATCGCGACACGACTGGCGGTAGGGGAGGAAGTGCACGGGATGGACACACCCGTGGCAGCCAGATGACAACTCCAGGTAGCGGACGGAGACCGCAGGAATGAATATCGGTGGTGCGGCCTGGAACAACCTCCTGGAGCTCGGCGACTGTTTGTCGGACCGGGGCTGTACCTTGGTTCGAGACGCTGATAGCTCGCTCGGCATCGCCATCATGATCGTACTGGCCCTCAGCGTCGGTGGCCTCATTCTCCTCTATAACGGCCTGTCTGGAGTGCTCCAACTTCTCCCGGACGGCCTCACCGCGCGACTCAAGGTATCGCTTCGCGTGGTGTCACCCATCCCAGCGATGCTCTGGTTCTATCTCTGGCTTGCGTATTCCCTGACCGAGTGCCAGGGTCAAGGTGTCCTTCTCTGGATGATCACCAGTCCGCTCTTTACCTTTGTTCTGATGATGGGCTTCCTGGGCATAGTGGCTGGTTTGTCCTTCGTCATCGGTGTCGCAACCTCATCGAATCCAATAGCGTACATATCCAACCAAAGGTGGGTCTGGTCTGTTCTCGTCGCCGTCGTCACCGGGATTCTCATCGGCTGGCACGTGCTCTACGACGCGGTACCCCAGATCGCCGCCGGCCCGTACGACCGCGGACCGCAGTGGCTCCAAGCCGCACTTGACGTCTGGACCCTGCATATCCCGATCACGGTGCTGTGGCAGCTGACCAAAGTGCTCGCCACCATCCCGGGGATCCTGGCGTTTGCTGTGCTCGGTGCACTGTCCGTGATCCTGCCTCAGCACACCGCCGCGGCCAGAGCGGCTGGCTTGGCATCGGCTCTCACGACGGCCGCTGTCGGCCAGGTGATCGGGCTCGTCATCAGCACATGCGTCGTCATCGTGGTGAGCCTCCTGCTGATCGCCCTCCTGGCCCTCGCAGCCCTCTTCTTCGCTGCCTACGTGATGGCGTATGCGCTCGTGATCGCTTTCATCGGCGCGATGGTCATGAAGGCGGTGAAATCCTGAGTGAAATGCAGTGCCGGCTTGCTGCGGCATTCCAGCCAGCGGAAATGACAGCGCATGGCGGTCTGCAAACCGCGCCGACCTCGCCGAATGAGACGACACTCCCGCCACTGGAAGAAGATCCTCATGCGAAGAACACCGATCGCGAGCGCGCTGGCGCTGGTCGCCGCACTCAGCCTGACCGCGTGCAACGACCCCACCGCGGCCGGAGAGTCAGGCGCATCAACCGCCGCCCCCAAGCGCACTGCCGTCGCGGCAACGACTCCGCCGCCGGCGCCCGTCAACAACGGCGCCGTGTGCGACCTCGTGAAGAAGGAGGATGTCGGTCGGCTGATCGGCCGCCTGGTGCTCAGCTCCGACGACCAGGACATCGTCGGTCCCCTGGAGCACAACCCCGACTTCTGCGAGTACATCCTGGGCGAGGACCAATCGAACGTCACGATCTACCGGATCCCCGGGAACACCATGGACGTCCCGTGGGAGCAGCAGCACGAGTCCGCTGACGCGAAGCCCATCGCGGGGCTCGGCGGACTCGACGCCATCGAGATCACTGACACAGTGCACGGAAATGCCTACATGATCCGTCAGCGCGTAGGCATGGTGATCTTCGTGCAAGGTGTCGACGCAGGCGTCCCAGAGGAAAAGGTCCAGGACGTTGCACGGTTCGCAGTCTCGCACCTGTAGGCGGCCCGTGGACCGGCAGAATCGAGTTACCCGTCCAACAGAACGACACCGCGACTGAGTGACGGCCCCGGGGTGTCGGTGATCAGAGTGGCAGTGCTATGAGCGGCGATCGCTAAGGCGCTAGCTCGGCCCAATGAGTATCCAGGCCACGGTGGAGTTGTCGGCGGCGCTCGTGGACTTGATCGTGAAGGAAGTCCCAGCAGCACGGTCCCAGACGTAGGGAGTGCCGACGGTGCCGCTCGGATTTTGGACAGTGAGAAAGATCCGGGAGGCGGTGGTGACAGCCGTGGTGGTGACCGTCGCGGCGCCGCCGCTGAGGTTTGCAACGCCCATGGTGGCGTTGGTGCCTTCCTTGACGCGGAAGCCGCTGCCCGCTGCGGTCACGGCGATGTCACCGACCACGTCCAGCTTGTAGCCCGGGTTGTCCGTGCCGATGGCCACGTTGCCGCTGTCGTCGATGAGGAGGCGGGGCGGGTAGCCCGCCTGGTTGTCCTGGATGAAGAAGTTGTTTCCACCGGAGAGCCCGGCGTCGGTGCCGATGCCCCAGTCGGCACCGACGCCGTTCAGTTGGATACCGGCACCGATCGAGCCGGAGTCGGTATTGGTGAACCGCACCGGGTGATGTAGAGGCTTCCAAGGTATGGGAGAATGGAAGCATGGTGTTGCGCCCAAGAAGTACCCGGACGAGTTGCGTGAGCGCGCGGTCCGTCTGGTGATGCAGGTCCGCGAGGAACGCGGCAGCGGTTATGGTGTGATCCCGAGGTGGCCCGGAAGCTGGGAGTGAATGACCAGTCTCTCCGGTTGTGGGTGAAGCAGGCCGACATCGACGCGGGCGAGCGGCCGGGTACGTCCACATCGGATGCCCAGCGGATCGCCGAGCTGGAACGCGAGAATCGTGAGCTGCGGCGGTCGAACGAGATTCTGAAATTGGCGTCGGCTTTCTTCGCGCGGGAGCTCGACCCGCGACTGCCGCGGTAGTCGAGTTCATCGACGAGCACAAGGAATCGTTCGGAGTCGAGCCGATCTGCGCTGAATTGCGGATCGCTCCGTCGACCTACTATGCCGCGAAGTCCCGGCCGCCGTCGGCTCGGGCGGTCCGGGACGAACAACTGAAGGTGGAGATTCAGCGAGTCTATCAGGACAACTTCTGCGTGTACGGAGCACGCAAGATCTGGTGCCAGTTGAGGCGGGATGGCATCGAGGTCGCCCGGTGCACGGTCGAGCGGCTGATGCG
>DASVLX010000043.1:0-3319 GCA_036384655.1 Pseudonocardiaceae bacterium
GCGTAGGAGAAGAACGGCCCCGAGTCGAGTTGCGGCAGCGGCAACACGCCCAGCGCGCCGGGCTGGTTGCCGTCGGCAAGCGCGAAGTAGCCGGGCTCGAACCGCAGACCGGTGCGTTCGGTGGCAACCGTCGTGTTCACCGAGTAGATCTCGTTGTGGCCGTTCTGGAACAGTGGCGCCTTGTGCGGGTCTGGCTCGTCCTGATGCACCCGCGCGACAAGCGTGACATGGCCGGCCGGCGTCGCCGGGTAGTCGGTCGGCTCGCTGTTCCGGACCGTCACCCAACCGCGGTCGACCAGCAGGATCGTGCCGTCATCGGCGCGGAACGGGGTAAGGATCTCGTCGGTCGGAGTGTCGTTGACCTGCCGCAGCCGGGCCACCAGCTCGCTGGCCGGCAGGTACTGGCCGGACACGCTGATCTCGTGCCATTCCAGGTTCGCGGGCGGCTCGCCCGCGCGTGGCAGCAGTTGCCGCAGCGGAGCCGGGCCGGTCTGTTCGGCGGCGACGATCGCGTTGTTCTCGGCCGAGCGCTGGGCGTTCCGGCCGAACTGCCAGGGCGACAGGATCCAGAAGCACGCCCCCGCGAAGATGATCACCCCGACGAGCAGGGCGATCCACCCGGGCTGAAGCAGGAACTTCCATCGCCGCACCGCACAACGGTAACCCGCGGAGCCTGTTGGCGGAGGAGATCCGCCAGCAGGCTCGCGACTCAGATCGAAAGCACTGCCCTCGCCGCGCCGACAGTCTGCCCGACGTATCCGCCGCCAAACAGGACAACATGGACGAGCAGCGGAAACAGTTGGTGCAACGGCACGCGCTCGGGCCAGCCGTCGGCCAGCGGCGCGACCTCCTGGTAGCCGGCGATGATCCGGTTCAGGCACGGGCAGCCGAACAGCCGCAGCATGGCCAGGTCGGTCTCGCGGTGGCCGCCATGCGCTGCCGGGTCGATCAGCCAGGCGTGGCCGTCGGCGCCCCACAGCACGTTGCCGCTCCACAGGTCGCCATGCAGCCGGGCGGGTGGTTCGGCCGGACCGGCCAACTCCGGCAGCCGGTCGCAGGCCCGCGTGATGAGCGCGGCCTCGTCGGCGTCCACGATCCGCCGGTCCCGGGCCAGCTTGAGGTAGGGAAGCACGCGATGCTCGGCGTACCACTCGGGCCAGCTCGCGCCGGTGATGTTGCGCATCGGGGCCTGCCCGATCCACGCGCTGACCACACCGCCCGGCGGCGGGGCACCGAACGCGGGGGCGCCGGCGGAGTGCATGCCGGCCAGGCCCCGGCCGAGCTCCTCGGCGGCCCGGGCGCTCGCCGAGGCCGTGTCGATCCGGTCGAGCACCAGCCGGTTGTCGTCCACCTCCCGGATCGTCGGCACCCGCACAGCGCCGGAGGACGCCAGCCAGCGCAGGCCGGCCGCCTCGGCGCGGATCGCGCCGGGACCGCTGCCACGCTTGACGAACACCGCCCGGGAAGCCGTCATGCCTACCGACCTCCGATCAGTCGAGATTGGCCCGCACCCAGTCAAGCAGCCCCGGCGTGGCCGCCTCGATCAACGCGAGCACGTCGTCGAAGCCGCTCGGGCCGCCGTAGTAGGGATCGGGCACGTCCAGGTCGTCGGGGCCGGCGACCGGATCGAACGACCGGAACATCCGCACCCGCTCCGGCTCCGGCGCGATCCGGCGCAGCACGCGGTAGTGCGAGGAGTCCATCGCGAGCAACAGGTCCGCGGCCAGGTGGTCCTCGTCGACCTGGGCCGCGACATGCTTCACCGGATAGCCGTGCCGGGCGAGCGCCGCACCGGACCGGCTGTCGATCGACTCGCCGGTATGCCACGACTCGATCCCGGCGCTGGTCACCCGGACCAGGTCGGCCAGCCCCGCCCGCCGAAGCCGCTCACCGAACACCATCGCCGCGGTCGGCGACCGACAGATGTTGCCCGTACAGACGAAGCAGAGATGAAGTGCGCTCACGCCACCGAGTGTGCCGCAGCGTGTGGAGCGGGCTGCGGCGCCGTCGCGAAGATCAGGGCGATGATCGTGACCAGGACCGCCGCCACCGCGAGCACGCCGGTCACGCCGATCACCTGGAGCAGCAGCGCTCCGACGGCCGCGCCGGCCAGCATCGCCAGCACGGAACCCAACCGGCGGAACCATTTGGCGCCCGGACCGCCGGCGATCACATTGTCGGCGGCCAGCCCGGTCAGCGTCAGTGTCAGCACCGTGGTGGTCAGGTCGGCCGCGCCGATCCGCCGCACCGTGGAGTTCTGCAGGCCGAACGTGAACGCCAGCAGCGCGATGGTCAGCCATGCGGCGTTGCCGGCGTAGGCCAGCGCGCCGACATCGCCGAGCACCGCGACCATGGTCAGCATGGCGGCCTGGATGGCGAACGCCGTGTACAGCCACAACCGGGGCTTGCTCATGAGATGGAAACCGAGCCGGCCACCGGCCAGCGCGCCGACCAGGAAGCCGGCGATGCCCAGCGCCGACGCGGGCGCCGACAGCCCCGAGCCGGGCTGCAGGCTGAACCCGAGGAACACCACGTTTCCGGTCATGTTCGCGACGAAGACATGCCCCAGCCGGAGGTAGCTGGCCGCGTCGATCAGCCCGGTCACACAGGTCAGCGCGAGCAGGGTGCCGACCAGCAGGCGGCGATCGATCGAGACGTCCACTGCCACGGCAACCTCCTGAGACGGCCCGGCCCGCACATCTAGACTCGCCGGGATGACGGACGAGCGCACCTTGCTGCGCCACCACGGCGACGTGGACGCGGCGCCGGGCCTGGCCGATTTCGCGGTCAACGTGCGGCTGGACAGACCGCCCGAGTGGCTGCGTGATCGGCTCGCCGCCGTGCTCGGCGATCTCGCACGCTACCCCGAGACGGCGCGTGATCTCGCTGCCCGGCAGGCGGTCGCGGCCCGGCACGGCCGGCGGCCCGAGGAGGTCCTGGTGCTGGCCGGCGCCGCCGAGGGCTTCGCCCTGCTGCCGGCGCTGAGGCCGAAGCTGGCCGCGGTCGTGCACCCGTCGTTCACCGAACCCGAGGTCGCGCTGACCAACGCGGGCATCCCGGTGCACCGGGTGATGCTGACCGCCGAGGACGGCTACCGGCTGCGACCCGAGCTGGTCCCCGAGGCCGCCGACCTGGTCGTGCTGGGCAATCCCACCAACCCGACCTCGGTGCTGCATCCCGCCAACATGATCCGCGCGCTCACCCGACCTGGCCGCGTGCTCGTGGTCGACGAGGCGTTCGCCGACGCCGTGGTCGGCGAGCCGGAGACCCTGACCGAGGACGTCGACACGCCCGGGCTGCTGGTGCTGCGCAGCCTCAC
>DASVLX010000044.1:0-20191 GCA_036384655.1 Pseudonocardiaceae bacterium
GTAAACCGATTGACATGACCAGTCTGCCGACTACTGCGATCTCACCGGATGCCGTGTTGAATCCTGCGGTTTGTCAACCATATTATCGTTCGCTGGCCGACGTTGAGCTGGATCGCGAGCTGCTGGTGACTGGTTGTGGTCGTTGCTTTCGCTATGAAAGCGGCGCGACTGAGGGGTTGCGTCGCCTCCGTGAGTTCAGTGTGCGAGAACTGATCGGAGTAGGGTCGAGCTTCGGAATCGACTCGCTGCGAAGCCGCTTTCTTGGTGTTGCCGTAAAGATGTTGCAGGAGCTTCACATCGAGGCGTCGGTCATCACCGCCAGCGACCCGTTCTTCATTGACACGCATAGCAACCAAAGCGCCTACCAGATGGCCTTCGAACTCAAGCATGAGGTACGAGCAACACTGCCCTTCGATGGATCTACCTTGGCCATAGCCTCGGTCAACCATCATCAGCAGCACTTCGGACGGGCCTGGCAGATCCGGGAACCTGGCGGAGATATCGCCTCCAGTTGTTGCATGGGGTTTGGTCTTGATCGATGGTGTTACACGATCTTCGCTCAGTACGGGCTGAATCCGACTGACTGGCCTCCAGCGCTGCGTGCCCTGGTGGAGGAGCGATGATCATCCATCCCGTGACGTGCCAGGACATCGAACGTGCTTTCGCCGAGTTGCAGGTTCCGCCAGACAGCGTCCTCTACGTAGCCGCCTCACTGGCCGGGCTGGTGTCGCTGCCGTCGCCCGTCGAGGACACCCTTCGGGCGCTGCGCCATCTGGTGGGTCCGTCAGGGACCATCGTGATGCCGAGCTTCAGTTGGGACTTCTGCGATAGCGGACATTTCGACCGCGAACGCACGCCCACTCATTGCGGTCTACTCGCGGAGGCTTTCCGGATTACACCTGGTGTCCGTCGCACCTGGTCGCCTCCGTATCACACCGTCTGTGCCTCGGGTCCGCAGGCAGAGACAATCACCAGTATCGAATCGCGAACTTCCTTCGGCGCGGACTCCGTGTTCCAATATCTCGTCGACCACGACGCCTTGGTCCTGCTGATCGGGTGCGGCTTCAACGATGGCGTCGCTCATGTTCATTGGCTTGAGGAGACCATCGGCGTTCCCTACCGCCGACACCAGATGTACACCGGAACCATTACTCGAAACGGACTAACACGGTCCATGACCTTTCAGCGCTATGTGCGTTCGGACGACGTTCGACTGAATGCGAAGCCGATTGAGGACGCGTTGGAGTCAGCCGGCGCGATTCGGCATTCTGCGGTTGGATTAGCGCTCTGCTCTGCTTTCAGCCTGGCTGACTTCGCTCGCATACTGACACCGGTGTTCCGCCGGCACCCGTGCATCATGGTGGAGGAGCGGACATGACCGACGGAGAGATGGCCCCGGCAGCATCCCAGGTGTTCGACCGCGTCCGGTCGATCGTGGGTCGCAGTGTCGGTCGCGAACCATCCACGATACCCGTGAACGCCGGTCTCAAGAACGGCGACTGGAGCTCACTGGTCCACGTCAAGATCCTCATCCAGTTGGGCAAGGAGTTCGGATTCGTCGTGACTGCGCGGCTAGTTCGGGATCTGACCTCGATCCCGGACATCGTGGAATTCGTTCGCTCTGATCCCTCCTCCAAGAAAGATTTGAACTGATGTTTGAGCGATTGCCGCTGGTCCCCACAGAAAATGAACTGCCCACTCCGCTGGAGCGCCCAGACTGGGTTAAGGTGCAGCTCGCGGGCTGCAACCTGCGGTGCTCCTTTTGCAGCCAAGACACCTGGCGAGAACCCCACCGCCGGGGCGTGACCACATGGCTCGCGTCGCTGCGCCACAATGTCCTCGACCAGTTACCACACCTGAGGCTCCTCATCGTAACCGGAGGAGAGCCGCTCATGTCCCACAGCGCCGTCCGCGAACTGCTGGAGTGGTGCCAGGATCACGGGACCGAATCGGGAATCTTCACCAACTGCACACTCATGAGCGCCAAACGCGCCACGGAGCTCAGCACGCTCGGGTTGGGCTGGGTTCGAACCACACTGAATGGACACCGCGCGGACATCCACGAAGAGTCCTACCCACACCGATCCTTCGACCGCACCGTAGCGGGCATCGAACACGCACAAGCGGCCGGAATCCCCGTCAAAGTGCGCTCGACGGTCACCGCCAGTAACCAGCATCACCTCGCCGAACTCGCGACGTTCATCGCATCCCTGGGGGTACGTGAACTCGATCTGCGCCCCTACATGCCGCTGGGCGACTGCAACCCGCACGAGGACAACATCCTTGACCCCGCCCACCTGATCCGCGCCACCGCCACGCTCCTGGCCCTGGCCGAGCAATGGCGGGATCGACTTCGGATCAAGCTACTGCCCAACTTCTTCGACTTCCTGTACACCGACATCCTCGGTCCGCGACCGCTGCCCTGCCAGGAATGCCATTGCGGCGTCCGCTACATCTACGTGGACGCGGCCGGCGGCTACCGGGCCTGCGCCGGACACCGACAAATCCTCGGTTCGGTGCACGACCTGACCGTCGGCGAGGTGTGGCAGTCGTCCCAGTATCTGGAAGCGATCCGAACGTACCAGCAGGAGCCGTACTGCCACACCTGCCCAGCCCGAGCACAGTGCCGCCTCTCCAACTGCCACCTGCTGAGCATGGAGGCATACGGTCGGTTCGACGCGGTCAATCCACTCTGCCCGATCTTCCGGATCGACCCCGTATCCGCAGTCGCCGGCGCTGATAAGGCCCGTGACCTGTTCGCAACAGAATTCGCGGCGGCCATGACTCGGCCTGTCGCCATTAAGGAAGCCGAGCTTCCGAAATGACGGACACCATCATCATCGGCGGGGCGGGCAGGTGGGCACAGCGGACCTATCTTCCGCTGTTCAAACATGGTTCCGACCACCACCTGATCGCCGTCGCCGATCTACCAGACGCCCTGCGAGACGCCAAGGCGGACTGCGGCGAGGTCGTGGAGTTGACCGGCGATCTGGCGTCGGATCTCGCAACCCTGAGCACCTGCCGAGCGGCCTATCCCTCGGCCCAAGCGCTCATCGTGGCCACACCACCTGTCCTGCACGACATTTACACCGAATGGGGTATCCGCAGCGGACTCAGCGTCATTTGCGACAAGCCTCCGTGCGCTGCTCGTGACCAGTTCGGGCACCCGCAACGAGTGAGCGAAGTCGAGGCCAGTTACCAACATCTGCTCGAACTACTCAACGGGCATCCGAACCAGCGCGTATATGTACCGTTGCGACGGCGAATCCACGACCCATACGCCAAGCTGGCCAAAGCCGTCGCCGAAGTGGCGACCATGACCGGCCAAGCGCTGACGACGATCACGATTCATCACAACAACGGCTGCTACCGCTACCCGAACGAGTACGCGCTACCCGGAGCGCACGGCTACACCGACGGCCTGGGTTCGTTGACGCACACCGGCTATCACCTGCTCGATTTCCTCGCCTACCTGGTAGGAGAAGGCGACCGAGCGCCCATCGTGATCGACGGCCACCTGAGCCGCTCCGTCACGGTGGCCGACGCCTGGGACAGCCGCAACCCCGGATTCGACCGACTGGTCGGCCGCAGCGGCCCGACCCCTGCCACGTCAACCCTCGGCGCCGCCGCAGAACTGGACCTGACCTGCCACTACCGAATCGCTCACTCGGACGGGCAGATCACCGACGCCCAACTCGACCTCACGCAACGCGGCTGCACACGCCGTACCTCCCCCGTGTACCCGCCCGACACCACCCACGACGAGGGCCGAGTCGACGATACGATGATCATCCTGCATCAGGGACCCCTCCAGACCCTCACACTGACCGTGGTCGATGACACCAGCGATGTTCCCGGCTCCATCCACCTGACCCGACGCCTACACCCCACCCTCGCCGCACAGCTGGGCTACGAACCGATAGCGATCCAGACCACCGCACTCGGCCCCGAGGAGAACGCGCGGTTCCAGCACCGAATGATCAGCGGCATGTTGGATACCATCTCCGGCGGTGATCCGACGCCCTACACCCAGATGGAGCTGCCCGCCCAGGCACTCACCATCGACCTCTACACCGCGACACTGCGCGCAGGCCATCGTCGTCCGACGACGAACCGCCCTTCAGCAACCCGTTGACCATAAGACGAGGAGAACACCATGAAAGAGCGCACCTCAGCGATGGGCATCGTCATCTGCTCAACCAGCGACCAACCACCCCGGGTACTGGTGATGTGTAACGAGTCCGAATGGGTTCTGCCAAAGGGCCACATCGAACCCGGGGAGACCGTGCCGGACGCCGCCCGCCGCGAGGTTCTCGAAGAGACCGGCGTCCGCCTGGAACCCGCCGACCACCGCAGCGAGGTGGACACCTTCCGGTTCTACTTCGACGGCGAGGACGCGATGAAAGTCATCAAAGTGCAACTCTTCGTCGTCCCGGTCGTCCAGCCGATCGCTCCGAACCGCGAGGAGGGATTCTCCGACGGGGCCTGGCTCGACCTCGACGAGGCCCTGGCATGCCTGAAGCACGAGGACGCGCGAGAAGCCTTGCGTAAAGCCTCCGCCGCCCTCACCGGGGTCTGAACACATCAGTGCTCATTTGCCTCGAAGGCCCCAACGGCGTCGGCAAATCCACCATGGCGCAGGCGATTCGCCGTGCCCTTCAACCACAGACCGAAACGACGGTGATCACCGACACACTCATACACTCGCTCGCCCAAGAACGCGGATCAACTCCAGACGCCTTCCGGACGGCCCGGAACATCGTGGCCGATCGGTACGGTCTGACTGATACCGACCGACGCGTCGTCATCGTCGAACGCTGGCATGTCACCGCGCTGGTCTTCGACCACTGGGACGACTTGCGCAACGGCACAGTGCCACCCATCGACGTCCTGGTCCCGGTACTGCCGGACTTCACCTATCTCCTGGGCACCGACACCACCACGCTGATCTCGCGGCACCAAGCCCGGCTTCGGCAGTGGCCGGACTGCCGGCTTGGGCAATCTCTGCGCGTGCAGGCTCACCGCTATCCGCAAGTCGCTCGACTCCTGCACATCCCCCGCATCACCAGCGACCAAGCCGGCCTGGACGAGATACTCCACAACCTCAGCAGTTCCAGGCAGGACGCGACGACTTCCGGATAAACCCTCGCGCGGAGCGGTCAATCCACATACATCGCGTCTACCTTCGGCGGAACCGATAGGCCGGATTCAGGTGGCGGAGCTGACCTCGATCAGCAGCGCTTCCCGATTAGCCAGAATGAAGTCCTTCAACGCCGTCGGCTTCAAGTCGATCGACGCCAAGTCGTCGCCACGCAGGTCAACTCGAACCAACTCATACCCTCCGCGCGACGGATCACCGAACTCCGGGCCGCCGCGGGCCGACTCGTCCAACTGTTCCGCCACACCGACGAGCGTAGCGGCCTGCGCTAAAGTGTTTGAACCGATGGCGGATAGCGAGCCGATACGGTCTGTCCATGCTCTTCATGATCAGTGGGATCTCCGTTTGCGGGTCTCGGGCCGACCAGAACGTGATCGACACGCCCGGATCGCCATCGAGGACCCCGCCAAGCGATTCCCACGAGCGACGATCACCACGCTGCCACTGGTGTCGGTGGCAGCGTCGGCGGAGAGCCGGCCAACGGGTCGGCTCGGACGGCTCGCGGGACAGTGCGGTACAGCTTGAACAGCTACAGGAGCGCATTGATCTGCTCGCCAGTGACTGGACCGCGCGGGCAGTTGGTTCCGGGCACACAACGCCATGTGAGGGCTGATGGCCATGCTGGGCTTCCCCGCCGAGCGACCAGCGGTGCCCGGAAAATCCCGGGGTCCCAGCGAACCGAGCCTGGGACCCTGCGGACCGCGGCCCCGCAGCCAAGACGCCGCCGCACGCAATGTCCTAATACGACCCACCTGATGGAGCCACCGAGCAGCACGAGGACCCAGTTCGCCGAGCTCGCTTGGTCGTGAACAGAGCCACCGGTGGCCCTGGGCGAATCCATCCGTGTACTTTCCCGTGCTCTGCACCATTCCTATTGCCCCGGGAACAGTGCCGGTACCGCCACCGTCGCGAACTGGTTCAGGCGTGACTCCACGCTCTCGAGCGCACCCTGATTCACCTGCCCCTGAGTGAAGGTCACCGAGACACTGACGTCATCATCACCAACCTCGACATCGATCTCGCCAATGCCGGCCGACGCCGCCGTCGTGGCCGGGAAGCTGTACCCGTCCGGCAGTGTCAGCGTTTCGGACTGGTAGATGTCACCGGTCGGCAAATCCTGGCCCTGTGTCACCGTCAGCTGAAGCTGCGGGTAGCCGCCGTCTCCGCTGCCGTCGTTCGCCCAAGCACCAGAGGTCTTGATTTCTTGATATTCATCGGTGCCCGCAACGGTGTCGCAGTCGTTGTTCAGATCCGCCACGCTCGCGTGCAGGAGCGCCGCCACGGCCGATGCCGGAATGACCTCGCAGGCATTGCCCGGCGCGCCGACGTTCGCTGCTCCGGTCGGTCGGCCGGCGGTCGTGCCGTGCTGCGACGGTGCCGAGCCTGCGGAGCCGCCACCACCCCCGGACGCCCCCTGCGCCGGCGATGAACAGGCCGCCAAGCCCAGGGCCGACATGGCAACGAGAACGACCTGCAGGCAACGTGGGACTCGGGTGGCGGGCACGACTCTCCTTCTTCTTCTGCGGCGCGCGAGGCGCAGACGATCAGTCGGCCCACCAGACGCCCGCGTTACCACACACCGCCCACCGACGCCCAACACTCACTCGCCCGCGCCCGCCTGATGGCATCGATCTGCTGGCCGAACCTCAGTCGCTCCTGCGGAGTAGTTGTCGTCGACACGTCGCGTGACGCACCGGACGACAGGGCGCAGAGGCAGCTCCACGCACCGACTAGCTGCCCGGTGACAGTGGCTCTCGGTTCAGTGCGATCCAGCCCGCCCAGCCGGCGGCCGACCACAGAACCAGGACCACGGACGAGCGGTGAATCCCGGTCTCCCGCTCGATGCGGTCGCTCGCGGCATTTTTGCCGGGCGCTAATCTTCCGCAGCACTTTCGAGAACTTGCCGCTTCCTAGTGTCGGATGTGTGAGGAAACGGTGGAAGGTCGTCGCGCTGGGCGTGGCCGCGTTGCTGGTATACCCCGCGGTGACCTACACGCAGGCCCTGACGTATCCCGGCGACGCGCCGGTGAGCGTACGGACCGTGGACTGGCTGCGGGATGAAGGAGCCGGGCCGCTGGTGAACGCGGTCGAGAACTGGTGGTACACGCGGCACCAGCCGCCGGCAGGGCCACCTCTGGCCGCTGCCCTGCCTCCGCCAGCCCCGGCCGGGCAGGCCGCCACACCGGGTGCCGGCCCGGCCAATCTGCCGGCCCTGACCGCAGCATTGCCCGGCGAGGGCGTCTGGGTGCCGGACGCGCGGGCGGCCAGCGGGGCCGTGGCCGAGTACACCACCTTCATCCGTCCGGATCGCACGCACGCCAGCGTGGTCGCGGGTGTGGCCTGGCTCGACCAGAATCTGACCCGCACCACGCTGATCACCGGTACCCGCGAGCCACGCGGCGCCGCCGGGCCCGAGGGCGGCCAGGTCCCGCTCTCATCGCGGTCGGCGTTGCTGGTGACGTTCAATTCCGGCTTCAAGATGAAGGACTGTTCCTGCGGTGTCTACGTCGACGGCAGCCAGAACCCGCCGCTGCGCGATGGCGCCGCATCCGTGGTCGTGCACGGCGATGGCACGGTGTCGATCGCGCGGTGGGGTCGCGATGCCGTGCTGGGACCGGACATCGTGGCCGTCCGCCAGAATCTCGACCTCGTCGTGGACGGCGGCGTCCCGGTGGCGAGCCCGCAGCGGACCGTAGCCGCGCACTGGGGCAGCGCGGGAAGCCAGTTCCAGTTCACCTGGCGTTCGGGCCTGGGCACCGACCGGGCCGGCCACCTCATCTATGTCGCCGGTGACCAGATGACGCTGGCCACCCTCGCCGACGCGATGGCCGAAGCCGGCATCGTGCGCGGCATGGAACTGGACATTCACGCCAAGATGGTCACCTTCAACAGCTACCGGCCCGATCACCCTGGCACCCCGCCGGTCCATCTGCTGCCCGACATGCAGGGCCCCGCCACCCGGTACCTGCAACCAGACCAGCGGGACTTCTTCGCCGTCACCCTCCGGTAGCCGACACGCACGCCCGAGGCCACACACTCCTGATCACAGTTCCGCCGCGGACATGGCGAACTCATCTTCTACAGTCACTGTAGTATTTAGATGTTGATGTTGAGACTGCTTAGTGGGGTCTGCTCGCCGTGGTTCGCGCACAAGACGTTAACGGGTTGCCCATCGAAGATCGTGGGTCGCGCTGGCGCTGGCCCGCGGTAGTCGCACTGGTGGCGGTGGCACTTTTCCTGGCCCTGCTGGCGACCGCGACGAATTTCGTTCCGTGGGGCCGTGGCGCGGATCTCGCTTTGCACGCGTGGGTCGTCGCGCACCGGCAGAACACGGTCCTCGCGATGGCGGCGGTCCTGACGAACCTGGGCGCCTCCTGGGTGACGATTCCGCTGGTCGCGGTGGTCGCGTTCGCCACTACCACGGCGGACGTCCGCAGGCGGATCACCCGAACCGCCGTCGTGGTCGCGGTGATGGTGAGTGGGGCGCTGTGCCGGTGGGGGCTGGCCGAGCTCATCGCGCGACCCCGGCCACCCCGTCACGACTGGGCGGTGTCGGCGTACGGGCTGGCGTTCCCATCAGGACACACGACCGAGGCGGCGCTCGCGGCGGGTCTCATGGCGTGGCTGCTCGCCCGGCGCGTCGGCGCGCACTGGCTGATCTTGGCGGGCGCGGTCGGATATGCCGTCGTGGTCGGAGCGACCCGCGTCTACCTCGGCGTGCACTGGCCGACCGACGTGCTGGGCGGATGGGCGTTCGCCGCCGCGTGGCTGGCCCTGGTCCGCCTCGCGCTACCCGTGGCCAGACGCCCGACCTGACCTCGGGACGGCGCCAACCGGCTAGAAGCGGTGTCGGGGATGCAGCCGGTGCCGCCGCAGTGCCGTGACGGCCGGCATGTCCAGTGATGGCAGTGCGTGGCCCAGCACGCGGGCCAGCACCAGGTCGGCCAGTTGGGGGTTGCGGACCAGGGTGGGGCCGTGCAGGTAGGTGCCGATGATCGGGCCCTGGACGGCTCCGTCCGTGCCGTCGCCGTTGCCGGTCCCGCGTACCACCAGACCCAGCGGGAGGGCGTCCGGTCCCAGCACGGTGTGACCCTGATGGTTCTCGAAGCCGGTGAGCGGCTGGTCCAGACCGCTGATGCGCGGAGTGACGACGATTTCGCCGACGGCACGGCGCGGCGCGGCGACCGTCACCACATCGAGCAGGCCGAGTCCGGCGCAGGCTCGGCCGCCGGTGACGGTGAACCGGTGGCCGAGCAGTTGCAGTCCGGCGCACACGGCGAAGATCATCGCACCGCGCGCCAGAGCGCCGGCCAGCCCGGTCAGGTGCCGCACGGCCAGTTCCTGGGCGTCATCCTCGCCGCCGCCGAGCACGTACAGCGGCAACGATCGCGGCAGGGGCTCGTCGAGGGTGATGGGAACCAGCCGGGCGGGGATGCCGCGCCACTGCAGGCGGCGGACGAGGATTTCGGCGTTGCCGCCGTCACCGTAGGTTCCCAGCAGATCCGGCAGCACCAGCCCGATGTCCACGGTGTCCGCTTCTACCGTGTCCGCTTCTAAGGTGTCCACTGTGGATTCACCGGCCATGGTTGAGTCTCCGGGTGAGGTCACGGAACGCGGTGTAGTTGGCGATGACGTCGATCGGTCCGGCTGGTAGCTGGGCGATCGCGGCCAGTGGGTCGGGCACGACGGTGTGCGCGACCTGCGCGTAGACCAGCCGCGCCGCCAGATCCAGGTGACACTCACCGCTGACGATCACCGACCGACCGACCAGATTGTCGAACGGCACGTCCCACAACCAGGACAGGTCGCGCCCGTCGGCCTCCCGCCCGTTGACCACCAGCACGACCGGCAGGTCGTGCGCGGTGATCACGGCGAGCGTCTCCCGCCAGCCCGCGGGGTTCTTGGCGAGCAGCAGCCGGGCCCGCCGGCCCTGGTGGTCGAACAGCCGGTAGCGGCCGGCGACCTCGCCGATCGAGCCGATCCCGTGCAGGGCTGGTAGCAGGGGCACACCCAGACTGACCGCAGCGGCGGCGGCCATCGCCGCATTGCCCAGGTTCGCTTTGCCGGGCACGCCCGCAGCCAGTGGCACACACAGGCCCTCCGGCGTGCGCACGCTCTGGCGTCGCACTATCCAGTCCGGTCGCGGACGGGCGAACCCGCATCGGCACCACCACTGTCCGGACCGGTCGCGCACGACATCACCGCAGTGTGGGCAGGCCGTGGCGTCGGCACGCCAGGCCGCGCCGGCCGACACCCACACCGGTCGTCCGGTGGCCGCCGCGACCGAGCTGACCAGGATGTCGTCGCAGTTGGCGACCACGGTGACCGCCGGGCACGCTGCCAACGCCCGGCGCAGCGCGCGTTCCAACCGACGCACCTCGCCGACCCGGTCGATCTGATCCCGGCTGAGGTTGAGTAGCACGACCACGGCCGGCGCGGTGACCGCCAGCACGGCGGCAAGATGAGCCTCGTCGACCTCGAGCGCCGCATAGGGTGCGGACGGCTGGTCGGCGAGGGCGGCGACCAGGCCGTCGGGCATGTTCGCCCCGCTGCGGTTGCTGGCCACCGGCCCCAGCACGCCGAGCGCCGCCGCGACCATGGCGGTCGTGGTGGTCTTGCCGTTGGTGCCGGTCACCAGCACCGTGGTCCGCGGTCGCGCCAGCTCGGTCAGGACTCCGGGGTCAAGTGCCAGCGCGACTCGCCCGCCGATCACCCCACCCGCGCGCCCGGCCGCCCGCGACAACCGCGCCGCCAGCCGGGCAGCGTGGATGGCCACGCGGGTGCGCACCGACCACCCGGACAGCCGGACGGCGGGCTCCGTCCGCTCGTCGATGCCCGCCGGAGCACCGTCCGCTGCCGGATCCACCGGTGCCGCCGGCGCATCCGGCGGGCCGGCATGATGGGTGGTTCGCATGCGATCTTCCCGAGAACTACTGAGGGATGTGTGGTCGTCTCTCACGCTAGAAGCCACTCGGTGAACTGCTGCTTCACGCACGGTAAGGCCGTCGTTTACGTTCCGCCGCTCCGCCGACCGGTGGCCCCGAGGGGTGAGTTCGCCGCGCCGGAAGACCGGGCCCACGCCCGATTTGCCTGACGCTAACCATCCGTCCAGCAACATGGCCATATGACCAGCAGATCGTTTACCGCCCCACCGCCGCTCCCGGCCGCACGGCGGGCGTGCCGACAATGACCACTCTGGTACTCGCACCGGTCGTGGTGCTACTCCTCGTGGCGGCGGCCGTGGCGGCATGGCAGGCGTGGCGGGACAGCCGTGGCGGTGCCCGCCGGTAACAACGGCTCGTCCGTCCGGCCCGCTGTTGATGACCTCACTCGCCGCGGTGCCGGATGACCGGGAGCTTCCGGGGCGCCACCACCAGGACACCGATGACCAGCAGCACACTCCACAGTCGAAACTCGCCCAACAGGTGCGCGTCGTGGCTGATCATCGGGGCGCCGGTGATCGCGACGAGGCACACCAGGCTCAGCAGCGGGAGCCGGCGCCTCGGGTAGGCGATGAGATCCCACCACAGCAGACCCAGCGCCAGCCCGGCCGTGTAGTAGGTGTACGTGCTGGGGTCCAGAGCGATCCGCGTGCCGATTCCCAGCGCCAGAACGGCCTGCCACCGACCACGGAACACCGCGATCGCGCCGAGCAGACAGCCCGAGCCGACCTGTGCCAGCCGATCCCAGGACGGCGTGGTCGGAGTGTCAACACCCAGCGCGCGCAGTGCCGACGCCGGCACGTTGGGGATCGCGAAGCTCGAAGCCGCGTGCAGCGTGTGCGGATCACCCAACACGAACGGCAACCATGCGACGCCGATGGCGATCGCGGCCACTGCCAGGGCACGCCAGCGAGCCCGCCCCGGCAAGGCCAGCAGCATCGCGGCGCACGCCAAGGCCCATGGCTTGGCGTCCGCGGCGAGCCCCAGAAACAGGCCAGCCAGGGTGGGCGATCGGTAGGCGACCGCGCCGGCGGTCGCGGCCAGCATCACCAGGGTCAGCACGTCGTCGAGGTGACTGAAGTGCACCGCCAGCAGTTCCCACGACAGCAGGAACGAGCCGCCGCCGACCAACATGGTCAACGTTGTGGTCCACGAGCGGCCCGCGTCGGTTCGCCGGGTCGCTGCGGCGAGCCGCTCGATCAGCAACAGCACGGCCAGCCCGGCCAGGGTCATGAACCAGACGGCGATCATCCAGCCGCCGGTCGTCGTGACTGGCAGCAACACCGCCACGACGAGCAGCGTCAGCGGGCCGATCTGCAGCTGCGGGTAGTTGGCGTAGAGGTGAAGCCCGCCCGGTTCGATCATCCCCGCTGGGTGTCCGCCGAACAGCAGCGTCACGCCGTCGTCGAGGAAATGCCAGGAATAGCCGCTGTTGCTGTACAACACGATCTGCAACACTTCGGCCCACACCAACAGCGGTACCCAGTGCCACCACGGACTGATCCCCGGCTGTGCGGGTCTGGTCGTCCGTCGCGCACGCGCTGGCGCTCGGTGCGCGCGCAGCGACGGCACGGTTGGTTGGGTCGCGTTCGGCGATACTCGCGTGACCGGCGACGGGAAGTTCGCGGCGGTCACGGCCGGGAAAGGGACGGCTGGGATGGGCACGGTGGGTGCGTCGGCCATGGTCGGGTCACCAGGTCGACGCTGCCCGCTGCGTCTGTCCATTGTGGTGTCAGAGACGGAACTGGCCGCGGCAGCGCGAATCGCCGGTCATCACGATCCCTTCCTGAGGTGCCCGATCTCCCATGTCGACGTTAGGCGGGACATGGTCAACGGCGGGTTCGAGAAGGGTTAACGGGACGCTATCGCGGCACGGCGTGAACGTGCCGCGGGATCACAACTCCTGCTCGTACCGATAGCCTCGACCGCGAATCGTCGTGATGCGTTGCGGATTCTCGCCGTGTTCGGCCAGTTTGCGGCGCAACGCCGAAATGTGAACATCGAGTGTCTTCGTCGAGCCGTACCAGTTTTCGTCCCACACCGAGGCCATCAACGTGTCTCGAGTGACCACCTTGCCGGCCTGCTCGACGAGCAGGTGCAACACGTCGAACTCCTTGGGCCGCAACGACAGTTCGACGTCGTGCACCCACGCGCGGCGGGCATACGGATCGACACGCACATCACCAACCGAGATGACCGGCGTGTCGACATCGACCGACTGGCGACGCAGGTGTGCCCGCAGCCGGGCGAGCAGTTCGGTCAGCCGGAACGGTTTGGTGAGGTAGTCGTCCGCGCCAGCGTCGAGGGCGACGACCACCTCGAACTCATCGGTGTGGGCGGTGAGCACCACGATGACGGTATGCGGCAGCGCTGACCGTAGTGACCGACACAGCGCCACCCCGTCGCGGTCGGGCAAACCCAGATCGAGCAGGATCAGCTCGGGCTCGCGCTGATGAACCTGACGCTCCGCGTCCGCCGCGGTGGTCGTCCAGTCCACGGTGAACCCGTGTCCGGTCAACGCCTCCTGGAGTTCGAAACCGATGTCCGGATCGTCCTCCACGACGAGCAGGTGAGCCGCTCCCACAGGCCGATCATAGGCAGCGGGCGACACCGAGGCCGGGCAAGCCGTTGGTCCGGCGTCGGGCCGGCCTGGCGCGGTCACCGGTCACTCGGCGTCGGCCGGGCCGCCTGGAAAGCCACCGGTGCCATCCACGACGACGTGACCGCACGGGCCACGGCACCGCCCGTAGTGTCCCCGATCCAGTGCAACACCAGGTCCTCCTCACGCCGCCGCGGCAGAGCGGCAGCCGTTCCTCTGACATTAGGAGCCACCTGGCCACCGGACCGTCAGCGCGCGGTAACGCTCGTCTTTACCTTCGCCGGGCGCAGATGGACGTCAGACCCCGCCCCAACGGCCACACCCCACTGCTGAAATGGAGCCCTACTTCACGCAGGGGATACCTCCACCGCTGATCGCGCCCGCCACTCCACCCGTTGGCGTCCCACCTGGCGCGGCCGGGGTATCGACTGCGTACGCGGCCGGCGTGTAGCCCGCCGACGACGAGGTCGTACCGGCCGCTCCGTCTGAAGCCGTTGACCCGGCTCCGGTGCCAGTCCCGCCACCGGCTGTAGACACGATGGGCATAACCACGGTAGGCATAACGAAATCAGTGCCCAGGACTATGCGCACATGTCCTGCGGACACATGCTGGCCCTGTGCGATGGTCATTCCGCCGAGCAGGGTGGACAGGGCCGAGGCCGCCGTATGCTCGCCAGCGCCGTAGTAGATCACCGAATACCCGCGGTTGCTGGATGCGGTGCTGGCGGCGCCCTGTGTGTAGCCGCGGGCGGCCAGGGCGCGTTCCAATTCGCCCGCGAGTCCGCTTCGCCCGTTGGCATTGACCACGTCCACCACGCCACCCGATGGACTGGTCGCGGTGGTTGTCGGGCTGGCGGCGCTTGAGCCTGTGCCGCTGCCGATGAGCTGCCGCACCAGAGCCTGGATCTGCGGCACGTTAACGATATTGACATCCTCCCCGGCCGGGTCGGTGCCAAACCGTTGGATCGGCAGCATGTAAAAGGCAATGTTGCCGCCCGTCAGATTGGACGCTTGCCGCGCGAGCGACAGCAGATCCAGGTTGCTGTCCACGGCGATGTTCTGCTTCGCCACGTTCAGCAACTGGGACAGCTTGCCAGGGTCCGTGAACACTCCGCCCTGCTTGAGCTGGTACGCCAAGGAGGCGATGAATGCTTGCTGCCGACGTTCCCGGTCCAGGTCGGTGAAGTTCAGCTCCGGATGCACGTAGTCCCTTCGCTGCCGGACGAACGCCACTGCCTGCGATGCGTTGATCTGCTGCTGTCCCTGGTGGAAGTTGGCGCCGGAGTAGCTGTCCTGGGTGTTCTCGTTCACGCACACCGTGATCGGCTGAACCACCTGCGCGATCTGGAAAAATGACACCAGGGTGACTTCGGCGAAGTGGTCGACGGGCAGCCCGCTGAGTAGCTGGCGGACGGTATCGATCTCTTCCTTGCGGGCGGCGTCGCGTTCCTGTTGCACCCGTTGTACCGAGTCGAGCCCGTGTTGGTTGACCAGCGTCTTACTCTTCGCGTCGAAAGCCAACCCGTAGGCCTGCTTGATCTTGCCTTTGCACTGGCCGTCGGGGCAGCCGGGCAGATTCACGTAATCGTCCCGCGGGATCGAGATCGAGGTTGCCCTGTCACCGTTGGCGGGCACATGCAGCAGCATCAGCACGTTGGCGTTCTCCCCGCCGTCGCTGGCACCCCCCGCGTGCAGCGCGTTGTAGATGTCCGGTGGAAGCGGGTTGCCATTCTCGTCCAAGCGGCTGTCCAACCCCATGATGAGGATGTTGATGTCACCGTTGAGCGAACCGGCCTCACCATCCAACGCCGAGGACCTGTACACCCCATTGACCAGGGAACGGTATTCCGCCCATACGTAGGCAGTGGTACTCAACACCAACGCCGACACCAGTCCGACGGCGATCTTTCCCACCAAAGCGGACCGCCGCCGGCGCCGCTCGCCAGCTCGACGGTCGTCTCCCCGACCGCCCCGGCGCGACCTGTCCGCTGCCCAACGGTCCACCTCGCCCCCTTCTCGTCAGGCCGCTGGCTGGCGTGTTTCAGTGACGCGGCGACAGGGGCTGGTGCGCAACCGTCTCAGCCGTGTCGCCGGTGGTCGCTGACCCGCGACGGCGTCGCCGCCACACGATCACGGCAGCGACGACGATCCCGATGCCGACAACGGCCGCGATCACATAGGTGGTTCCGTGGAAAGCGTTGGCCACCGCGACCCAGTTCGAGCCGATGGCGAATCCGGCAATGCCCAGCGCGGCGGTCCAGGGTACGCAGCCCAGCACCGTGTACACACCGAACCGCACCGGTGGCATGGCGGCGAATCCCGCCGGGAGGGAGATGAACGTGCGGATCACCGGTACCACCCGACCGAAGAACACCGACGCCGCACCGTAGCGGGTGAACCACCGGTGCGCCCGATCGATGTCCTCGTCCTTGAGCCACACGGCACGGCCCCACCGGTGCAGCGCGGCCTGCCCGGCGTAACGACCCAGAGCCCAGGCCAGGTAGCTGCCGACCAGGTTACCGAGCACGCCCGCGACAATGATCAGCACAAGACTCGGATGGGAGCCCGCGACCGCACCGCTGGCCAACGCTCCGCCGAGCAGCATGATCACTTCCGACGGGACCGGGATACACGCCGACTCGGCCACCATCAGCACGAACACCGCCCACGGCCCGAAGGTCGCGATAAATTGCTGCATGATCTTCCTGCGCCTCCCGGCCAGGCGTAGACAACATTGCCAAGCGCCGTTGCTTCTACAACTAGTGTAGAGGAAACGGTGCCTGTCGCCCGGCGCAGGCCCGCCCGGGATGTGCGGCGGGCCGAGTACCCGCGGCTCCGGCAACCGACCGAGCCCGTGTGCCCAGCACAGGCACACACGAACCCGGCGAGGGATGGCCACCGGCGTCCCGAACGGCGGCGCTGCCGGACGCCGGTCACCTGATACTCAGGGCCAATCCCCTTGACCCGAACAGACCCAAACGATCTAGACAAGGAGAAAGCGCGTGTGGCCAGACCGGACACAGCCGCACAGCACGGCCGAACAATCTGGAGTGCGGGGACGCGAGCGGTCGCTGCGGGCCCGGGTACAGACCTCGATCGTGGCGGTCGCGACGCTGACGGTGTTGTTGTTCGGTGTGCCGTTGGCCGTCGCGGTCCACAGCATGGACTACAACCAGGCGGTCACAGCGTTGCAGCGCGACGCCACCCGGATCACGGCAGTCGTGCCCGACACGATCACCTCAGACGGCACCATTCCACGCCTACCCGCCGATCTGCCCGCAGACCTGACCGTCGGTGTCTACACGATCAGTGGCCGGCTGATCCGAGCGCACGGTCCGGCCGTTTCGCCGCTCGCCGCGGCGGCCTCCGACGGGCAGGTTCATGTTGGGGATGAGGGCGCCGATCTCGCCGTGTCCGCACCAGTGCCCTCGGACCAGACAGTGGCCGCCACCGTGCGAGTGTCGATACCGAGCGACCGCGTTACCGACGACACCTTCAACACCTTGGCCGTCATGGCGCTCCTCGCTCTCTGCACCGTCGGGTTGGCCGCGCTGCTGGCCTGGTATCAGGGCCGGCGGATCGCCGCGCCGCTGGAACGGCTGACCGCGTCGGCTCGCGCGCTCGGCGGCGGCGATTTCACCATCCAGCCTGCCCGCTCCCACATCACCGAGGCGGACACGCTCGCCGATGCTCTCGAAGCCACCGCCGGGCGGCTGGGACGCCTGCTGGAACGGGAACGAGCCTTCAGTACCCGGGTATCGCACCAGTTGCGGACGCCGTTGACGGCGCTGCTGCTCGGCCTGGAGTCCGCACTGTCGCGGCCAGGCGCTGACCTGCGCCAAGCGGCTGCCACAGCGCTGCGCCGCGGCGAACAACTACGCACCACCATCGAGGACCTGCTTCGACTGGCCCGCGAGCGGCCCGACGACGACGTCCCACCGCTGGCCGTGGACCAGCTGCTCGACGCCGTCCGGCAACGGTGGCAGGCGCTGTTCGCCGAGCGCGGCCGCACACTCCAGGTCACCTATCCAGTCGAGCTGCCGGAGGTCCACGCCTCCGCCACCGCCGTCCGCCACGTGGTGGAGGTACTCGTCGACAACGCCCTCGTCCACGGGGCCGGCGCCACCACGGTCACCGCGAACACCGTCGCCGACGGCCTGCTCATCGAGATCACCGACCAGGGCCCGGGACTGACCCAGCCCGACGAGGCTTTCGCGGCCCGCCGCTCCAACCGCAAGAACGCCGACCCGCAGGCCCCGGCGCATGGCATCGGCCTCGGCATGGCCCGGTCGCTTGCCGAGGCCGAGGGCGGACGACTGTTGCTACGGCAGGCGGCGCCACACCCAATCTTCGGCTTGCTACTCCCCGGATACGACCGGTCAACAGATGGTAACGACACCGGACTGGACAATCGCACCGCAGCCACCGGCAGCGATCAGAATGCCTGATCCGTCACCCGACAAACCCTCACAGGCCGCACAAATGGTGGCTGATTGGCCACCCAGTCGGCATCATGCGCTGTCCCCCCCCCCGGCCTCGGCCGAGGCCGTTGGTGTTGTTGCAGACTCCGTTGACCGTGCCGTACAGCACGGCGCGCCGCACACCCATACATCCCTTCTCACCGAATATCCTTCTCGGTGTTCACGTCGTGGGCACCCGGAAGGCCGCGGTCACAGGCACCCGAACTGGGAGGAACCGGCGTGCCGACCGCTCGGCAAACCGACGGACGAGATGGACGACGGCCGCCACCAGCCGATCAGGATCGCGTTCCAACCGATCCAGCCGAGCGCGAGACCCAGCGAGCTGCGGGTGCTGAGCCGGGGCCTGCCGGTGCGCTGAGTCCGCTGTGCAGGCAGGATTCATTCGGCTCGCAGGCGTTGCCGACAGATCTGTGACCCAGGCTAGGTGCAACCGAGGACGACGGGGAGCAAAATGGTCATGAACAGCGAAAATGCCGCCAAGCTGGCGGTGCTCATCGACGCGGACAACGCACAGCCGGGCACCATCCAGGCGTTACTGGCCGAGGTCGCCAAGTACGGCACCGCCCACGTCAAACGCGCTTACGGTGACTGGACCAGCTCGAACCTGAAGGGCTGGAAGGACCAGTTGCTGGCTCAGTCGATCCAGCCCATCCAGCAGTTCGCGTACACCACTGGCAAGAACTCCACCGATGCGGCCATGGTCATCGACGCCATGGACCTGCTGTACTCCGACCGGTTCGACGGGTTCTGCATCGTCTCCAGCGATTCGGACTTCACCCGGTTGGCGGCACGCCTGCGGGAGTCCGGCCTGACCGTGTACGGCTTCGGCGAACGCAAGACACCCAAGCCCTTTGTCGCGGCCTGCGACAAATTCGTCTATATCGAGAATCTGACGTATCCAGACAGCACCACCGTGCCCGCCGACTCGGCACTCGCGCCGAAACCGTCGACCCCCGCAGCGCAACTCAAGAGGGACGCCACGCTGGTGAGCCTGCTGCGTAATGCGGTCGAAGCCGCGTCCGACGACGACGGCTGGGCATCGTTGGCTTCCGTCGGCAACATCGTCACCAAGCAACGTCCCGACTTCGACTCCCGCACCTACGGCTACGGCAAACTCAGCGACCTGATCACCGCGACCACGCTGTTTGACATGAACCGGCGCAGCCCCGGTGAGGGCAAACCCGCGGTTATCTACGTGCGTGACCGCAGCCACCGTTCCGGCGGAACTACCAAGTCCGCCATGGACAGCGCATGAGTCGACCGACCCGTGCGGTCCCGACGTACGGGCCAATCACGTCCGCCCTGTGTTGGTTGTTGATGACTCAGAGCAACCTGATCAGGTAGCGATTGCAGAGGGAGTCACCCTCCGCCGTGCGGTCCCGGCTGTCGCCCGGCCGGCGCGCTGGAGCGCGTCCGGTCAGGACTCTCGCCGGCGACGTACGGCCGCCGTCAACGCCGGCACGATCTCGAACAGGTCTCCTACGACGCCGAGGTCCGCGACGTCGAAGATCGGTGCGTCCGGGTCGGAGTTGATCGCCACGATCGTCTTCGACGATGACATGCCCGCGAGATGCTGGCTGGCGCCCGAGATGCCGCACGCGATGTAGAGAGCCGGGCTGATCTTCTTGCCGGAGATGCCGATCTCGATCTGCGACGGGACCCAGCCGGAGTCCGCCGGCGGGCGTGAGGAGCCAACCGCAGCGGTGGGGCCCAGCGCGCTCGCCAGGTCTTCCAGAATCGCGAAGTTCTCCGCGTTCCCCATCGCCCGTCCACCCGACACGACGATGTCCGCGTCCTCCAGCTGGGCCTTGCTCGCGTCGGTGCTCGGGACGTACTCCAGCAGTTCGACGCGACGATCGACGGCAGGCGCCGTGACCGCCTCCTGGACGACGTCGGGCGAGGCGTCGACCGGCTGCCCCGCCTTGAACACACCGGTGCGGACCGTCGCGACCTGGAGCCCGTCCGGGATGACGCACGTGGTGATGAGGTTGCCGCCGAGACCGCTCCTGGT